>JAFIEW010000001.1 GCA_020832375.1 Cyclobacteriaceae bacterium
ATCATAAAATCTATACTTTATTTATTTGAGTGCACAGTTTTTATTCAAAAGTAGTAAAAATGCTTGCACGAAAATGTCTGATATCGACATTTTGTAGCTTAGCTCAAAGCACTATCGTGATTCGTAAATCGTAAGTGGTATTTATTTGAAAAAAGATTAAATGCTTAAAATAAGCCTATTGAAATATATCATTTTTTCCATAAAATAAGCAAAGCTTGTGACGCCTCGAATCTGCAGTACTTGAACCTTTTTAAGCAGGCCCTTAATAAAAGATCAAAGTTTCCTTTTTAGTTTTGCATGAATCTAGTCGCAAGGAGGATGAACCTTTTAAGGTATCTGCATTAACATAATTTGTAAATCGGATTTGGTCCTTACATGAAAAGACATCAAAAGCGTAAAATAGCTTCTTAAAGTTTATCATGCTGCTATCTTTATAAACGAGTTCTGCGCATATACCAACCCCATTTCCCGCAATGAAGAAAAAATTTAAACACAAGCTAACTATTTTACTCTGCTATAGAAGCTGGGATCAATAGGCTGATAGTAATTGTACCACTACCATCAGTATCGTTGATTTCCTCGATCTTAATCAAGCCAAAATCGTCATCAGCAATATTAAAATCAAAAAGGAAGCTAATAACATCTCCTACGGCTAGATCTCCGACTTCTCTATTGTCAGATTGGAATTGTAAGCTAGAGGCAATGCTTCTTAGCTGTTCGGCGGTTGCTATACCGTTAAAGGCCTCTTGGGTTACAACAGTTCTTTGTAATCTAGTAGCATTTTTAATTAGTAATTCCTCAACCTCAGGAAAAGCAGCTTGCAATGTTCTGCTATCTGGACTTGCTAGGCTGTTGCCATTTTCTTCACTCCAAAAATATACAATATCTACCAACTCGCTATTATCGATCGCTGTCTCGATTCCGAGGGTTGACCCATTTATGGCATTGAGAGAAGCGGCTTGAGTTGAACGCTGTCCTCCTAAAACAATATTGGTAAAGCTTACTACTCCTTCCGGAGCGGCATTTACCCTGATGGTAATAGTAGCAGTAGTGCTTTGATCGATATCATCTAGAGCAATAAAAGTCAATACTAGATCTCCTTCAAAACTTGCTTCGATATCAAAATTAAGGACTACCTCCACATTGATACTGTCTTCATCAACGTTTACTTCATCTGAGTTAGCATCTAATTGGCTTGGAAAAGGCAGATCAGCTGGCTGATTATTGAGGGATGCACTTGCGCTTACTGATCGAAAGCCAGCAGGAGCCTCGATCGTGATATTTAAGCTGATAGAATCGCCTGCGGTGGTCTCAAGTGTGCCTTCTTCATTGGCAGTTAAAGAAGAGTTAATCTCGAGCATTGGGGCTGGCAGAGGTGATCCGTCATCGTCACTACTACAGGCAGCGATGAAAAAGAAAAGGATGATAAAAGATAGTAGGCTAAAAGCGGAGTAAGTAGATGTTTTCATAAATGTACATTTGGTTCAGTTCTTCAATAGATACAAGCTAGTGGATAATGATACGAACATTAAGGTTGGTGGGTAATAGAAATTTTAAAAAATTAATATGCTTATCCGCGTAACTACATCAATAGATATACGCATTAAAAAGAAACAGCTTGTTACTTTGTTCCGCCCTTTCAGGGCTAAGTCATGCTGTCTATTTCTCACAGGGCTTCGCCCTGTGCTTTGATATATAGCGCCTTCAGCGCTTTTAAAACTCAGTAACTTCCTATGAAATTTAAGATGCAAACAAGCTAATATACATAAAATTTAATTTTAAAAAAGGATAGAGCAAAAACAGCTCCAAGTTTAACAAAAAAACCCAAGCCAGTAGGCTTGGGTTTTTGAAATTTAAAAAAGTTTAAATTAGTCTTGCTCAGGAGCGATAGACGCAGGAATCAATACTTCAATAGTGATTGTTCCATTACCGTTAGTATCATCAACAGAGATAACTTTGATTAAACCAAAATCCTCAGCTCTGTCTTCGTCAAATCTGAAAGCGATTACATCACCAGCAGCTAACTGAGTAGCACCTCGAGAATCATCTTGATAATCTAAATCAGCAGCATCTCTTAAAGCTTCAGCTGTTTCTATAGTATTGAAGTTTTCAACTGCTAGATCAGTTTTTAGGAGTCTAGTAGAATTTTTCACAGGGAAGTTAGCAATATCCGTGAAAGCATTTTGTAATCCTTGGCTATCAGGACTAGCTAATGTGCTATTGTTTGTTGCACCCCAGTAATATACGATGTCAATCAATTCACTATTCTGAGTGGCAGGTGTTAGCGTATATTTTTCACCAGTTATAGCATCTAAAGAACTAGCCTCAGATGATCCTTGACCACCTAATAAGATGGTTTCATATCTTACCACACCTTCTGGCTCTTCAGTCATCATCACTACCACCTCTACATTAGCTGTAGTGGTCTGATCTGCATCGTCAACTGCGGTGAAAGTGAAAACCCACTCTCCAACAAAATCTTCAGTGGTAGCAATGTCAAGATCAATTTCTGCTCTCGTAGCATCTTGGTTTACAGCTACTCCCTCATCTAAGCGAGTGAATTCAGTAGTGAATCCAGCACCAGCCAAGTCAAAGTTTGACCCATCTAAAGTAGCGCTCAATCTCATTACGTTAAATCCAGCTGGTGCATTTACCACGATATCCAAAGCTATCGTTTCTCCTGCCTCAACTTCGAATACGCCCTCTTCATTGGCCTCTACATTGGCCGCGATATCAATAGAAGGTGGCAAAACTGGAGCTACCTCATCATCGTCACCGCAAGAAGTGACTACTAGCATCACGGCAACTGCTGCCATCATGCTTAACATTAAGTTAGTGATTTTTTTCATGTCTAATTTGTGTTTAACGGATTTAAAATAGTTGTTAACTTTCAACTCGTAAAGACTGAACTGAGCAAAAAGTGTTCCAAAAAACTTGCACCTTACCGTCCGTCTTCTTATAATTTACAAAACGGCAGCAAAGGTAGAAAATATTTATTTATTCAATTTAAGCTTTTGATCTAAAATCTTTCGAAATTCACGCGTGGGGATTATACCCCCTTGCTTCCAGATTTGCTTACCCCGATCAAATAATATAAAGGTAGGAATAGAGCGCACTTGATAGTTAATTGCTGCCGCTTGATTTTTATCAACATTGACCTTGATCACCTTTAGGGCTCCAGAATATTCTTTAGCCATCTCACTAACTACAGGACTCATCGTTTGGCATGGTCCACACCAATCCGCATAAAAATCTACTAATACGGGAACATCTGAAGACTTGATCAATTGGGCAAATGACTTTTTCGCCATAACATCTTTATTTTATTGTTTGCTTTGACTGTAAAGCACGGTAGAGAAGGTAATATGTTTTGTGATTTTCGTCATATAAAGTTACAAAACAACAAAAATCAAAATATACCATAGCGGAAAAATACTTATTAAACCTTCCCATAGGATTGCAGACGCCGATTTAGCAAAAGTTTGACATCATCTTAAGTTAAGTAGGAATCACTAAGAAACACTGCTTGAAACATCGGTCGACATAGTGTAATTTTTTAGGTGCTAGCTTTCCACAATGTTGGCACAAAGGATCTCAGGTTGTTATCATTGAGAAATAAAATGACTTACACTGAGCGAATAAATACCCTCTCGTATGGCCATATTTCAAGCCATTTGTTGAAATTCATCAATTGATGACAGAAAAGCTCAGATTTGTAAATTAGTGGATGAGTTCAATACCTATTTAGCTTATTTCAAAGCCTTTCAAAGCTTATAACTATCGTTCTCTATGAAATATCCTCATAATATGCTCTGCTTTTTTTATGAAGTATAAAAAGTAAGAATTACTCAATCAAACGCCTAACCTTCAATAAAAGGAAGGCTTAACCAATAATCTGGTTTATCTCGTGGAGCTTCATAGCTTATGAGCTCAAATGGATTTGAATCATCCTGAGTGATGGATGCATTTAATGAAAACTGCTCAAAGGCCCCTTTGGCCTCATTACGATATACTCTCTTAATTCCGGCTTGATACAAATCGTCAGTCCATGTAGAACGCATATATTGAGAAATCTTTATACTACTGCCTTTATAATCATCAAAGTTGGTAACTAAATCAGTAGCCTTTACTTCTTTCACGAGATCAGTGATTTCATCCATACCTTTCATGGCCTCTTGATCTAAAAGCAGCCCATACCATTTAAAATAAACCACCGATCGCCCACTAGCATGATGCTCGTTAATATAAACTTCCAGAAATTTGTACTTAATCTTTAATAATAATGTCACCTTTTTATATGAATAAGGATGGCTAATCCACAAAACTAAAGTGTTCGTTTGAAATAACGCTAGCTTTGTAAGTTTAAACGCAGGATTAACGACAAACTCAAGGCTAGCTCTATGCATTACTTCATCTAACTAAAGTACGGAGTAGAAAAACAAGTAAGAAAGCGCCTATTTTTTCATCTTTTTAAGATTAAATAGCTGTATTCTGTGATTTACACTTATTTCTTTCTCATTAACCGATATTTTCTGCCATTTTGTACTACCTGACAATAATACAGGTTCTCCTCCAAGCACCACTTGAAAATTCATTTGAAACTCATCGGATGCATTTGCCCAACGATAATAAAAGTGTTCGCCCTCAAAATAAGTTTGTAGCAGTGGTATCTCGGACTGAAACAAGTAGTGATCTAAGATGGAAGAAGACGCCCCATTTGTATATGTATTGATAAAATCAATGATTTGCTGGCCTTCTACCACTTGCACTCTGAAACTTTCATGCAATTCTCGAAGCATTTTAAACCAAAGCTCATCGTCGGCCAAGCTTACCCTCAAGGTTTGCAGCATCCAGGTGCCCTTATAGTATTGATCAGTATCGGTAGGCTTGTCATTGACCCCATAGCTGCCAACAATAGGTCGCTGATTGCGAATCTGAGTCCGCTGCCTATTCAAATAATCAAGCGCGGTGGCATAGTCGTGCTTTTTTTCTAGGTACAATGCCTCCAAATAGGTAGTAAAAGCTTCATGCACCCACATATGAGCCAAGTCGGATACGCTGATGCTATTGCCGAAATACTCATGGCCACTCTCATGAATGAGAATAAAATCAAAACCATACTCATTATTTTGCAAGTCATTACCGTAAGCGATAGCACTTTGATGCTCCATGCCCCAGTAAGGTGCTTCTACTATCTTAAAACCATCCTCCGGAAAGGGGTACGGACCAAGTAAGGCTTCAAATATGCGCAGCATTTCATCCGTTTGCTTGAAGTGCTCAAAGTCCTCCTCACTCCTATGGCTTAGCAAGTAAAAATCAAGAGGATACGAATTACCCTCAGCTGTGGTGAATGTCCTTTTTTGATGTACGAATTCGCCTAAGTAAAAAGTAACATTGTAATTGTTGATGGGATGATGGATTTTCCAGTGCCACTGCTCCCGACCGGGTTCGCTCCTTTCAACAGACTGTTTGCGCCCATTGCTGATGGCCATGAGCTGATCGGGAACATCCAACCGTACATCCATAGAGTCCGGTTCATCGCTGAGGTGGTCTTTGTTAGGCCACCACAGGCTAGCTCCCGTGCCTTGTACCGCTACGCCTATGTGTGGGTTGCCGGCTGCGTCCTCATCCCACACAAAGCCACCGCCCCATGGTGGACGCCGAGCAATTTGAGGCTTGCCGGAAAAATACAAGTCGAGGGAGTGGATACTACCCACTTCAGGTGCTTCATTCCACAGAATCCAAATTGCCGAATACTCCCTCTCAAATTGCATGTGCTCACCATTATAAAGCACAGAGTCAAGGCTCATATTAGGAAAAAGGTCAATTTGCTGGCGTTGCTGCTGATCAAGCACTCGAAAAGTCATGCGATTATGACCTGTAATGGATTTACTTTCAGGTTCAAAGCGCACGGTAAGATCATAATGGCCAACATCATAAAAACTTCGCTCCGCACTCAGGTAGCCACGTAGGCTATCGGGTCGATCGAAGGAGCGAGATTGCCCCGCGGCCTCATTCCACGCTAGAAAAAAAGAAAACATAAGAAAACAAAAAGCTAATCGCATCGGCATAAGGGTCATTTTTAATTTTGAATATATCCTTTTCTTTTGAATTTTGCTTGGGATGAGGGGCTAAGTTGAGCCTTTTGTTGAAAAAAAATGCCTTCATTATCAAAGATCGCCTGCGGAATGGTACTTTTGCGGACAAATTTATAAAACATCAAGAGGCAGCGCGAAGTATATGAAGGGTGGGATGAGGATGTGATCAGGATTTACCAATAAAATAATGGACGAACAATTTATAAGACAACTCTATCAGGAACATCAGAAGGAAGCTTGCTGCCCACCACCTCGCTGGGTGATCAGCTTTTTTGATCGACTGTTAGGGCTTTTGTTTCCTCAGTTTGCTGAGAAAGACTTTCACTCGGCGGAAGAGATTGCCGCATACGGGCAGATGCTGAAATCGGATTTGGTACGCATTCTACAACACGGAAAAACACCCAAAGGCGCTAACTATACTAGCATGGCAACCGCTTTTTTCGATGCCCTGCCCGACATTAAATCGAGGCTCATGCGCGATGTTGATGCTGTATTTGAAGGTGACCCCGCAGCAAAAAGCCATACTGAAGTGATAAGAACCTATCCTGGCTTTTATGCGATTGTCGCTCATCGCATTGCCAATTACTTCCACGAACAGGAAGTTGAGCTGATGCCTCGCATTATCAGTGAATATGCTCATGGAAAAACGGGTATTGATATCCATCCAGGCGCTAAAATTGGTGATTACTTTTGTATTGACCATGGCACGGGAGTAGTAATTGGAGAGACCACCATCATAGGAAAGCGGGTAAAAATCTATCAAGGTGTAACCCTAGGTGCACTAAGTGTAAAAAAGGAAGATGCGCGCTCGCAAAGGCATCCCATTTTAGAAGATGGCGTAGTGGTATATGCTGGTGCGACCATACTCGGTGGCACTACTGTAATCGGGAAAGACAGTGTGATTGGGGGTAATGTATGGCTCACGCAAAGCGTGCCGCCACAATCAAAAGTTTACTATAAAGCTAAAATGAGCCATTCGGACGGCGAAAGCGATGAAATCGTGTTTAATCATTAGGCATCATTGGCGACTGCTTAGTGAAAATCTAATCGATAGCTTGCTTGAAAACGCTATATTGAGAATGATCTTATTAAGTGCCTAAATCACAATACAAGATTCGTTGATGATTAAAACCCTGAATATGCATTAGAAATTCTATTCCGAGCGCAAACTGCTTCAAAATCAAACGCTTCGCTGTATTTATCGCCTTCACCAGAGCGGTGCTATGCCTTAGTCACTAAATACTTGATTTTATTGCATTTTGTACTCTCATTACGAATCCTAATACATAATCCGGGTTAAAACGTGTTTACAGTCAATTCCAACTAGGGATAGAATAATGGCAGCAAAATAGTTTAAAATCAAAATAAAAGCTCCCTTGAAGAGGGTATAATATGAGCTTATGGTATCGTATATTTGCTCTTTCATGAGAAATCATAATATTTAATCAGCTCAAAATAAGGGACATTAAAAAGAGTTCAATTGCTGATTAGTTAAAGAAAAAAATGCTTCAGCAGCTGGCATATTTGTTAAAAGTAGGTGGCATACTTATTGAAGACAAGCTACGAGGAGCCGAAAAACTGAATTAGTATTAAAAAAATGAAAATAGAAGAATTAATAGGAAATACACCGCTTGTTGAATTACAAAGAATACCAACCAATCCAAAGGTGAAAATTTTTTGTAAGCTAGAGGGAAACAACCCTGGCGGTAGCGTGAAGGATAGGGCGGCTTATAGCATGATCAATGAAGCTTTGAAGCGGGGTGACATCAAGCCCGGCGACCGCGTGGTAGAGGCTACAAGTGGCAATACAGGCATTGCTCTGGCCATGATCGCAGCGATCAAAGGGGTGAAAATGACGCTCATTATGCCTGACAACTCCACCGAAGAGCGCATTAAAACGATGAAGGCTTACGGTGCGGAACTAATTCTGACGCCTGCAAAAGGCACCATTGAATACAGCAGAACGCTGGCTGAGAAAATGGCAGCGGAAGAGGGCTATCTGATTTTAAATCAATTTGCTAATCCTGATAACTATAAGGCTCACGAACGCACCACAGGTCCTGAGATATGGGAACAAACTGGCGGAAAGATTACCCACTTTGTATCATCCATGGGCACAACAGGCACTATTATGGGGGTATCCCGCTACATGAAGCAAGTTTCTGATGGAAAGGTGCAGATCGTTGGCTGCCAGCCTACAGATGGCTCCTCTATACCAGGTATAAGGCGATGGAGTCCTGAATTTTTACCCAAAATCTATGAGAAAGAGCGAGTGGATCAGATCATAGATGTGAGCGAAGCCGAAGCTAGAGAAATGGCAAGGCGCATGGCCAAAGAAGAAGGTATCTTAGCCGGCATGAGTAGTGGTGGGGCTCTTTCAGCGGCCTTGAGACTAGCAGATACCCTCGATGAAGGAGTTCTTGTATGCATCACCTGCGACCGTGGAGACCGCTACTTAAGTTCGGATTTGTTCGAGGCATGAGAGTGTATAAGTTGAGCGAATAAAGGTGAACGAATTGATAAAGTATGTCGTGATTTTAAATCATAACTGCTCATTTTGTCAATTGGTCCTCTAAGACCATTTATTGTTATAAATTTACCTGTCTTATATCCTTTATCCTGATGATGATTTCAATAAAAAAGCCCCGACTGGGGCTTTTTTATTGAAATGTACTGTTTGTTCTGCACTTTATTCTTTGATGATGCGATAAGTCTTCGCATGATCATCGAGTCTTAGTAGATAAACTCCACCTGCTAGCGAGCTGATATCGATTTGGCCATCAGCCCCTTTTGTATTCACTTCATGAACTAATGAACCGCTCACTGTGTATACCCTGATTTTTTGAAAATTCTGGTTGCTTTGTAGATTTATAATTCCTGTACTCGGGTTAGGATAGAAAGAAACGCTTACTTCTTTTATCGTATTCAAGCTAAGTACAGACTCGACTGTAAGCCTTCGAGTGACAGGCTCAGCAGCTTCAAAATTATCATTACCAGCTTGAAAAGCGGTGATTTCTGTAGTACCTGCGGAAACGATAGTTACCATATTACCTTCTATGGTTGCAACAACAGGATTGCTACTCTCAAAACTAATTACCAAGTCAGTATCCGATGAAGCGGCTAATTCAAAAGATGCATCATTCACAGTACGATTTTCTAACTCAGCAAAAGTAATGGTTTGACTCGCTTTTTCTACCGTCAAAGTCCTTGTTACAGACTCTGCAGCTTCAAAATTATCATTACCCTCTTGCGAAGCGGTGATCTCTGTAGTACCTGCACCTACGATGGTTACTACATTACCTTCTATGGTTGCAACAGTAGCATCACTACTTTCATAAGTAATTTCTAAAGCTGAGCTAGTGGCAGCAGTTAGCTCAAAGGATGCGTCTCCAAAACTTCTGCTTGACAATTCAGCAAAGGTGATCGTTTGACTTAATTTTTCTACTGTCAATACCCTTGTCACAGGCTCTGCAGCTGCAAAATTATCATTACCCTCTTGCGAAGCGGTGATCTCTGTAGTACCTGCACCTACGATGGTTACTACATTACCTTCTATGGTTGCAACAGTAGCATCACTACTTTCATAAGTAATTTCTAAAGCTGAGCTAGTGGCAGCAGTTAGCTCAAAGGATGCGTCTCCAAAACTTCTGCTTGACAATTCAGCAAAGGTGATCGTTTGACTTAATTTTTCTACTGTCAATACCCTTGTCACAGGCTCTGCAGCTGCAAAAATATTATTCCCTTCTTGAGAAGCGGTGATCTCGGTAGTTCCACCACCCACGATGGTTATAACATTATCAACAATGGTTGCAACAGTCTCATCACTACTTGAATAAGTGACATCCAAACCTGAGCTAGAGGTAGCGGTTAGCTCAAAGGATGCATCACCAAATGTTTTGCTTGACAATTCAGCAAAGGTGATCGTTTGACTTGCTTTTTCTACTGTCAATGTCCTTGTCACAGGCTCTGCAGCTTCAAAATTATTATTACCTAATTGGAATGCGGTGATCTCGGTAGTTCCAGCACCTACAATGGTAACAACATTACCAGCTATGGTTGCAACAGTCTCATCACCAATTGAATAGCTGACATCTAAACCTGAGCTAGCGGTAGCAGTTAGCTCGAAGGGTGCATCACCAAAAGTTTTTGGCTCGATACTAGCAAAGGTGATATTTTGAACACAATCTGAACCTATAACATCGCCTTGAATATTCCAGCTAAAATCATTTACTAGAATATCTCGAGAAGAGTCATCACAATAACTTAAACCCTGTGCTCCTAGAGTCACATTGCTTTGTAAACTACTTAGTTGACTCCATCCTTGCAAAGTCTCCGTATAATTGGAGCTTGATAGCACGGTCAATTCAAACATGGAAACCATAGAATTGACGCTACTCACATCCCAGCTTCCTAAAGATTGATTGAAGGAAGTAGCACCTGCAAACATGGAGTTCATACTTATTACACTAGACACGTCCCAATCGTCAAGTGGTTGATTGAATGACGTAGCTCCATCAAACATGCCAATCATAGATGTTACGTTGCTAACATCCCAAGTATTAAGTGGCTGATTGAATGAACTAACAGTTCTAAACATCCCATCCATGTTAGTAACATTACTCACATCCCAATGAACCAATGACTGATTAAACTCTGGTTCACGATTCAACCCGCTATTGAAAAGATTTCTCATATTGAATATCCCACTAGTACATGTGAGAGCAATTCTTGGATCATTCCCATTAGAGTTAATATCAAGAACTCGAACACCGTCCCTAGTTCGCTTAGTAAAAGTTTTTTCTTCGCCGCCAATCACCAGAGTACCTGATGTACCAAAAGCGGCATCAGGACAAAGACAGGTGAGACCATCTTCGGCTTAACTAAAATTTGGATTGTCTTTGGCCACTTGTGAATAAAGTGGATTAATGGACAAAAGAAGAGCAAAACACAAAAGTAATTGTTGTTTCATGGCTGTTGGGTTACTATTTGAAAAGACTTCAATTAAGAGCAAAGTGCATGAAACAAATGGCTAAAAAAGGAAGATAGACTTCAAATAAGATGGTATAGTTTGATTTTAATCAGAATGCAAATAAAATTAATCAAGTTTTTTGAAAAACCTTCCTTTTTACAATCTTTAAAATAAATAACAAAAACTATACCGTTTTTAACAGTTATAAATAAAAATACGACTATACTACAAAAGTAAAACCCGCCTCACCCCTTCATCCCACGCAAATAAAAAAAGCGACCGAAGCCGCTTTTATTCTTTAAAAAATATAATCGATATCCTTATCCTTGAGGTTGATCTCCTCAAGGTCTAAAAACTGCTCCCAGAATTGATTCTCTGGCAAAGCAGCTCGCAACTTCATTGGTATCTTCTTAATCGGATGCTCAAAATATAAGTTTTTAGCATGTAAATTAATATTTCCTTCCGGATTCCGCTTTCCAAAACCATACTTCAGATCACCTCGAATGGGACATCCCATTGCGGCAAGCTGAACCCTAATCTGATGCGGCCTGCCTGTAAGGGGGCGTACTTCTAGCAAATAGTGGTCATTCATTTTGCCTAAAGACTTATAAGTCAACTCAGCACGCAAGCGATCTTTGTCATATTCCTGTAAGTCAAAGGCCTCCACTTTATTGGTTTTGGTATTTTTCTTGAGGTAATGCACTAGCTTCCCCTCCCACTGAGGGGGTTTATTTTTCACCACCGCCCAATACACTTTGTGAATCTTACGGTTACGAAATAGTGCCGTCATTCGCTCAAGCCCTTTTGAGGTACGTGCAAGTGCTACCAAACCACTCACTGGCCGATCTAGCCGATGAGCCAAACCCATAAATACATCGCCGGGCTTATTGTACTTATCTTTTACGTAAGCCTTGCAGTACTCTACCAAGGGTATATCTCTGGTGTTATCGCCTTGCACGAGCATGCCTGCCGGCTTATTGACAATCAGTAAGTGGTTGTCTTCATAAACCACATTGACTACTTTCTTATAGTCTAGTTTTTCTAAATCCTTCCCTTCCATCTCACTTAAAATGTTTGAGTCTGATTACTTCTTTTTCTGATAGGAATCGCCATTTTCCTCTCGGCACTTCTTTTTTGGTAAGGCCGGCATACATCACGCGATCAAGCTTTTCTATCCGATAGCCTAAACTTTCAAAAATACGACGCACGATACGATTTCTACCAATTACAATTTTGATTCCTAATGACATGCGGTCGGGAGTAACTACTGCCACTTCCTCCACCGGAGCGGCGCCATCTTCTAACACTACTCCAGCATCAATTTTCTCTAGGTCCTCTTGCAAGATTGGCTTATCGAGCCTCACTTCATATAGCTTTTCTACCTTATGGCTTGGGTGCATCAACTTATCAGCTAGAGCGCCATCATTGGTAAAAATCAGTAAGCCTGTGGTAGCTCTATCAAGTCGTCCTACAGGAAATACGTTTTCTTCACACGCATTTTTCAGTAGATCCATCACGGTTCTTCTACCATGAGTATCCGACTTAGTGGTAATATAGTCTTTAGGCTTATTCATCAAGATGTATACCTTACGCTCAGGCGATAGTGGCTTCCCTTTTACACTTACGCGATCTCTACGGGTTACTTTTAAGCCTAGCTCGGTAGTTATCTTACCATTTACTTTTACCTCACCTTCAGTAATCATCAAGTCAGCATCTCTCCTTGAGCACAGCCCCGACATCGAGATGTAGCGATTGAGCCTTATGGGAGTATCTTTAGTGATTTTCTCATCGCCTTCAATTTGAGGTGCATATTTGAGCGTACCAGGCACACGATTGTCAACCTTAGCATCGTCATATTTTTTACCTCTTGGCGCTCGACGGTCATCTCTACCGCTTTTATCTCTAAACACGCGCTCAGGTCTTTCCTGCCTAGCTTGATAGGGGCGGTCGGACCTTTCTTGCCGTTCTTGCCTTTCTTGATAAGGGCGATCGGTTCTCACCTTTCTGTCTTGGTAGGGGCGGTCGGATCTATCGCTTTTATCAAAAACCTTTCTTTTTGGCGGCTCATAGCCTTCTTCGGCCTGCCTACCACTTACAAAAGTGTCAGGGTGAGCATTGACCCTTCGTTTGGGATAACTTCGACCTCCTTCGCGGTAGTTTTTAGATTGGAAGTCATCTCCCGGCTTATTCCTATTTTGGAAGCCAGTTTGACGATATTCCGGACGTTTTTTGCGGTCAAATCCTTCATTAGACTCTTCGCCTCTATATTTTTTAGAATCTGGATTGTAGGCGCCATCCTTTCGGCTTTTACCTGAAAAAGGTCTTTCTTGCCTAAAGTCACGATCTTTGTCCGACTTGAAAGTTCTCTTTTTAGCGTGAGATGAGGACTCACCACGGCTTCCTTGATAGCGCTTAGCACCACTTTCGCCTTCATAGTCCTTGCTGTATCGGTTAGGCTTAGAAGAAGAAAAATTACTTCTTTTGTCATAAGCACCCCCTTCATCTTTACGGTAGGTTGATGAATCAGAACCTCTGTCTGATTTTGAGCGATAAGGCTTACTTGATTTTTCAGCACTGTACCTTGAAGAATTAGCATCCTCACGACGCGATCGAGGGGCTGAGCCATTACTAGGGCGTCTGCCATCCTCTTGTTTTTTTCTGTTCATATCAATAGTAAATATTCTGATAAGTTATTCATTCTTAGCCTCGTTTAGACTAATTGGGCACCCTTATCTTCGCCCTATTTCAAATGCTCTCTTTGAGCAAACATCACTTAACTTAAGTTTTATATCTATGGCTAAAAATGATTTAGCGACCCTTGACATCCTATTCAAAAGTCTTGCCATTATTTATTATAAAAAATAATTCATAAAGGTCTATCTTTTGTAGCTATAAAACAAAAAGAGCATCATTTAATTCACTTTTGGAGGAAATTTTTCATATATTAACATGCTTTAAATCAAGATGTAAAAAGATTTTATTTTATTTTGACACCTTCGGCATCAGTGCTTGGTATTAAAATTGCTGAATATAGATATCTTTAAAAATTGACATAAAGGAGCAGGTGGATAAATTTAGAATATTTATTTTGTTGATCACGGTATTGCTATTGAAGACTTCCGAGGTATCTGGTCAACATGAACTGAGCATTGATCGATCGCTTGATCAATACCTCATTGATGACTGGTTTGACCGCGATGGATTGGCCTACAGTAATATCCTGGATGTTTCTCAATGCGAGACGGGTTACATTTGGCTTGCTAGCTTTGAAGGGCTTATTCGTTACGATGGTAATAAGTCCAGGATATACAATCAAAGTACCGAACGCGCCATTGCTCAAAGTGGCTTTTTGACGGTCATTCCAAAGCATGGTGGTGGAGTGATTGCAGGATCGAATGGCAACGGGGTCTATTACATTAATGAAGATACGATATCAAAACCCCGAAATAGTAGCTTACTCGATCAAACGTATATAACCGCGCTTTTTCAAGCCTCAGAAGACACCCTTTGGGTAGGTGCTAGAAATGGCCTCTACTTGATCGACAATGGTGTAGTAAAAGAAGCCCCTTTCTCAGATGAGGTGGTAAAAAAAACCATTAATAATATTAGCAAAGATGAGCTAGGAAACATTTACATCAGCGCAAGAGACGAAGGGCTTTGGATGATATCTAACAACAAACTGACTAAACTCAGTGAGCGGTGGAATATGAATGTAGACCGAGTGCTGATGCAGGACCCCCGTGAAGGCTATATCGGCTCAGATCGCGGATTGTATTATATTAAAAATGATAAGCTAACAGAAATCACCTATGAAGATTCAGGATTGGGTCTTGTTGACTATTTGATTAAAGGACCTGCTGGTAGCGTATTTGTGGGCAGCGCATCAGGCCTTTTCAGATTTAAGCCAAATGGCACTAAAGAGCGAATTGACCAAAGTACAGGTTTAAACCACAACAGAGTAGTTTCTTTATTTTTTGATAGAGAAGGAACCCTCTATGTAGGCACCTATAGAGGAGGACTCAATCGCCTGCGGAAAGGCAAGTACATCAACTATCGCTTACAAAATGGAGCCGGAAATCGCGTAGTAAGCGATATAAAAGGCAAAGGTAACGATACCCTACTTATCAGCACGGAAAAAGGTTTTGTATTTAAAGAAGGCAATAAGATCACCGAGTTCAGTATAGGCAAAAACCCACAACAAAATTTTGTCAAAGGCTCTCATATGGATGAGGATGGCACTATTTTGCTGGCAACATATGATGGCATTTACAAAAAAAGCCCAAATGAGTCCTCATTCCAACCTCAAGACTTTGAATCAATAAAGAACAAGTCACGCACAAGAAACATACTCAGACATAGCAATGGAAATCTGCTTGTTAATACAACTTACGGTGTAGTTTTGAAAGCAGACAGGCCTGACTATCTATGGATAGATAAGAATAATGGGTTGAGCAATGCCTTTATCATGAATACTGTAGAGGACCACCAAGGTCGACTATGGATCTCGACCAATGGGGGCGGACTATATGTTTACAATAATGAAGGTGAGCAGTTAAAGGTTTTTAATGCTGATACAGGGCTTGCCGCTGAGGTTATTTTCACCACACTTCCTATTGCTGAAGATAATCATGTAATCGCCACCACAGCGGGGCTAAGCATTATCAACAAGGATTCAGGAAAAACCTTCAACTTTAGTGCTGAGCATGGATTAACCCAGTCTGCTGTCTTTGATTTGTGGAAAGACCAAGATAATCAGTTATGGTATATCACCAGCGAGGCGTTATATCGAGTACAACTAGAGGAATTAGTCAGGATATTTAATGGTGAAAATATTATAGCCAATGTAACTGAGTTTAAAGAGCATAATTCTGGAAGGAAAGTAGAGTTTACTGGCGCAGGTAAAGGGTATATGAATAAGAGAGGAGAACTCTTCCTGCCTACTACGGATGGAATTTCAGTAACTAACACAAAACAGCTAAGACTAGAAGAGTATAGTTCACCAGTAATCATTGAAAATATATATGCTAACAATGAAAAGGTAAAGATTGAGAATAAGATGAGCTTTCCTGCTGGCCTTAACCGACTCATGATAGAGTTTACTAGTTTATATCTTTATCATCCAGAGAAGTTAAAATTATATTATCGTTTGAGTGGTTTCGATACAGAGTGGATGCTGGCAAGTAATAGCCGACAGGCTGTATACACGAATTTACCATCGGGCAACTATGCTTTTGATGTTAAGGTAGAAAACCAAGATGGAAAAGTGACGGTATACAGCAACTTGATCAGTATAAATATCAACCCTTCAATCTATGAGACATGGTGGTTTTATTTATTGATAGGTGTGCTGATCTTAGGGATTGGTTTTGGAATACAATGGTCGCAATCACAAGCTGTAAAGCGTAGAAATGAGATCTTAAAGGATACGGTAAAAACGATTACTAAAGATATAGAAGCCCAAAAGAATCAACTCCAGCGAAGTAATGATGCCAAAGACAAACTATTTTCTATCATTTCTCATGACATCAAAGGCCCACTTCGCAGCATGGAACAGCTGGTTAATATGTTTAACCAAGGGCATATAACCGACAAAGAGTTTAAAGCCTACAGTAGTCGATTAGAAAGCTCTATTAAAGATATTCGTAACTTCTTAGAAAACATTTTACAGTGGTCAAAAACACAAATGCAAGGCATTACGGTTGTGCCTGTTACCTTCGATCCTAATTTCAAGATCAAGGAGATCATTACGCTCTTTTATAATGAATCTCGACACAAAGAACTTGAAATCCAAACTACTTTTGGCAATGGCCTCAGTGTTTATACAGACGAGAATTCATTTGACCTGATAATAAGAAACTTGCTGAGTAACGCGATTAAATTCAGTAATAAAGGCGGTGTAATTTTCATTCGCACCTTCCGCACCAATGATAGCTGTGTCATAGAAATAGAGGACCAAGGTATAGGGATGACGGAAGCACAAGTACAGCAATTAAAAGGCAGTGAATTTGCCACTTCGACGCAAGGCACCTATCACGAGACAGGAACCGGTCTCGGTATTATGATGGTAAAGGAGTTTACCAATGCCAACTCTGGACAACTCTCCATCAATAGCGAAAAAAATAAAGGAACCCATATAAGTCTTACCCTTCCTCTTGCAAAAGAAAAAGCCTCAATTACTAAAGAGTAATTGAGGCCTTTGGAAATATCAATATTATAAACCCCTAAGCTTTTGCGCTTTCGAGAGCTTTTTTCATTGTAGCACCGATATCAGCTGGTGACTGCACTACGTGGATACCACAACTGTCCATAATTTTCATTTTAGCTTCCGCTGTATCATCAGCACCACCAATGATCGCTCCAGCGTGTCCCATTCTTCTTCCTGGAGGAGCTGTTTGACCAGCAATGAATCCAACTACTGGCTTAGGGTTGCCTTGAGACTTGATCCACTCGGCAGCTTTAGCTTCATAATCTCCACCAATTTCACCAATCATTACGATAGCCTCGGTATCAGGATCTTCCATAAGAAGTTTTATAGCATCTTTAGTTGGTGTACCGATGATTGGATCTCCTCCAATACCAATAGCAGTAGAGATTCCTAAACCAGCCTTTACAATCTGGTCCGCAGCCTCATAAGTCAAAGTTCCTGACTTAGACACAATACCGATTTTACCTGGTTTAAATACAAAACCTGGCATAATACCTACTTTAGCTTCACCTGGAGTAATGACACCCGGGCAGTTAGGACCTATCAAGGTAGTATTTGGGAATCCTTTTAAATAATTCTTTACATAGATCATATCTTTTACAGGAATACCTTCAGTAATCGTAACGATCACCTTGATACCAGCATCTGCAGCTTCCATGATAGCGTCTGCAGCAAATGCTGGCGGTACAAAGATAATCGACACATCAGCACCTGTAGTATTTACGGCATCAGCAACAGTATTGAAAACAGGCTTGTCAAGGTGCTTTTGTCCTCCCTTTCCAGGAGTAACACCACCTACTACCTGAGTACCGTATTCGATCATTTGCGTTGCATGAAAAGTTCCTTCGGAGCCTGTAAAGCCCTGTACGATCACTTTGGAATCTTTATTGACAAGTACACTCATAGTTTACGTTTTTATGTTTCCACAAAAATAATAGAATTAAGTCCCTAAGCAAAGAAGCAAGAGGATTTTACCGCTTTACATTCTTTGCTTTAGAACTGTAATCTTCAATTAATTTTACAAGAAGTTAAATTTATGCCTACTAGTTGGAATCCTTATTTTTCACATATTTATCAAGCCAAGTATCCATTTCCCAAAGCATATGTAATACTGACTCTCTTGCTCTATATCCATGACTTTCTTCAGGTAAAAATACTAGCCTAGCAATTCCACCATGACCTTTTATGGCGTTGTAGTAGCGCTCACTTTGAATGGGGAATGTTCCTGAATTGTTATCGGCTTCGCCATGTATTAAAAGCATTGGAGTCTTCATCCTGTCGGCACTCATAAAAGGTGACATTGCATTGTATACTTCAGGTGCTTGCCAATAGGTACGCTCCTCTCTTTGAAAGCCAAAAGGGGTGAGCGTCCGATTATAAGCTCCACTACGCGCTATACCTGCGGCAAAAAGATTGGAGTTGGTCAATAAATTAGCTGTCATAAAAGCACCATATGAATGTCCGCCTATAGCAATTCTTTCTCTATCACCAATTCCCATTTCTACAATTTTATCAATGGCAGCTTCAGCATTAAGAATTAACTGATCAACATAAGTGTCATTTGGCTCTTTATCTCCCTCTCCCACAATTGGCATTTCGGTACGATCCATGACTGCATAACCTTGTAACACCCAGAATATAGGACTAGCCCAAGAGACTCTAGTAAAATCGTTTTGACTACTACGTACTTGCCCAGCAGCTTGTGCTGATTTATACTCCCGAGGATAGGCCCACATTAAAACAGGTAATCGACCATCCTTTTCTGCATCATACCCCTCTGGTAGGTAAAGTGTAGCAGTAAGTGGAATACCGTCGGCACGCTCATACCGAATTTGTTCTTTAAAAATATTTTTTAGCTGTGGATAAGGGTGGTCAAAATTCGTTATAGCTATCACTTCATTAGTATCTAGCTTCCTAAAAAAGTAATTAGGTTGCTCGTCCTTGCTCTCCCTACGAGTAATAATCAAATCTTCAGATAAAACCTCAATAGGCAATTCATAGTAAGGGTTTTCACTTCTCCACAATATTTCATATTCTCCATCCTGTAGACTGAACTTACTTACGAAAGGTCTATTCCCTTGCTCTGATGCACCTGAAGAGCGCATGTAAACATATTCACCGCTTGCGTCCGTCTTAAGTACTGAGCTACCCATATCATTTTTTGTAGTGAAAGGACGACCAGGGTCATTGTATATATCTTCATAGCTACGATCTACAAGCAATCGTTCTTCACCTGAAGAAGTAAGTAATGTTCTTATTTCTCTTCTATCTTTCCACTGTCGCTCATAAACCAAAAACTCACCACTCTCCAAGAAGTCAACATTAGAATACCTCAACTCAGTGTCGAATACTGCTAAAGCCTCCCCCTCAAAGGGCGATTCCCACTCCATGATGCGGTCTCTTTTTTCAACTTCGACTTTTGGGTTGCCTTCATCGAGTGCCTGTACCCAAAGTAAGCTAGCACCTTTCGCATTGTTCCACTGGTGAGACCTTGGTTCAGCAGAGGCAGCATCAAAGCTAATTGGAATGTTTTCTTGAAGGCTTATATCAGCAATTACTTTTACCAAATCTCCACTCATATCATAAACCTCAACCACATAAGGAAAGCGATAGCCTGGTACCAAATAAGAGTAAGGCTTCTTCAAAGTCGACGTCATTACATACTTACCATTGGGTGACAGACTGAATGAACGTAAGGTTAAGTTAGATAATAATGGAGTACTTTTGCCCATTAAGTCCACTTTTTGCAGGTCTGCTGCCAAAAGAAAATCAAATAAATCCTCATCATATTTATTGGTAAGAAGATCTTGATAGGTTCTTGAAGGAGCGGCATCCCCAGTGGAGCTTTGAATAATCGGTGCACTAGGTACCCTAGGCTGTTTCGGCATCTCACCTCTATCTTTAGCTGTCCGCTTTACAAGAAGCTCACTATCATTTACCCAAGAAAAGGCAGTACCATAATAAGCATCATTAATGCCGGAAATAAGCTTTTTAACCTTGGCACTTTCAATGTCGAGGTACCAAAGACTAATATCATCTTCTGTGGTATTCAAAAAGGCGGCTTTAGATTCATCTGGTGACCAGCTAAATGAACTTAATTTAGCATTATCTGGAAGTCCAGATACGGCAACTTCTCGACCCTCTTGAATGTACAAGATGCTCACACCAGAACTGTAAGAACTTCTAGAAGGCCCATTGTTGACAGGATTGATTCTTACACCCGCTAATCTAACTTCAGGTTGAGCCACTTCCATTAAGTCTGGATAGCCTGGGTTTTCTATCAAAAGAGCGATAGAGCCATTGGAGCTTATGCTCACTGATGGAGTAGAAGGGGCTTCAATAAGGTCGGCAATGGCTTGACCTGGCTTTTGATATCCCGCCTCCTGGGCTTTAAGGCTAAGCCCTAAAAATTGCAGGCATAACAAAAGAATGCCATATAATTTGATTTGTTTCATAGCTTGAAAGAATTTAGTTTACTGAATTTATAAACGGAATATTCAACAATCAAGCTGAGTGTGGTAAAGGGAAAAATATATGGTTAAATGGAATAAAAAAAGCTCCAGATTGGAGCTTTTAAAATTTTTGATATCACACAAGACAAACTATTTACCAAGAGCTTCAGCTCCAGCAACAATTTCTAAAATCTCTGTCGTAATTGCGGCCTGTCGAGAGCGGTTGTATTGTAGCTTGAGGTCTTTTAATAATTCACCTGCATTTTCTGTCGCTTTATCCATGGAAGTCATCCTAGCCCCATGTTCGGAAGCATTAGATTCTAAAAGTGCTTTATAAAACTGTATTTTTAGAGTCGTAGGAATCAGGGTTCTAATGATAGATTCCCTATCAGGCTCCATGATATAATCTTTTTTAACCTTTTTAGCCTCTACTTCCAACACCTCTTGAGGAGCTTCAGTAAGTGGTAAAAACTGCTGATTCTGTACTATTTGCACCGCTGCATTTTTGAACTCATTAAACACAATTTCTACTCTGTCGTATTTACCCGACACAAATTGATTCATAGCAAATTCAGCAACGGGCTTTACATTATCAAACTCAAGGTGATTGAAAATACCCACATGATCATTGATCATATTAAATTCCTTCTTTTTGAAAAACTCCATACCTTTTTTACCAAGAGGCATGATCGTTATTCCTTTGGAGGCCTTCAAGTAAGCATATTTTTCTTCTATCAGACGAATACACGCCTTATTAATGTTGGCATTGAAAGCGCCACATAATCCTTTATCAGAAGTTACAGGGATAATTAGTACATTTCTTATGTCAGACTTTCTTGCATATGCATTTTCTACATCGTCTTCTAGTCCTGCAGATACATTCTCCAATACTTGATTGAGCTTCTTCACATAAGGAGTCATTCGAGTAGCTTTATCCTGAGCACGCTTCAGCTTAGACGCCGCTACCATCTTCATGGCTTTGGTTATTTGCTGAGTACTCGTTACAGATTGTATCCTTCCTTTTACTTCCTTTAAATTTGCCATTTATGAAAACTATTGAAATTATCGACCCGGTAAAAGGTCGATAATTATGAAAATGATTTTTAGCTAAATTTACCAGTCAATTCCTTTGCAGTATCGACTAACACTTGTTGGATCTCATCTGTCCACTTACCTGACCGTATTGCGCTCATAGTTTCCTCTTGCTGAGCTTTTAATAAACTTACAAATTCAGTTTCAAATTCTTTTACCTTAGACTCTTTAACATCATCAAGTAAACCTTTATTTGAAACAAAAATGATCGCTACTTGCTCTTCTACTGCCTGAGGAGAATATTGCTTTTGTTTTAATATCTCAAGATTCTTACGACCTCTATCAATTGTTCTTTTCGTAGCAGGATCAAGGTCAGAACCAAACTTAGAAAATGCCTCTAACTCACGGAATTGAGCTTGATCTAACTTCAAAGTACCTGATACCTTCTTCATCGGTTTAATTTGAGCAGATCCACCTACTCGAGATACCGAAATACCTACGTTAATAGCAGGACGGATACCACTGTTGAAGAGGTTAGTTTCTAGAAATATCTGACCATCGGTAATTGAAATTACATTGGTTGGAATATAGGCAGATACATCACCTGCTTGAGTCTCAATGATTGGTAATGCTGTCAAAGAACCACCACCTTTTACTTTCCCTTTTAACGACTCTGGCAAATCATTCATATCTTGAGCAATAGCGTCTGAATCATTTAACTTCGCCGCTCTTTCTAATAATCTTGAGTGAAGGTAAAATACATCGCCTGGGTAAGCCTCACGACCTGGAGGACGTCTTAAAAGAAGAGAAACTTCTCTATAGGCTACAGCCTGCTTAGAAAGGTCGTCATAGATTACCAAAGCAGGTCGACCTGTGTCTCTAAAGTACTCACCAATTGCCGCACCTGTAAATGGAGCAAAAAATTGCATCGGTGCAGGATCAGATGCGGAGGCAGAAACCACTGTAGTATATGACATAGCACCACCTTTTTCAAGAGCAGCAACTACGTTTGCTACCGTAGATGCCTTTTGACCTACAGCCACATAAATACAATATACAGGCTCACCTTTTTCATAAAATTCTTTCTGGTTAAGAATAGTATCGATGGCAACAGCTGTTTTACCTGTTTGACGGTCACCAATAATAAGCTCTCTTTGTCCTCTTCCGATTGGAATCATAGAGTCGATGGCTTTAATACCCGTCTGAAGCGGCTCATCTACTGGCTGACGATAAATTACTCCAGGAGCTTTTCTTTCTAATGGCATTTCAAAGGTTTCCCCTGAGATAGGACCTTTCCCATCGATTGGATTACCAAGGGTGTTCACCACACGACCTACAACTCCTTCTCCTGCTTGAATAGAAGCAATAGTACCTGTTCTTTTTACAGTATCACCCTCTTTAATATCCTGTGATTTACCTAAAATTACCGCACCTACATTGTCTTCCTCTAGGTTAAGTACAAGTGCACGCGTTCCGTTATCGAACTCTATGAGCTCACCTGACTGAGCATTTGAAAGCCCATATATCCGGGCTACACCATCACCAACGCTCAATACTGTGCCTACCTCTTCTAGATCTGCTGCAGTTTTGGCACCGGAAAGCTGCTCCTTAATGATTGCTGAAACCTCGTCGGGTCTTACTTCTGCCATTATTATATTCTATTTTATTACGTGTTGTTTTTCAAATTTTTAAGACCTACGCTAATCGAGTGGCCTTGCGCATATTGTTGATTTTACCCTTGATGCTATCATCAATCTGACGATCACCAATTCGTAAAACATATCCACCAATCAATGATGAATCTACCTTTTGAGTAAGGTTGATTTTCTTACCTGATACCTCCTCTGCTTTTGTCTTAACGTCTTTTAACAAAGACTCTCCTAATGCAACAGCAGAAACAACTGTGGCGTCTTGAATTCCTTTAGATTCATTATAAGCAACGATGAACCGAACTGCGATAGATTCAAGAAGATCTATTCTGTTTTTAAAGCAAAGTAGATTTAAAAAATCTATGGTTTCTTGAGAAACCTTACTTTTAAAGATTTGACCTAATACTTCCTGCTTCTTTCCAGATTTAATAATAGGACTTCTTAAAAGAAGCTTTAAATCTGATGAAGCCTCAATTGTATTTTTAATCAACTGTACATCCTCATAAACCTTATCTAAGTTACTTTTAGATGTGGCAAAGTCGAACAATGATCGAACGTATCTGTCGGATACTCTTACTTCAGCCATATTAGTTTACGTTCAAATCTTTCAAATACTTTCCTACGAGTGCTTCTTGTGACTTATCGTCTGAAAGTTTTTCTCTTAATATTTTCTCTGATATATCAATAGATAATTCAGCAACAAGGTTTTTAACTTCGGTCAAAGCTGCTTTTTTCTCAGCCTCAATAGAGTTTTTAGCATCTTTAACAATCTTGTTGGCTTGTACTTTTGCCTCTTCTTGTGCTTTCTCAATTATCTGCTTTGAAGCTGTATTTGCATCAGAAATAATTTTATCTCTTTCCATGCGTGCCTCCTTAAGCAACTGCTCGTTTTGGCTCTTCAAGTTGGCAATTTCTTCTTTCGCCTTTTGAGCTTGGCTCAAAGCGCCTTCAATTGTTTCTTCTCTATCCTTAAGTGCTTGCATGATAGGAGTCCAAGCAAACTTCTTAAGCAAAAACAAGACAATTAAAAATGTAAGCGTCATCCAGAATATAAGTCCTATTTCTGGTGTTACTAGAGCGACATCTAATATTGTAAACTTCATTTATCTGATGATATAAATTAAATAAATTTGATTCCCTTAGGTGATAACAATTCAGTTAAGTAAGAAAGCAGGAGAATAAAATCCCCCCGCTTTAGCTTTTTGCAATTATCCCTTAAAAGAGATAAGAAGACAAACTACTACACCGAAAAGCGCAACACCCTCAATAAGAGCGGCAGCGATAATCATCGCAGTTTGAATTTTAGGTTGTGCTTCAGGCTGGCGAGCGATAGCTTCCATAGCCGAGCTACCGATTAAACCAATACCAAGACCTGCGCCAACCGCAACAAGTCCTGCACCAATACCTGCACCTAGAATCGCTAGGCTCATGTCTAACAACAATGCTAATAACATAACTGATTGTTTAAATGTAACTAATTATATAAAGGAAAAACGTTAATTCTTATACATGTGCTTTCTTCACATCTGCATGCCCTTCCTCATGATGATGTCCTTCTTCCACAGCACCACCAATATACATAGCAGAAAGAAGCGTGAAAATAAAGGCTTGTAGCAAGGCTATTAATAGCTCCAACAAGTTCATAAATAAGGCGAAGCCTACGCTTAAAGGTCCTACTGCAAAACTCTCAAATAGGAAAATCAAACTAAATAAACTCAATATAATAATGTGGCCCGCAGTGATATTTGCGAAAAGACGTATCATTAATGAGAATGGCTTTGTGAAAATCCCAATAAATTCTACTATTGGAATAATTGGTAGCACAGTTTTCAACCACCATGGCACTCCAGGCATATTGAAGATGTGTTGCCAATAATGCTTATTTGCATTGAAAAGGATTATGATTAATATCATGGCAGATAAAGCTAAAGTAACAGATATATTACCTGTGACGTTAGCTGCACCCGGAAGTAATCCTAGTAGATTATTGATCCAAATGAAGAAAAACAAAGTCAACAAGAAAGGCATAAACTTCTTATACTTCTTCTCCCCAATGTTTGGAATAGCAATATCATCTCTAACAAATAATATAAATGGCTCTAAAGCAGACTGTATACCTTTTGGTGCGGAGTTTGGATTTTTCTTATACTTATTTGCTATGCTGATAAATAAAATTAATAGAAGCGCAACACTGATGAACATCGAAAACACATTTTTCGTAATAGAAAAATCATAAATATTTCTTTCTTCATCTAAAACCTTCAATTTACCATGATCGTAGAAGTATCCATTGTATTCGACAGCTTTTCCTTCATCATTAAAGAATCTAGAGGAAGAGAATATTTCGAGACCTCTGTCAGCAGAGTAAAAAATAACAGGTAAATGTAATGTACCATAAGGTCCATGCCAAAACTCCCATTCGTAGGAATCATTGATATGATGCATGATCATTTCACCTGGATCAAAGCCCTCTCCAGTGTCTGCAGCACTGGCATTAGAAAATGCCCCAAAAAGACATACTAAAACGATTCCGTAGATCGTAATACCCTTGAAGATTTTATTGAATCTTTCGATTGCCATCATGATTTGTGGTTCTATTCAAAATTTGGGCGCAAGTTAGCTATTAAGTTGTAGATTTCAAATAATAAAAAAAGGAAATAGAGTGCAAAGAAATTGAACACAAACAAAAGAATATTTGGATCGCCTATCCAAACTACTATAAAAACATAAATGAAGCAGATAAAAAATCGACTGACTACTGTAATTAAATAAAGAAGTCCGAAGTTTTTGCCGTTTTTGAGCCCAGACTCAGCTATTAATGCTGAAGCAATAAGCAAGACTGAAAACAAACCTATTAATATATAGGCCTGATCATGAACCCAATCTACTTTTAACACCCCCTCCAATACCAGAACTGATATTGTGAGTAAACTGATAAACAAAAAACTATACAACCAATGCAAACCTTCTTTTTTAACTAAACCCATTTTAAGCCTAAATAAATGTTAAATACCTGATAAAAATCATCAATTTTAAAACCCTAGTCGGGACAATAATCATGCAAAGTAATGCCTAAATAGGTAACATATAAAAGGATTTGAAGCAATTTCTCTTAAAATTTCCCTTCCAAGCGTTCAAGATGTATGATTCATTGACTTTACTCTCACCAACAATAAATATTTATCCTAACACAATTTTTTTAATAAAACCTTGAGTGAATTCACGCTAACATTAATCGAATTTAAGCCTTCCGGTTTTCTTCTTTTTAGATTTAATGATGGATAACATTTATATTTGAAGTAGCACTCTTTATATTTGTACAGAAAGTACCTCATCAATCACACCACATGAATAGATCTATATTCAGCGTACTTATTAATTTAGGAATCGAGGACGATCAAGATTCCAACTTGCAGCTTAAATTGAAGCTTACAAATCTACTGGCTTTGACCATGATGCTCGTCCTAGGGTTTTACACCATTGTTTCGGCCTTTTTAATCCCACACCTTATTACTGCCACTATTTTTGGCGCTCTAGCATACAGCATTATCTTGATTTTTAATTATATCGGCGCTACCAATACAAGCCGTATAATAATAAGTATACTGCCTTCTGTCGTGACTGCCCTACTACATGCTCTGATGACGGATAAGGATGAATATTTGCTCAGTGTGATGGCATTTCAGATAGTCACTATTTTCCTGCCATTATTAGCTCTCCGACCCGCTGAGAGGTTTTCATTGGTCTCAGCTATATTGTTAAATATTATCATCTACTTCAACTATCAAAGTATTAACAACATCTTCCCTATTGACAATCCAATTCAAGAAACAGCTTTGGGGTTAATTCATGTCTTGGTATCTCTCGGTTCATTTGCCTTTTTGGGGCTATCGATCTATTATGAACAAAACTTCTTTGCCTCAGAAAGCTTAAAGACTAAAGCTTTATTAGCGGATTTAGAAGAGGAAAATAAACGCTCTCAAGAAAGAGAAGATGCTCTCAATCGCTCTATGGCCGAGTTAGAGGATAGTAGGAAGATTGAAAAACAAAACAACTGGATCACAGAAGGAATTGCAAAGGTGACTGAATTGCTTCGTCAAAGTGATGATACCGAGACTCTATCGAAGGAAATATCAAAATTTACAGCGGATTACTTAGATGTCAATCAGGTAGGCATATATCTAGTGGAAATTGAAGATGATGAGCCTGTAAAAAAAGCAAAAATCAACTTGGCCGGAAGTTATGCTTATAGCAAAGAAAAAAGACTCAAAAAAGAGTTAATGGCTGGAGAAGGTATAGTTGGTCAAGTGTATTTGGAGAAAAAGTATGTCTACCTTGATGAAATTCCTCACAATTATTGGTCTATCACCTCTGGCATGGGTAGTGCACAGCCAAAGTATCTTTTAGTAGTCCCTATGATTTTAGACCAGAAAGTAGAAGGAATTTATGAGATAGCCTCATTTCACCCAATAGAGGATTATAAAATTAGATTTCTTCAGCGTCTGGGTGAATCACTAGGTGCGTCGTATAAAACTATAAGAATTAACGCTACCACCAAAGAACTTCTAGCGGCATCACAAGAGCAAGCAGAGGAAATGCGTGCCCAAGAAGAAGAGATGCGTCAAAACTATGAAGAGCTAGAAGCTACTCAAGAGCAAATGAATCGATTAAAAAATGATACAGACGCGCTATTCTTAAACATACCTGGAGTTTTGTATAAATGCAAAAACGATGAGAATTTCACCATGGAATTCATCAGTCCTGGTATTTTTGAGCTCACAGGCTATCGTGCAGAGGAGTTTATGGCAGGAGAGGTTCATCTTACAGATGTATTCTCTGAAGACACCAAAAAATATCTGATCAAAGAAATTGATGAAAAAGTAGCCTGGGCACTAGAAAATAATGCTTATATCAGCTTCAAATATAGTTTACAACATAAAAATGGTAAAATTACCCCTGTCATAGAAAAAGGGAAGCCTATTTACAATCAACAAGGTGAGGCCACGCACTTCGAGGGAATATTTGTGAGGGATGACGACGCAATAGAATCTGAGCAAAATAATGGAAAATAATATAAAGGTCATTTGTTCTGACATTGACGGTACATTACTTGACAAAGACAGGAAGATTTCTGCAAAAACAAAAGCAGTTTTTCAAGCTTTAAATAAAGACTTTTTAGTGGTCCTATCTTCTTCCAGGATGCCTTCTGCCATGACGCACCTACAAGAAGACCTTGGAATAATGGAACATCCGATGATTTGCTACAATGGTGGCTTTATACTTCCTCATCCCAATCAAGATCACAAACCCATATCGAGTACTATAATAGACAAAGAAACTGCAGAAAAGATTTTCGATGCATGCAGGTCTAGTAGCATTCACCTAAGTTTTTACCATGAAGACAATTGGTGGGTACCAGCCATGGATCAATGGACAGCTCATGAAATGATGACAACCAAAGTTGAGCCTAGTGGGCAGATAAACCCTCAATTGCTCACTCAGACCAATGGCTTTCATAAGGTCATGTGCATGGGAGATGCTAAGGAAATTGAAATGGTTTATAATCAGCTAACTGCAAGCATTGGCAATGAGGTACACCTCTACCGTTCCAAGTCCACCTATATAGAGATTGCTCCAAAAAGTATTTCGAAGTCATCTTCACTAAAGCAACTATTAACTAATTACGGCCACAAAATGTCTGAAGTGGTTGCTTTCGGAGATAATTACAATGATATAGAAATGCTGAAAGATGTGGGTATAGGGGTGGCCGTAGCTAATGCTAAAGATGAAGTTAAAAAGATTGCCGACGAGATCACTGACTCTAATAAGGAAGATGGGGTGGCTAATTTTTTGATGAAGAACTTTCTTTAGTTTAACCAACTTCTCCGGGTTTCATTAAGATTATGTGTGCCTATTAGTTTGACAAGTACAAAACTACATCTGTTTGCTATTAACTCCAGCCTCATAAGCTTGACCTCTCTAATACAATAAACATTTTCATGCAACCTAGTAATGTGGGTGAGCTTAAAACTTGATAGCGTTAAGTATCTAGCCAATGATACTTTATGCTCACATACTATCTCCCCTCTAAGGTTTATTTCATTCAACCTATCTTTCTAAAAAGGGCTCAATTTCAGCTTGCTAACATGCGATATTACCGCTCATAAATTTTGAGTGCTTGTTTTAATCTACATTGCATAATTCGATTTAAAATGATTATATTGAAAAACTGAAGCAAAAATTTTAGATCGGAGCCCATTATGAGCAAATCCCATGCATTATCAATAGATATCGGTGGCACTCATTGCAAATTTGGTATTATCAGTCAATCTGGCGAAGTGCTTAGCAATGAAAAATTGGATACTAGAGATTTTCCAGAAGCATATCTTTTAGTAAAAACCCTCTATGAAAAGACCCAACAAACTTTGTCGAAGATGGGCGACGTCGTACTTGATGGGGTAGGCGTCGGTGCTCCTAATGCAAATTACTATAGCGGACAGCTCGAATCTCCTCCTAACCTACCTTGGAAAGGCTCCACACCTCTAAAAAAGATGCTTCATGAGGCTTTTAATCTACCCGTAGCCATTACCAATGATGCTAACATTGCAGCACTTGGGGAAATGTATTTTGGAAAGGCTAAAGACATCAAAGACTTTGCTGTAATCACATTAGGTACAGGACTAGGCTCTGGCTTTGTTACAAACGGCAAGCTCATTTATGGTCATGACTCCTTTGCTGGTGAGATGGGACATATCAATGTGGTACCAGATGGTAGAATTTGCAATTGTGGTAAAAGAGGCTGTTTGGAAACCTACGTTTCAGTGACAGGACTTAAAAGAACAGCCATGGAGCTCATGGCAAAATACAGCGGAAAGACATCTCTCTCCGGATATAGCTATGAAACCATCGGTGGCATCGCTATTAGTGAAGCAGCTCGATCTAATGACCCTCTCGCCATAGAAGCCTTTAACTTCACGGGTAAAATATTAGGCTATAAACTCGCTGACTTGGTAGCCTTGCTAAGTCCCAAAGTGATATTTATAACCGGCGGACTCGCTAAATCTGGTGACCTCATTATGAAGCCTACTCAAAAGTATTTCGAAGAAAACCTACTCAACATTTACAAAGGAAAAACAGAACTGATCAATATTGGCCTTAGCGGGCAAGAGTCTACACTTAAAGGGGGCGCTGCCTTGCTTTGGGAATATATCGGAAATATTAAGCTGGTAACAGGATAAACATTCTTACTAAATTCAAAAATAAACCCATCTAATGGATGGGTTTATTTTTTCATCAAGACTGTGCACTCAGGTAAATAGAGTATAGACTTTATGATTTATTGATCAACAATTTAGCTGCTTTTAAGCATGACTTAAGTAAAAATCAAATTGATAACATCATTAAATAAGATGAATACCATCAATAGTAATAGAAGGATCATTCCTACCTTTTGAGCGCCCTCCAAGAAGTTTTGCGCTGGCGGCCTTCCTGAGATAATCTCATAAGTCAAGAAAGCCACATGTCCTCCATCTAAAGCTGGAATTGGTAAAAAGTTGATGAAAGCAAGCCACATCGAAAGCATACCTGTTAGGAACCAAAAGCGATTCCAGTCCCATGTGCCACCGAAAAACTTAGCTATTCCTATCGGACCAGAAATGTTTTTCGTGCTTACCTCACCGCTAAAGACCTTACCCATCCCTTTGATATTAAGAATGGTTACACCAAAAGCTTGAGAGGTACCCTTCGGAATAGCTTCAGCTATGCTATAATTTACTTTAGAAGGCTCTAAAAGCATTTGCGCCTGAAAACCTAGTAAGCCTTCATCACTCACTTTTACTGTTTTAGAAAGTTCTTCTCCACCTCTATTGATTAATACTTCTACCTCTTCACCTTTTTTATCTTCAAGTACAGGTTTAATGTCATTAAAATAAGGGGTAGCTATACCATCAATGCTCAATATTTTATCTCCTGATTGCAAACCAGCCTTCTCAGCACCCCCACCAGGTGTTGTAGCGCCGATTTCAAAGGGAAATAAGGGTTCTATAAAAGGCCCAGCATCACGCTCATCTGTGTAGCGCTTCATAAAGCCTTCCGGCAGTTGAAGCGTCACTTCTTCACCATCGCGCAATACGGTGAAAGTAGTTCCCTTATCCATAATGAGCTCGGCATTATAAATGTCATTAAAAGCTTCAAAAGCTTCACCATTAATAGCAATTACCTGATCTCCACGTTCAAAACCTATAGCCTTTCCAAGCTCATTAGGAGTAACTCCACTTTTATTAACTGCTTCTGTCGACCAGTAGGTGTCACCATAGTAAGAAACTATTCCGATGAAAATAGCAATTCCCAATATCACGTTGAATATAATCCCTGCCATCATCACTATGAGCCTTTGCCAAGCTGGCTTAGAGCGAAACTCATAGTCTTTAGGCTCACTTTTAAGTTGGTCAGTATCCATGGACTCGTCTACCATACCAGTAATTTTAACGAATCCTCCTAAGGGTATTGCACCAATAGAATATTCGGTTTCACCCCATTTAACCCCAAAAAGTTTTGGTGGAAAACCGATTGAAAATTTTTCAACCCGCATTCCAAAGTATTTAGCGGCAATCAAGTGGCCAAACTCATGCAAGCCTACAAGTATCGAGAGACTCAGTAAAATCTGAGCCGCCATTATTAATCCATCCATCTATTTAATCATTTCCAGAGCTACAGCTCTTGTTTTTTTATCTGTTTCTATATAATCATTCAGGTCAGGCTTGGCAATAAAGTCTACCTTATCCATACACTTTGCATTCAGCTCGGCAATTTCTAAAAACCCTATCTTCTCTTTTAAGAATCCATCTACGGTCACTTCATTAGCTGCGTTGAGAATACAGGCAGTATTTCCACCTTTTTCCATTGCTTGATAGGCAAGATCCAGGTTTTGGAAAGTAGACCGATCAGGCTGTTCAAAATGTAGAGCCGGATAGTCAAGAAAGTTAAAACGCTCAAAATTTGTTTTACGTCTATTTGGATAAGCTAGCGCATATAAAATCGGCAATTTCATATCTGGTAATCCCATCTGCGCCTTCATCGAGCCATCGGTAAACTGCACCAAGCTATGGATAATGGATTCTTTATGAACCACTACATCAATTTGTTCAGGACTCAAGCCGAAGAGCCATTTGGCTTCTATCACTTCAAGCCCCTTATTCATTAGTGATGCTGAATCGATAGTAATCTTAGCCCCCATTTCCCAATTAGGATGTTTGAGCGCTTGCGCCTTAGTAACATGAGCGAGCTGATCTCTTTTCATTCCTCTAAAAGGTCCACCACTCGCTGTAAGGATGATTTTCTCAATCGGATTATGCCATTCGCCTACCAAACATTGGAAAATCGCCGAATGTTCTGAATCCACGGGGTAAATGTTTACTCCTTTTTCTTTTGCGAGGGATGTGATGAGTTCTCCAGCTACCACCAAAGTTTCTTTATTGGCTAGTGCAATATCTTTTCCCGCTTCTATGGCGCGTATAGTAGGTAATAAACCGGCATAACCTACCATAGCGGTAAGCACCACATCAATATTGTCCATCTGCACTACCTGTTCCACCGCTTTCAAGCCAGCATAAACTTTTATAGGATGAGCTGATAATGCACTACTCACTTGATTATACAAGCTTTCATTGCAGATCACAACCACATTGGGTTGATACTTGATCGCCTGTGCTACTAGTAGATCAGCATTATTATTGGCAGTAAGCACCTCCACTTCAAAATAGTCCGAGTGGCTATCCATGATCTCAAGCGTTTGAGTGCCAATAGAGCCGGTAGAACCGAGAATGGCGATTGATTTTTTCTGTGTTTCTATATCCAAAGCGAATGATTCTGTGAGTAATGGGAAATAAGACGCATCCAATTATTTGATAAACTCTTGAACAGCATCTGCAATTTTTCTATCATTGGCCAGTCTTGGCACTTTATTTTGACCGCCCAACTTACCGATTTTTTTCATATAGTTCCTAAAAGCCGATTGCTGTAAAGGTATCACCTTTAATGGCCTCAATATACTTCCCGATACAAGGTCGTAGTAATAAGAGTTGAGCTCTTGAAGTCGTAAATCTAAATCTTTTTCGAAGGCTTTCCAATCATTAGGTTCATGCGCAAACTCTACATACCACTCGTGAAGTGGCAATCCTTCATTTGGCGTGACCTGTGGCGCTACAGAAAACTCTACAATCTCTACCTCAGGATGCTTACTAGTCGCGTACTGCATGGCCTTTTCTACCTCCTCACCGATCACATGCTCACCAAAAGCTGAAATAAAATGCTTGATCCTTCCCGTCACCAAAAGTTTGTAAGGATCTTTTGATATGAATTTCACCGTATCTCCGATAGTATAACCCCATAGGCCCGCATTATTATTGAGAATGACAGCATAATTCTTGTTCAACTCCACTTCGGTAATGCTATACCTAGGCGGATTTTCCTCAAAATACTGATCGGCGGGAATGAATTCGAAAAATATACCTGAATCTAATAGTGCCAGCAAACCAGGGTCTTCTTGACTAGTCTGATAAGCCATGAAGCCCTCCGATGCAGGATAAGTCTCGATACTATCTATCTGATGACCAATACTTTCAAAAAGCTTCTTCTTATATGGCTCAAAGTTAACACCTCCGTAAACATAAAGATTAAAGTTTGGAAATACATCTTTGATCTTCTTGGAGGTACGCTCTTGAATTCTATCAAAGTACATCTGCACCCAAGGTGGTATACCGCTAATGAGTGTCATGTTTTGATCGATTGTCTCATCGATTACTTTTTCAAGCTTTCTCTCCCAGTCATCAATACAATTAGTCTCATAGCTTGGCTTTTGGTTGGTTCGCAAATAACCAGGCACATGATGGTTGACAATTCCTGACAGTCTACCAGTAGGTACTTTACCTTTCAAATCCAGTTCAGGACTTCCTGAAAGGAAAATGAGCTTACCGTCTAAGAATTCACCCTTTCCGGTTTCATTAATATAAGATAAAAGTGCATTACGAGCACTGTCGATGTGATTATGGATACTATCCTTAGTTATAGGAATGTACTTAGCTCCACTCGTGGTACCCGAAGTTTTGGAAAAATAAATTGGCAAACCAGGCCATAGGATATCAGCCTCACCAGCTACAACTCTCTTGACGTATGGCGACAGCTCCTCATAGTCTCTGATAGGCACTTGCTTTTTGAAGTCATCATAAGATTGGATATCGCCAAAGCCATGATCCTTACCAAAGGCGGTGTGTTTTGCCTTTGAAATCAAAGTCTCAAAAACCTTTGCTTGGGATTCACCTGGTGCTGCAGCCCATTCATTTTGCCTCTTCACCACCCAAGCAGCAAGCGGTTTACTCAAAAACGATCTTATTCCCATAGATATATTTGTTTCTAGCTACAAATTTAAAAAAAATCATGGTTCCATCAGTTTTATTCTATCTTATGCTTCATCTTTTGGTTAATCAGATGTCATAACGATAGATAGCCTGTCACTTGCCTACAAACACAAATGCCCGGTATGATAAAAAAGTGAACACAACTCTCAACCAAACGATAATTCAAATTGATGAGATGTACTTATAAAACAAAATATTATGTCAATGAAAAAAATATTAGACTAAAAAACGGCAATATATAGACCTGAACACTTAATATGCTTCACAGTAATCTGATGATCAAAAAAATACTAAACTATAACTTTAGCTCCTCTGAAGGATCCCAAAAGTACTTTTCAAAATGTAGGACTTGATCATTTTCAACCCCTATGTTTTCACTTTCAAGCAGTTCTTGCATCCTGTAGGGATCGCCAAAATGATGCTTCCCAGTAAGTAGTCCTTGGCGGTTGACTACCCTATGAGCTGGAACCCCCTCTTCTGCATGACTATGGTTCATCGCCCAGCCTACCATCCGAGCACTACCTTTTCTTCCTAAATATGCGGCAATTGCGCCATAACTCGTCACTCGACCCTTAGGAATTAGCCTTACTACCTCATATACATCCTGAAAAAACTGTTCTTTGCTCATAACTCAATCGAATCTAGTCCAAGAAAGATACTAAAATGAGGTATCTGGGTTCAAAAAGCAAATGGAATTATATATCTATAACATTAAGTAAATACCCTAAATTTTAGAAGGTGAAGCCGCCGTCACCACACCAATACTTTTAGGGTTGGCAAGCATGATACATTTTATCATAGAAAGAATAGTCGACCCAGTGGTAATCACATCATCTACGATCACCACATGCTTTGCTTGAAGCTCCGACATATCTTGAATTTCAAAGATATCAGCTACATTTTCCCAGCGCTCGGCCCTTGACTTCTTTGTTTGCGTCACGGTATTGACTTTACGTCGCACAGTTGTTGTTATTTGCCAGCTTAAGCATTCGTACTGCATACCCTTTACGATTTCTTCACTTTGATTATAACCTCTTATTTTTTCTTTCGTGGAATGAAGAGGTATAGCAAGCAACACAGCATCTTTAGCTATTTTGTTTTTACATCGCCTGCCCAGTAATTGTCCTAGCAGAAAGCCTACTTGAGGATCGTCTTTATATTTTAAGCTTTGAATCATGCGCTGACTCACATTCTGGTCGGCATAGCGAAGCATGGCATAAAATATGGACAGATCGTACAAAGAACTGAGTACAAGATAGGCGGGATTACGTTCCATCTCTCCTAGCGAAAACCACGGTAAATCCGCAAAACAAGTTGTACATAATACATGTTCTTCTTTTTGTAAAGCTTTACTACAAGCGGTGCAATTGCGAGGATAAACTAACTGTAAAAAATCATATACCAAATTACCCATAAGGTCAAAAGTAATATTATCTAACTATTGCCGACACCTTATATGAGGAATTACAGTAAACGTAGTTTCATTCCTCATCCAGCCTTGCCCAAGGTATTTCACCTTCAATAGGATAAAACTAATTGCTATTTGCTTAATTTAAAATACCTAAACCTTTGAGCCAGCCATTTTTTAAGCTGGCTTTGTCTATCGTTTCTGTAAATTAAGTTTCAAAACGTAATTTATCAATAGTTGAAGGCTTTTTCATATCGTTTTAGCTAACACAAGTAGCAGTACACGGCCTTACTCTTGAGAAGAAAGTTCACTTAGCCCCTCATCCCACGCAAAAAATAAAAATAGTAGCTTTCTGTAAAGACTTCTCAATAGAACCGTTTACACAAAAGGACCAACTTTTTGTCTTGATAAGCAGTTATATTTGTAATTATTATGCTACATATAAATATTTTGAGTTTAGGTAAGACCTTGAAGGTTCGAGAGCGAGCGGGAATGAAGCTCATCGATTACCTACATGAGGCAGGAGTCGATTGGATGCATGCTTGCGGCAAAAAAGGTAACTGTACGAGTTGTAGTGCTTGGGTGATTGATAGCATGGAAAACCTAAACAAACCCACGGACGCTGAAAGTCGATTTCAAAGGCGAGGGAAGCTCAAGGATGGTCAAAGGCTCTGTTGCCAATGCGAGCCAAATGGCGATATAAATATCAGGGTGGTAGAGCAATTTAAACTTCCACACTTAAATTACAATGACTGATGGCAGCATTTAAAGATGAAACACTGGAAAAACTAGAATTTCTCGAGGCCGAGGTAATTGGCTTATTGAAGAGAGCTGGTAAGGACAAAAAGTCTGACTTTAGACTAATGCAAGTGGCCACGGCTGGTAAAGATATGATGCCACAAGTAAGGACAGTGGTGATGCGTGAGCTAAATAATGACCCTTTTTCGGTGGGTTTTCATTGCGATATCCGCTCTGAGAAGATTAAAAACTTTAGAGAAAACCCAGTAGCACAACTCCACTTTTGGTCAAAAGGTAAAAGTTTACAAATCCGATTGATTGTGCAGGTTAGGCTAATTACTGAGGCCTCAGGTTCTATCTTTGAAGAAAAACTATCCAAGTGTAGTGCTAAAGAGCTACTTTTATACGAAAGCAGCCTACCACCGAGGGAACATTTAGCCGAGCATGAGTCGAAAGTGGATGTTATCACTAACAAAAATAATATACGATCAAACTTTGTGTGGGTGGATTGCCGTGTCAGGCAGATGGAAATACTTCATTTAGGACGCCCTGCACATACGAGAGCCTTGATAGATTATCAAAAGGAACAGAGGACTTTTATCAAGTCATAAAAAATAAATCAGCTTCTTACCCCTATGCAAAAACACAATGGGAATGATGCTAAAGAATTGTCAGCTAACAGTACAGAAAAATGAATACAAATAGATATGCTTTGATCGTAGCAGGAGGATCAGGCAGTAGGATGCAGAGCCAAGAGCCTAAGCAGTTTTTGCCCCTTGCAGGTAAGCCCGTGTTGATGCATACCTTGGCGCTATTTTCAGACTATCAAATAGTATTGGTATTACCGCAAAAACATATTGACCGGTGGAAAGAGCTGTGCGCAACTTATCATTTTCATCTTGCTCATGAAATTGTAGCGGGAGGTAGCGAGCGAAGTTTTTCTGTCCAAAATGGGTTAGAACATATACCTGATCACTCATGGGTAGCTATTCATGACGGTGTAAGGCCATTGGCTTCGAGAGAGCTTATTGACAAATGCTTTATTGAGGCTGAAAAGGTGGGTAATGCTGTAGCGATGGTTCCTCTAAAAGATTCACTTCGCATGCTTAGTGTACAAGGTACAAAAGCGGCTGACAGAAGTCAATTTATGTTAGTTCAAACCCCACAGGTATTTCGTAGCTCTGAGATCAAATTAGCCTACCTCGAATCACGTACAAAAATAAGTACTGATGATGCGACTATTTTCGAAGAAAATGGGAATATGATTCACGCAGTTACGGGTGAATATACCAATATCAAAATAACCACCAAAGGAGACCTTGTTTACGCAGAATCTCTTTTGGACATAAAAGAAAAGGCATAAAAAAAGAGCTTAATGCTCTTTTTTTAATTTTATCGTCATCCAATAATGCTAGAATGAATTCTTACTCATCTGTGAAGAGCGTAAAAAGATCAATTCTAAATTTGGCTTCAAATTTTAATATTCGTCTTCATTGAAGAAAAAGTCCTCTTTCGTAGGATAATCAGGCCATATCTCTTCGATATTTTCATAAGGCTGACCATCATCTTCTAACTCTTGTAGGTTTTCTACCACTTCCATTGGCGCTCCCGATCTGATTGAAAAATCAATCAATTCGTCTTTAGTAGCTGGCCAAGGTGCGTCTTCTAGATACGATGCTAATTCTAATGTCCAATACATACTCTAATCTTTTAAATAGTTTATTCCTTCTTTTACTTTTAGGATGTTAGCTACCATCCACTGATTTTTTCAAACTATCATCTCGCACTAAGCAAAATGCTATTAAAACGGTGGATCAACATGATCAAAAACCACTCATATTGAGGCTATTATTCAATCATTAATAATCTACCTACTCGCTATTGCAGCATAAGATACAATGCTGTAAAAAAGTTCACAAAAATAGAAAAAAAATATTCGAATCAAAGCCTTTCTATAGAATTCCTCTTTTGTGAGTTATTGTGTAGTACTATAAATATTCAAAAAAGTTTAAGCACAACAAAAAAAGTTGAAGAAATCTTAACTCATACTTCTGTGATGGAGGTTTTATCGGTCAAGTATCTGCTTTCTATGAGCGTCCATCTTGATGAATACAAAAAGCAAGAGCGTGAATGCCCATAAGGCAGAACCTCCATAGCTAAAAAAAGGTAGTGGTATACCTACAACAGGAAACAAACCAATAGTCATACCAATATTTACGCCAAAATGAAAGAAGAAAATGGATGCAACACCATAGCCATATACTCTCACGAGCCGAGACTTTTGACGTTCTGCAACATAAATGATCCTCATTAAAAAGAGCATGAATAGCACAATTAAGGCTAAGCTACCTAGATAGCCATGCTCTTCGCCAATGGTACAGAAAACAAAGTCAGTACTCTGCTCAGGCACAAAGTCGAACTTCGTCTGCGTTCCCTGAAGAAAGCCTTTTCCTGAAAAACCACCCGACCCTATAGCAATCTTGGATTGAGTGACATTCCAACCATAACCTAAGGGATCGGCTCCTGGGTCAATAAGCGCTTTTATTCGATTTTGCTGGTGAGGCTTAAAGAGGTCATTGATAATAAAGTCTACACCAGCCGATAGTACAAGACAATAGGCCGCTGTTCCTACTAATAAAGAGAGATTGACCACATTACGCCGGATAATTCCAAATACTATTAAGCTCAATATAATTATGGCTGATAGCAGATATACTTGATCAATAAAAAGAGTCAAAACAAAGACAATACCTGACAACAATATAAACAATAGAATCAAAGGAGATAGTCCTTCTCGATAAAGCACAAGCACAAAAGCACCAAATACCATCGCCGTACCTGTATCTCCTTGTAAGAAGATTAAGATAACAGGAAGTCCGATAATCGCACCCAAACTCACTAGTGTCTTAATGCTGTGTATGTTTTTAGGCTTTGCGATGTCAAAATACTTAGCGATCATTAAGGCAGTGGCAAACTTGGCAAACTCCGCAGGCTGCAAGCGAAAAGAACCAATCTCAAACCAACTTTTTGACCCAGCTACTTCCCTACCAAAGATCAATACAAAAACTAAAAGTAGCATCACAGTCACATAAACTGGAATGCTCAAATTATTATAAAAGCGATAGTCCAATAAAAATAAGATAGCGATAATCAAAAAAGAACTTAATATCCACAGCAGCTGCTTTCCTGAGTTTTGCGATAAATCAAAAATGCTGTAGTGAGCCTGGTCATCATATACGGCAGCGTACACATTTAACCAGCCCGCTATTACAAATACCAAAAATAGCAGTATGCTTATCCAATCGACATTATACCAAACGCTCCGCTGATCCATACTTCCTAATAAATAAAATCACCTTTCAAAACAAACTCTTCAAGCCACTTACGGTTCACTTCACCTTTCAAATATTTCTCTATCATCAAGCTTGCCGTTGAGGCAGCAGCACGCCCACCCCAACCAGCATTTTCGACATAGACCGCAATAGCAATTTTTGGATCATCCTTGGGTGCAAATGCCATAAATACCGAATGGTCTTCGCCATGTGGATTTTCAGCTGTACCGGTCTTACCACAAATTTCTATATCAGGAATGTAGGCTCGCATCGCCGTTCCTTGAATCGCATCCTTCATCCCCTCTACCACCATATCAAAATACTTTTCTTGAATGGGTATTTCATGTCGATCAATGCTATTCATGTAGTCAAGCGATTCATCCCCTATTTTTTTCACTAGATGCGGCCTAATGTAGTATCCCCTGTTGGCTATGGCCGCGGCCATATTAGCCATCTGCAAGGGACTCACTAAAATCTCACCTTGACCAATGCTTAAAGAATAAATAGTAGAAAATTTCCATCGGTTTTCACCATATATCCGATCATAAAGTCCTAGGCCAGGGATTTGTCCCCCTTTTTCATTCGGCAAATCAATTCCCAATGGTTCCCCCAAGCCAAAAGACCGGACATAGTCTAACCACTTTTCCATCCCAATCCTAGTGTCGATAAAGGTATTCTCATGGAGATTTTGATTGACAATCTTCCTAAATGTACTGTAGAAATATGGGTTACAAGAATACTTGATTGCATTATGAAGGTTCGCTGGGTTGGGATGTGCGTGGCAATTTACTTGATTGCGATTACAAGGGAATCTAGTAGAAGGCCCGATGACTCCCTCTTCAAGTGCAATTAAAGATTGTACCACCTTAAAGATAGATCCAGGCGGGTAAAGCGCCATCACAGGACGGTTGAAGATAGGCTTAGTGGTATCCATACTCAATTGCCTATAGTTGGTACCAAACTCCCTTCCAGTTAGCAAATTAGGATCGTAAGTGGGGTTTGAGCTAATGGCTAGTATTTCGCCTGTTGCAGGTTCAATCGCCACAATGGCTCCGCGCTTGCCTTTCATCAATCGCTCACCATAAGCCTGTAGTTGCCTGTCGATGGTGGTCATCAAGTTCTTACCTGCAACGGCAGAAGTGTCGTAGGCACCACCTTTAAAGCTTCCCTTATCAATTCCTCTTACGTTGACAAGATTATATTTCACTCCAGTACGTCCACGTAACTCCTCTTCATAGATTTCTTCTAAGCCACTAATCCCTATGTAATCACCTTGCCGATAAACGTTGGTGGTATCACGCGCCAGCCTGCGTTTATCAATTTCGCCAATATATCCCAAGGCATTGGCTAAAGTAGCATCAGGATAGTCACGAATAATTCTAGGCTGTATCGAAAAGCCAGGATAGTTCACTAAGAAGTCTTGAAAAACAGCAAATTCCCTTATCGGGATCATCTTCTTAAATACAGAAGGCCTCACCATACTATACTGACGAGCTTTCAACATCTTAGAATCGAATTCTTCCTTAGAAATATTGAAATGCTTACAAAAGGAAAGCGTATCGATCCGTTTCACCTCTTTGGGTACTACTAATATGTCGAAAGCGGGTTGATTTTGCACCAGTAGTTCCCCATGACGGTCATATATATTACCACGATAAGGATAGAGAATTTCTTTTTGGACAATATTTTTCTCTGCCTCTGCCTGATAAGTAGAGTCAAGCACCTGAATGGTAAATAACTTGTAGGCATAGATAACACCTACAAAAAGAAAAATGATACCAATTGTAATTGGCCTACCTAAATCACTCATAATCTACTCTCTCTGTAAGAGCTATGGAAAAGATACTGGAAGATAAGTATCAGTATATAAGTAAATATCGCACTAAAAACTACCTTAAGCAAACTTTGGGAAAATAAGGCTAAACTCCCCGCTTCCACAAAAAAAAGATAGCTATGATGTACCAATAGCAACGGAAAAGCGTAATAAAAAAACCACTTGCTACCCATCATCTTCGCATTAGGTAGTGCGTTTTGATCGTATCCTCCTCTCGGTGTGATCACGCTGAGCCACTGTGTTCGAAAATAAAACATCAATACAGATGCTCCAGCATGCATGCCTAAGCTACTGTAATAAACATCAACTAGCAAGCCAGTCACAAAACTGATAAGCAAACCCCACACAACGCTTATTTCTAAAGGAAGCAGTATTAAAAACCCTAAATAAATAAAGCCGAATGCATAGTGGTAAGCCACTAAAGAAGTACCTGTAAGTATCTCCAAGGTGACATATAACATAAAGTAAATAAACAATCGGATATTACTTATTCGCATATTCTTAATTGATTGGCGCTTCTAATGAGTTTCTTTCCTCAAGAAGGAAGTTTTCGATTACATAAACATAAGATAGACTTCTAAATTCAGTACTATACCTAATTTTCACTTCTTGAAAATTAGATTCAGAGGCTGCATCCACATCTTCTACTACGCCAACTGGAATTCCCCTTGGGTACACACCACTAAAACCAGAGGTGAGTACTTGCTCACCTATCTCGATTTTCACATGCTTCGGTAGGTGTAAAGCCTGTCCATATTTACTATCTATTCCAGGCCAATTGATAGAACATAGCGTTTCAGAGTTTTCCAAAATAGCACTTAAATACATGTCCGTATGCAAAAGCGAGGTCACAGTAGCGAAATTACTGCTTGCCGCTTTCACCTTACCTACCACTCCATCTGGGCCAATTACGCCCATGCCAACGGCTATGCCGTCTTTTGAACCCAAGCCAATGGTAATGAAATTAGTAAATCGGTTAACTGAATTATTAACCACCTTGGCAGTACGATAACTCATGCGTTGATTAAAACGAATGTTTTCTTTTTCATCTAGGCGTATAACCGAGCCAGATTGAAAGTTTTGGTTAGTAATTTTTTCTCTTAAAAAGGCGTTTTCCGCTGCCAATTGATCATTGACACTACCAAGTAAAAAGTAGTCTTTCATCGCACTAGAAAAGGAACTTATAGAAGCTATTGTACGATTTGAAGAGTTAAAAAAACCAGAAGAGTGTATGATGGAATTATTGAAGATAAAAACTAAAGCGACAATCTGAAGTACAAGAAAAGTAAAAAATGCGCGATACTTATAGACAAATTTGAAAATCTTCAACATAGGAAATCAGTCATACGATCAGTTTGGGTAGATTGAGAGTGCAACAAGCATTAGTTCCCTACAGACTGTAATCACATAGCTTTGACCAATCTTTTGGGCTATCTCTTAAAAAGAATCACTCAGAGCGGAAGAACCACTCTGAGTGAAGTTTGACTTTATGTCATTAAAACTGCTTTGTAAGTATCTAACTTTTTAAGCGCTTCTCCAGTGCCTCTCACAACCGCTCTCAAAGGATCGTCGGCAATGTGCACTGGAAGTTTAGTTTTCATAGCAAGTCGCTGATCTAGCCCACGAAGCAATGCCCCACCACCCGTAAGATGGATGCCGTTATCATAAATATCAGCCGACAATTCTGGCGGAGAAATCTCCAAAGCTTTAAGCACGGCATCTTCAATTTTTGATACCGACTTGTCGATAGCAAAGGCTACCTCTGAGTAAGAGAGCTTAATCACTTTTGGTATACCTGTCATCAAATCTCTACCTCTGATTTCATAATCCTCAGGTTCGTCTTCATCTAGCTCCGTAAGTGCAGACCCAATCGCTATCTTCACCTTTTCAGCAGATCGCTCACCTACAAGCAGGTTGTGCTGCCTACGCATATAATCTAAAATATCTTTGGTGAAAGTGTCGCCCGCAGTACGGATAGATTGATCGCAAACAATACCTGATAATGCTATCACGGCAATTTCTGTAGTACCACCACCGATATCTACAATCATACTACCGACAGGTTGCTCTATGTCAATCCCAATACCGATAGCCGCTGCAATAGGCTCATGAATCATATAAACCTCCTTTGCACCCGCATGCTCTGCACTATCTCTTACAGCTCTCTTTTCTACCTCAGTGATCCCACTAGGAATACAAATCACCATGCGGTGAGCTGAAGGAATAAATCGCTTTTGACCCTTATGGATCATCTTAATCATACCCCGAATCATTTGCTCGGCTGCATGAAAATCAGCAATCACCCCGTCTTTTAGTGGACGAATGGTCTTAATATTCTCATGGGTTTTTTCGTGCATCTGCATTGCCTCCCTACCGATAGCCAATACCTTATTGGTATTTTTGTCGATTGCAATGATGGAAGGCTCGTCAACAACAACAACATCCTTATGGATAATAAGGGTGTTGGCGGTGCCTAAATCAATAGCAATATCGCTACCGAAAAAATCAAATAGACCCATAATTTCTTTTGTATATTGTATTAACGCTTTGATAATATGAAGACTAAAATGGTGAAATATATTTTAGAACTAATAATTGTCTACCCTAAAAATAGTATAATTATGGCGTGAAATATCATTCCTATTGCAAGAATAGAAAATTCCGTAATGCATAAAACACCAAAACTACCTTACACTATCTATAAAACAACAATTATTTCTGTCCAATACCTCAATGATTCCAAGTTACCATACGTCTCTTCATCCACGGCAAGCGTGGAAAGTCACCTTCTAAAATGCCTGAATTGATAACTCTTCTTTATATTAAGGCCTAAAAAACACCGCCTAAGTAATGGTTTGCGACCATCATTGATACTAATCGATTTACATTCTAAATCTTCGTGAACAAATCTAATAGTATTTATCAATAAATACCATAGATACTAGTAAAAATCGAAAAATTGTTTAAACCTCCCAGCCGCTTTCAACATTTAAAAGGCTCTATTAAAAGTCAAACGCCAAGATTTAAACCTATCAGAAGCTAATACCCTTTTATATGGCATTAGCTTCTGAAAGTGTGCTTTAATCAAGTGTTGAAACACTCAACAACACTACCCTAATGTTTAAAGTGTCGAATACCAGTTACTACCATACTCAGTCCATTGGCGTTACAATAATCAATTGAGTCTTGATCTTTAATACTACCGCCTGGTTGAATAACAGACTTTATACCCGCCTTAGCTGCAATTTCTACACAGTCTGGAAATGGGAAAAAAGCATCTGATGCCATCGATGCCCCCTTTAAATCCATATTAAAGTGCTTTGCTTTTTTGATAGCTTGCTCCAATGCATCTACCCGAGAGGTCTGTCCCATACCACTGGCAAGCATCTGTCCATTTTTTGCCAATACAATGGTATTGGATTTGGTATGTTTAGCAATCTTACTAGCAAACAGTAAAGACTCAACTTCCTCTGCACTAGGCTCAAGCTTAGTAACCACTTTTAGGTCATCTTTGCTGTCGCTGTGAAGATCTTCATCCTGTACGATCAAACCATTTAAAAGAGATTTTACTTGTACTTTCTTAGCTAGTGGAGCCTTCTGAACGAGAAGCACCCTATTCTTCTTAGACTTTAACAGTTCTAAGGCTTCTTGATCAAAAGCTGGGGCAATTACAACCTCGCAAAACAATTGATTAATTTCCTCCGCAGCGGCTAGATCAATGGTTTGGTTAGTAGCCAAAATACCTCCAAAGGCAGAAATACTATCTGCAGCCAAGGCCGCTAAATAAGCTTCCTTTACAGTAGGTGCAGTTGCAACACCACAAGCATTGGTATGCTTGATGATAGCAAAGGCTGTTTGCCCTTTAAACTCCTCTACCAAAGAAATGGCAGCGTCTACATCTACTAAATTATTATAGGAAAGCTCTTTACCATGTAACTGCTCCAAAACCTCAGAGATATCACCATAAAAATGTGCTGCCTGATGTGGATTTTCACCATAGCGAAGAGATCTTTTGGGGGATGCTGACACAGCAAACTGCTCTTCCGAACTAAAATATGCCTGTATAGCGGTATCATACTTTGAACTAACCGCAAAAGCAGCTTTAGCAAAATACTTTCTTTCTTCTTCAGTAGTTTCCGCTCCTCGCTCTAGAATTTCTTCTAAAGTTGCATATTGCTGCATTGATGGGACTATGACAACATCATGATAATTTTTGGCTGCGGCTCGTATTAACGAAATACCTCCAATGTCGATTTTTTCTATAATCTCTTCATGCGAGGCACCTGAAGCAACAGTAGCCTCAAAGGGATATAGATCTACAATAACCAAATCGATATCAGCAATTTTATGCGCTGACTTCTCCGATTGATCGCTTGAATTTTCTCTACGATTAAGAATGCCACCAAATACTTTAGGATGTAATGTCTTCACCCTACCGCCAAAGACGCTCGGAAAATCCGTCATGTCTTCCACTGCTAAATAAGGTATACCTAAGTTTTCAATGAAAGTACCAGTACCACCGGTGCTAATGAGCTGTACACCATGCTGATGTAAAAGCTTTACAATGGGTTCAAGACCATCTTTGTGGAATACGGAAATAAGTGCGGATTGAATGCGTTTTTTCGACATGCTGCCTATTGATTAAGAGGTTGAAGATGGGAATAGATCACTTTATCATGACCCTCCAATAAGCACACAAAGGTAATCAGTACTTTCAAAGATTCACTTAGCTAAAGCCAAAATTTTATCCTCATCCCACGCAAAAAAAAATACCTCGCTATTTAGCTATTCAGTTTCTCTTAAAAACCACTCTAAAGCTTCATTTTCGGTATTAAGCATTACTGTTTTGAGTTGAATTTGAGTGGAAAGGTCTTCGTATTTTTTCACGTTCATTTGGCCAATAAATGAAAGCGGCATTAAAAGTGCTTGATGGGTAAAGCCAAGCGCTTCATATTTTGGATTGATCTCTTCAGCAAGCCAAGCCATATCTTCTTTTTTCACAATTTCATGCAGACTTACATCTGCAAGCAATAAACATTTGTTGTTTTTATAAAATCGAAAGCCATCGAAATGCTTGCTATAAACAGCTAGTGACTCATAAATCAAGCCTTTAAAATGGTCTGAGGTAGACATTCCACTCCATTCTTCATGAAAGTATTCAAAAGAATCTACAGCTACTTTAAAAATTTTAAGGTTTTCATGTTCGTAAAGTAGTGTTTTCATAAATAATTAAGAATAAGGTTAAAAAATGAATCTACTGAATAATACGGGCAGATCAAAATAAAGCAAAAAAAAGAGGTCAGCTGACCTCTTTTTTTATTTGCTATTAAGCGTTTGACTTTTCTTTTTCTGCAATTGGCTTTCGCTTCGTTAAGTCTAAAACTACTGGCGTGGCAATATAAATTGAAGAATATGTACCCACCAAGATACCAATTAACAAAGCAAATGAGAACCCTCTCAATACCTCTCCACCAAAGATGAACAAGATCAATACCACTACCAAAGTGGTTGCTGATGTAACTAATGTTCTGCTGATAGTATTGTTAATCGCGAGGTTAAAGGTTTTTGTTAGATCTGCCGTTGGTCGTAGGCCTAAGTCCTCACGAATACGGTCAAATACAATCACAGTATCGTTAATAGAGTAACCAATAATGGTCAGCATCGCAGCAATAAACACTTGGTCGATTTCGAAGGCAAATCCGAGAGCTCTGGCAATGGCAAATACCGATAATACAAACAAAGTATCGTGGAACAAGGCAACTACTGAACCCAATCCAAACTGCCACTTTCTAAACCTCACGAAGATGTAAAGGAAAATAGCGATTAGCGAGAATACAATCGCCTGCTGACTTGCTCTTTTGATATCAGAAGCGATTGTGGCACCCACTTTTGAGCTACCTACTATACTAAACTCTTCACTGCTAGCACGCTCAGCATCTGGATTGTGCTCGAAGCCTGTAAAGTCCTTTAATCCTGCGATAAGACTGCTCTCAACAGTCTTGTCTGCTTCTTCAGTAGCATCGTCTACCAAATAAGAAGTTGTGATTTTCAAGACATTGTTCGATCCATAGGTTTTCACTTCTGTACCTGCATCTTCAAATGCGCTACCCAGTGAAGTTTTTACATCTGAAGCCACCATGGTATCAGGGAACTGTACGATATATGATCTACCCCCTTTGAAATCTACACCTAGGTTCAATCCACCTTGTATAAAAATCAAAACAATTCCTAAAGCTATCACAGAAGAAGAGAAGATATAGGCTACTTTTCTTCTTGACAAGAAGTCTATGTTTACATTGCTCAATACATTATTTGTAAAGGCAAAACCAAGCTTAAAGTTACTTTTCTCTCCTTTGCGAGTTAAGAAGTCAACAATAACTCTCGTAATAAATACCGCTGCGAAGAAAGAACACGCAATACCAATCATTAAAGTAATAGCAAAACCTTTTACTGGCCCTGAACCTAAAGTGTAAAGAATTACACCTGTTAGGAAGGTTGTAACGTTCGCATCTACAATTGAACTATAAGCCTTAGAATAACCTAAAGAAATCGCCTCCTTTATTTTGGTGCCCGCTCTAAGTTCTTCACGGATACGCTCAAAGATCAAAACGTTAGCATCTATCGCCATACCGATAGTCAATACAATACCCGCAATACCTGGTAGGGTAAGTGCAGCATCAAGCTGAGCTAGGATTCCTAGTAGGAAGAAGATGTTGAAAACCAAAGCGATGTTTGCCACAAGACCACCTTTGCTGTAGTATAGGATCATAAACAACACCACTACCGCCAAACCAGCAAGTATAGAAGTGATACCCTGTCTTTGAGCCTCAACCCCTAAAGTAGGACCTACTATCGCTTCTTCCACAATTTGTGTAGGGGCAGGGAGTGCACCCGCTTTCAAGATGTTAGCTAAGTCTTTTGCCTCTTCAACAGTGAAGTTACCTGAAATGGAGGAACTACCTCCAGCAATTTCGTCCCTTACATTTGGTGCGGAGTATACAAAATCATCAAGCACAATGGCCACACGATTACCGATGTTTTCCCCCGTCATGGCTTTCCACTTACGAGCACCTTGGGCATTCATACGCATACTTACTGCAGGCTGTCCTACTTGATCAAAATCTTGACGAGCATCAGTGATCACCTCACCAGTTAGTTTAGCCTTGCGCTCTCTGTTTGTTTTTAAAGCATAAAGCTCTAGGAAGTCACCGCCCATATTTTTGTCAGGCTTCACCTGCCATCTAAACATCAAGTTAGAAGGAATCAACTGCTGCACTTCAGGACGCTTCAAAATACGATTAATTGCCATGGTATCTTTCACCTCATAAATCAAACCTTGCTGTGATCTCAAAAGTGAAAATAACGACGAAACCTCATCGTCAATATTGAACTCATCTTCCTCTTCAGCATCCTCTTCTCCATCAAAAAGAGCTTCATCATCCTCGCCTTCTGCTGCCTCATCGTCGAAAAGATCATCGCCTTCTGCCTGATCCACATCAGCCTCCTCAGATGCTGGCGCCTCAGTAGCTCTTTGAGCTACGCGCTCCTTCATTAAGAAGTCATTGATTCTTTCTAATGTTTCGATCACATCATTGATCTCATAAACTTCCCAAAATTCTAACTTAGCTACACCTTGTAGCAAGTTACGAACACGCTCAGGATTGTCTGCTCCTGGTATTTCAATAGAAATTCTACCCGTATTTTGTAGGCGCTGAATGTTGGGTTGTGAAGTACCAAAACGGTCAATACGAGTTCTTAAGATATTGAATGAACGGTCGATGGCATCATCAATTTCCTCGTCCAGTACTTTAAGAATATCGCTGTCAGAGCTATTTGAGCTGATTTTTCCTCTATTGGCAGCAGTAGCAAATAGCTCGCTCAATGGAGTTTCTGGTGCTCTTTGCTTAAACTCATCATAAAAGAGAGTGCTGAATCGCTGCTGAGAGGTCACCGAACGCTTTTTAGCTTCTTCCAGCGCCTCCAAGAAGGCTGGATTTTTACTATCCGCGGCAAGTACCTTGATAATCTCAATTGGTGAAATCTGTAAGGTCACGTTCATACCTCCTTGTAAGTCAAGACCAAGACCAAGCTCGTGATCTTTAATGTCCTGATAAGTATACTCTATGCCTAAGAAATTATAGACCGGACGAGTCCAAATAGAGTCTAGAAATGATTGCTTCTTGGCAAAGTCTACATTGCCGTCTGCATCGGTAGCGTATTCTACCGCTTGCTTTTGTATACTTCTACTTTTAAAACTAAAAGATAGATAATATACACATAGCAAGGTAACGATAAGGGTGAGTGCTATTACACCAAACCTGTTTTGCATGATATTATGTTGTTTATAAATTAAATGGTATTTTACTCAAATGATAGCCTCACGGAATGACGGTCGCACCGTCTTTCATCCGTAGACAAAAAAAAGCTTAAAAGAAAACTATGGTGCGTTTTTACTGACGATATGATGATAAAAAGTATCAGTAAATTGTTTAAGAAATACCTTGAAATGAAAGGCATCGTAAATGAAAAGTGGGTAAGCAAATTGAGAAAAACCATGTAAGGCCGGTAGCTGCTGCTTGTAAAAAGCAGGGTAGTGAAATCCTGAAAGAACCGCCACATGTGCGTATTCAATCCAATAGGCATCACCATCTTCTCCACTCTCTTGTTGACACTGATTCTTTGCGGTAGCATCTTGAGCGGAGAGCTCGTAATTAGCAGTACCCAGCGTAGAAAACAGAAAAGCTATTAGCAATAGCACCCCAACCCATTGATTAAATGAGTTCTGACGAATTGGCTCAATATTTTCTTTCTTGCTGTTTATCACCTACTTATAAATTTGAATGGCAAAAGTAGTATAAAAGTGCCAATCTATCAAATGCCTTCTTAAATTAAAACATGGATTTAGCAAAATATAATAAAGATTCAAACTAAAATATTTAAGCATCATCTTATATCAAAACGCCTATCTACAAAATTACTCCTTAAGCTTTGCCAAAGCGGGAAGTGGTTTAATCTGAGAAGAAATGACCATAATGATGACCTTCACAAAAATGATTCATATTAAAAATAGCCGTGCATTTGATGCTATTACTGTAGAAGTAGAGAGGCTTGCTTTTATGTTGATTCATAGCTGCAAAGCAAGCGATAATTCTCCCATAAAAATATGTCACGGTAATCCCTATTATTATTTAAAACTAAAAGTCTCAAGCTATCATTTACATACGACCGCCTTCGGGGAAGATGATAAGCGCCTATTTTTTTCCCTATAAACCTATGATCCCTTTGGGATCAATAAGCTTTATACTTGATAGTGAGTGCATGCAGTAAATTGGCGTAATTAAAAGATTTGCCTATCCGCAACATTGCAAAAGCCACTTTACCAAAAACTTGACTCAGCCTTAAGATAACCATAAATCACTGTTAATCAGGGTGCAATATATCGAGAAACATTGTATAATTTTTTAATGTTACAGATTACTACAATGTTAGCAGAAGGTCTCACGGGCTGTAATCAATGTGCAATATGAACGTTTACATTAAGCGAAAAAATACCCATACTGTATTGCTATGTTTCAAGCTAATTGATGAAATTCATTACTTGATGACAATACAGCTCAGTTTTGTAAACTAGCGGATAAGCCTATTGAAAAAGTCGAATTTAATGGTTAGCCTGTAGCAAACTGCATGATGTTAATTTAGGATAATCTAAAATAGTTGGCTACAACTTTACTATGAATAACAAATGATGCCAGCGGATGAGCCCGAAGGTGATCACCTATTTATAACCCCATAAACTTTGGGAGTAAACGCCGCCAGAAGACGGTCTTATATGCATGGCACTACATTTTGACATAGCTATTATAAATGGCCACGCACTTGATGCTATCACTTTAGAAGTAGGCTTGATTTGGTTCATAGCTGCAAAGCAAGCGATCGGCAAGCATTTATTCTCGCATAATGAATATTCGCGTCAAGCTCAATTGAAACAACGGCTTAACTTCTATGATTTCTAATGATCAGCCGACTCATTGAGCTAAAAGGAGCGGCATGTCCTAGTAGCTGACTTTTTAAAAAACATGTCCATATTCGCATGAAGGCAGCAAAAGTATTTATTTGATCGGTAATCAGAAAAATGGATCAAGGACTACCTTTGTCCAGTTGCTTTACAGTACCTCTTTTAGCTGTGGAGCTAAATTAGGTTATCACCAAAAAAACAATGTCCTAATTCCTTTGAGAAATAAGACCAACATAGCGCATGTCGCATTATTTTTCGCAGCTCTCATTTATGGTGGCAATTATGTTATCGCTAGAGATGCTATGGGTGTACACATCCCTCCCTATGCGTTCATCGTGCTTCGGGTAGGCTTTGGAACCCTTGCTTTTTGGCTGTTTGCCACTTTGTTTTTCAAAAAAAGTCCAGACCTCAATTTAAAAAGAGACTATAAACTCCTTATAGAATGTGCTCTTGCGGGGGTAGTGTTCAATCAAATTTTCTTTTTCAAAGGCCTTAGCCTTACTGGACCTATTAGCGCAAGCCTGATCATGACGCTTTCACCAGTGATGGTACTCATTTTTAGCATGATCGTACTTCGCTTCGTGCCGCCGCTCAAAAGATGGATTGGCATTGCCATAGCGGGTATAGCTGCGCTCATGCTCATCTTAGAAAAAGTCGATGGCATCAATAGCGTAAGCGACAGCAGTGGCAACTTCTACGTTTTCCTCAATGCCACCTCTTACGCATGGTACTTGGTGCGAGTGAAAAGCTTAATGGAAAAATATCACCCCGTCCAAGTTTTCAAGTGGCTATTCTTAATCGGCTTTTTCCCCGTATTACTTTGGGGTACGCCTCAACTAGCGAGCATCGAGTGGGTTAATATTCCCGCCTATGTATATGCGGAAATAGCCTATGTCCTCGTGGGCACCACCTTCTTGGCGTATTTATTTAATGCCTATGCCTTACAATATTTGCGATCTTCTGTAGTTGGCACTTATATGTATTTACAGCCACTATTTGCGAGCATTATCGCAATCATTATTGGCATGGACCAACTGAGTCTATCAAAAATAATCTTAGGCAGCTGTATTTTACTTGGGGTAACACTTGCCGCTCAGAAAGTAAAAGTACCTAAAAATGAAAGGTAACAACCACTGTCGAATAGTTTAAATACTCTAAAAATTTGAAACTTTTGGCACTATATGTTGTAATAGCTATCGAAATTTACTTTAATCGTTACTTTTCTGTAAGTTTGCAGCGCAATACAAACGATCAATTTTGATTGAGCCCAAATATGAATATTTTACTTTAATATTGAGCTTTTTTGAGTTAACCATGGGTTTATTGTTTTACTTTTAGTCTTTATTTTTTTATTTTTCGTGGGATGAGAACACCCCAAATTACCTTACATCAAAGCAACTTCATGAACACCAAAGACCAAATTGTTTCGATCGCCAATAGAATGATCCTTGAGAAAGGATACAATTCTTTCAGCTATCAGCATCTTTCAGCCGAAATTGGAATTAAAAAAGCGAGTATTCATTATCATTTTCCCGCAAAGCATGACCTTGGTATCGCAGTAATTCAATTTCACCACGAATCTTTCAAAAACTTTGTCACCGAAATAAAAGAAAAGGGCAAAAGTCCTATGCAGCAATTGGATGAATTTTTTGGCACCTACAAGCACATCATTACCCAAAAGAATCAAATCTGTCTTGCCGGCATATTGGGTGCAGAGTTCAAGACCTTGCCGGAAAATATGCAGGAAGAAATGCAGAGCTACTTCGAAAGCCGCAGAAAATGGCTAGAAAAGGTGCTTGCTGACGGCTTGTACTCAGGTGACTTCCGATTTACAGGTCAGCCAAAAGATATGGTTTTTATTATCATGAGTACTTTGCAAGGTATCTTACAAATCGCAAGGACTAATCAGAACCCTGACTACTTCTTTCTTGCTACTCAAAAAATAAAAAACCTCTTGCTCAACGGCTAGAAAACAACTTCCTTTCCGCCGATTTTTTATTAACATGAGGTTGGGACTATATGAGATAATAGTCCACCCTTCCTTTTATTGGTTTTATCATCTTTCTATTGGAGATAAGGCTATCTAGCTTAGTCAGTATTTGCAGCTAAACTCATGTGGCTTCCCTCACTGTATTACCAAATGCGACCCTATAGCCTCTAAAAACAAGCGAGTACATCAAGGTATTATGAGAGTACCCTATACCCCTTCATCCCAACTCATGTAAAGCTCTAAATGAAATGCATTACCCAAAAGCCCGCTGTTCTCCTCGCCAAAGGTGAAAACCTCTTCCATAAGCCTTTTGATTAAAACAAAGATGCCGCCTAAAATACATCTTCGCTTCACTATCGATAACTCCATTTACCAAAACAATCCCTTACATTTGCAGCATGTGGCAAATTATTCTACTTATCATTATTGGCTTTGTTCTCCTCATAGCAGGAGCAAGCACACTTGTGAACGGAGCAACGGATCTAGCGCGTAAGTATGGTGTTTCTGATCTAATTATAGGTCTCACCATTGTCGCATTTGCCACCTCTGCGCCAGAACTGTTCGTCAATCTACTAGCCTCCTCAAAAGGACATAGCGAAATTGTGCTTGCCAATGTAATCGGCAGTAACAACTTCAACCTCTTCATCATTTTGGGTATAGCAGGACTGATCTACCCCATCAAGGTGCAGTCGAGTACAGCATGGAAGGAAATACCATTTTCTATACTCATCACCATCGCAGTGATTGTTTTACTGATGCTATCGCCCATAAGCAGGACATCAGAGCTCGGACGTACAGATGGCATCCTTTTGCTGATCGCATTCGGCGGCTTTTTATGCTACCTTTTCCGCCAAATGAAACAGGAGGAAGCCCCCTCCTCCGCTGTCAGTAGTCGATCAAATTGGATGATTGCAGCCTTCATCTTCGGTGGACTGTTAGGTCTTGTCGGAGGCGGACACTTAGTGGTGACCTACAGCATTGAGCTCGCCCAATTGCTAGGAATTAGTGAAAAGGTTATTGGCCTAACAATCGTGGCTGCCGGCACCTCACTTCCTGAGCTAGTGACCTCTGTGGTAGCAGCATTGAAGAAAAGTGCTGATATCGCTATTGGCAATGTGATTGGCTCCAATATCTTCAACCTTCTCCTTGTACTGGCTTCTAGTAGCATCATTCGACCCATAGCCTACGAAGAAAACTTCTTACCCGATTTATTGGTCTTGTTAGGAGGTTCTATTTTCCTTTTACTAGCCATGTGGACAGGCAAGCACAAAACCCTAGACCGATGGGAAGCAGGCCTCCTTTTCCTTTTTTACATCGCATTTATGGTCTATAGCGCTTCTTCGAGCATGTAAAGCCATCATCATGCTCAGGCTTTAGAATTTCACTGAGCAGTATGTTTCTACCGCTAAAAGGGAAAACAGCAAAAATTAGATTGCTTAGCGATCATTGTCCCTTAATAACAATTCAAAAAAATAAAGAAACGATTATTTCACCTATCTAATCGGAATATCCCTTCAAAACCACTAAATTGACCTTTCAAAAGAAGGAAATACCCAAAATGAAGATGAAGCGAATAAAGCTGAAGGCTGCACTAAACAGTGCATTTTTAAAGGTGAAGCCCAATCGAGTGGCAATTGAGCAATTCAAAACTAACCTCATCCAGCTCTTAGATCGAAGCAATGAGCATGAGTCGGAAGAGTTTCATAAAAACTTAGTAAGCGACTTTCTTAAAAAAACCTATTACGACCCCCAGCACTTTATCAACACAAAGGGACGCAATGATCTAGTCATTCACAATGGTAAGGAAGCGAAAAGCAGCGTAGGCGTAATTATTGAAGCTAAAAAGCCCACCAATAAGAGTGAAATGGTGAGCACGAACAAGCTGAACACCAAGGCTTTTCAAGAATTGATGCTATACTACCTACGAGAGCGAATCTCACTTAAAAACCTTGAGGTAAAGCATTTGGTGATTACCAATATCTACGAATGGTATATTTTTGATGTGACTACCTTTGATCGGCTATTTGCTCAAAACAAAACTTTGGTCAAGCAATTCGAAGATTTTGAAGCGGGACGACTAGCCGATACTAAAACCGACTTTTTTTATAAACAAATTGCCGAACCTTTCCTATCAGCAATCACGCAAGAGGTGGATTTCGTCTATTTCAACTTGCTAGATTATGAAAAAGTCTTACGCAATGAAAACAAATCCGATGACAATCAACTGATCGCACTCTTCAAATTGCTCTCACCAGAGCATCTGCTCAAGCTTCCTTTTGCCAATGACAGTAATAGCCTCGACAAGCGATTTTATAATGAGTTGCTTCATATTATCGGACTAGCGGAGACGAAGGAGGGTAGCAAAAAGCTCATTGGCCGAAAGAAAGCCGGAGAGCGCAATAGCGGAAGCATACTGGAAGATGCGATCATACAGCTCGACAGCATGGACAAGCTCAGCCGTCTTGACCGACCTGAGCAATATGGCAACTCGAGGGAAGAACGGCTTTTTCAGGTAGCACTAGAGCTGAGCATTACCTGGATCAACCGTATCTTATTTTTGAAGCTCCTAGAGGCGCAACTCATCACCTACCACGGCGGGAGCAAGGAATATGCCTTTTTGAATCTCGACACCCTCAAAAACTATGACGACCTCAACAGTCTGTTTTTTCAGGTGTTGGCACGAAAATACGAAGACCGCAATGAGGATGTGAAGCAACTATTCGAAAAAGTACCTTATTTAAACTCTTCTCTTTTTGAACCTACTGACCTGGAGCATACCACGCTCTCCATTAGTAACCTGAAAGACGATAAGGAAATACCACTTCTAGCGAGTACGGTACTGAAAGATGAGCAAGGTAAAAAACGGACAGGATCACTACCCACCTTGGCTTATCTTTTTGCTTTTTTGAATGCCTACGACTTTAGTAGCGAGGGATCGGAAGCCATACAAGAGGAAAACAAAACCCTGATCAATGCCTCAGTTTTAGGCTTGATTTTCGAAAAGATCAATGGCTATAAAGACGGCTCTTTTTTCACGCCCGGCTTCATTACCATGTATATGTGTCGGGAGACCATTCGCAAAGCCGTGGTGCAGAAGTTCAACGAAAGCAAAGGCTGGGAATGTAAGGAATTTGATGAGCTTTACGACAAGATTGAAGACCGCAATGAGGCCAATGCTATCGTCAATAGCCTCAAAATCTGTGACCCTGCCGTAGGCTCGGGACACTTTTTGGTGTCGGCACTCAATGAGATGATCGCTATCAAGCACGAATTGAGAATTTTGCAAGATCGCCAAGGCAAGCGTCTAAAAGAGTATGCCGTAGAAGTGGTCAATGATGAATTGATCGTGACAGATGAGGAAGGTGAGCTTTTTGAATACCACCCCAACAGCAAAGAGAGCCAACGGGTACAGGAGGCTTTTTTTCATGAGAAGCAAAGCATTATTGAAAACTGCCTCTTTGGTGTGGACATCAATCCCAATTCGGTGAAGATCTGCCGATTGCGATTGTGGATTGAGCTCTTGAAAAATGCCTACTATAAAAATGCTACCGAGCTAGAAACCCTCCCCAATATCGACATCAACATCAAGTGTGGCAATTCATTGGTTAGCAGGTTTGGCATTGATGCAGACTTGAAGAAAGCACTAAAAAGCAACAAACATCATTGGACTATTGACAGCTACCGACAGGCGGTATCCACCTATCGTAATGCTCAAAGCAAGGAGGAGAAACGCGAAATGCAGCGGTGGATCGAAAACATCAAATCAGACTTTCGCTCAGAAATCGCAAAAAACGACCCTAAGATCAAGCGAAAAGCACTATTGGGTGGTGAGTTGTATAACCTGACCATGCAGCAGGGTCTATTTGAAGAAAGTGCAAAGCAAAAAAAGCAAAGAGAGGCTAAAATCGCGAAGATTGAAGCATCATTGGAAAAGCTCGATCATGAGATCGAAGACATTAAGTCTAACAAAATTTTTGAAAATGCCTTTGAATGGAGATTTGAATTCCCCGAAGTACTCAATGACGAGGGTGATTTTGTGGGATTTGATGTAGTGATTGGTAACCCGCCTTATATCAGGCAGGAGGAGTTTTCTGATTTGAAACCATATTTAAAATCACGATTTAAAGTCTATAATTCCATTTCTGACTTGCTCACTTATTTTGTGGAATTAAGTTTCGATATTTTATCTTCCTATGGAACATTTCAATATATAATATCTAATAAATTTACACGCACAAATTATGGGAAAGTGTTGCGAAAGTTTCTATTAGAAAACACGAATCTTACTCATTTTTTAGACTTTAGTGGTATTCCTGTTTTTGATGAGGCAACTGTTGATGCCGCAATTATAGGATTTCAAAAGGCAAAAACAGTAAAATCCAATCTTTTATACGCTAACATTATTAAAGAAAATTTATCTATTCAGAATTTTAACGAATTTTTAGAAGCCAACGCTATTAACATAAAACAGACAGTTTTATCTGAAAATATATGGCAAATAAATAATCAGCAAAGTGAAGAAATAAAATTAAAAGTAGAATCCCAAGGAAAGAAACTTAAAAATTGTCATATATCTATTAATTATGGAATAAAAACAGGTCTTAACGAGGCTTTTGTAGTGAAAGGGGAATTAAAGAGTAGAGTTTTTAGTGAGGAAAAAAACAGCATCCCTTTTTTAAAGCCTATTTTAAGAGGAAGAGATATACAAAAATGGTTACCGGATTACAATAATCTATGGTTAATTAACATCCCAAAAGGTTACACAATAAAAACAAAGTTAAATATTATGGAGGTTAATGATTCTCCTCCGCGGTATGGTAATGTGGAATATGATGAAGCCTATGAATGGTTTAAGAATAATCATCCAATTATAGCAAAGCACTTAGAGGGCTTCAAAGATAAAGCTGCAAAAAGAAAAGACAAGGGTGATTTTTGGTGGGAGCAAAGAGCTTGTTCTTATTTAAATGATTTTGATACACCTAAAATAATTTATCCAAATATGACAAAATTCTTACCTTTTGTAATCGATCTAGATTCTCATTATTTCCACAATGATAAGTCATTCCATTTAATAACAAATAGAATTTTTTGGCATGGCTCATTCTTTAATTCAAAGCTTTTTAAATTTTGTTTTCAAAATAGCTTCCCAGAACTTCTTGGTGGAACAAAAGAATTGAGAAAAATATTTTTCGAACAAATTCCAGTTAAAGAAATATCAGAAGAGCAGGAAATACCTTTCAAAAGATTAGTCAAACAAATCTTATCAATTAAAAAACAAAACCCTCAAGCGGACACCACAGACTTAGAAAACCAAATAGACCAGCTAGTATATGCGCTTTATGGCTTGACGGAGGAAGAGATTCGGATTGTGGAGGGGAGTGTTTAAGGTGGCTTTTAAAATGTATTTAGTTATGAAGATGGCATCATAAAAAAAATTGATTTGTTGTTTTTTTAGCGTTAAAACACTGTTTAAATCTTATGTAAAATTAAAGGCCAATTATTTTAAGGTATTCAACTTATATTCTTTTGACATTTAGCTTTGATATATGTAGATTAGGTAATTATAAATTAGATTCTCTATGGAACAGCTAGAAGAGGTTAAGATCTCAGAACTTGAAAAAGAAATTACTCATGAAAGAGAAAGGCTATCGAGTGATAGAATGGATATATCATTTGGAGAGCTTATTAATCTATACAAGAGTAAAGAGCTTATCATCAGACCTGAATATCAGAGACTATATAGATGGAATGATAAACAAAAAACAGCTTTAATAGAGTCTATTCTATTAAATATCCCTATACCACCAATATTTGTAGCAGAAGATGAAGATGGTATTTGGGAATTGGTTGATGGTTTACAGAGGGTAACAACCTTTATCAGCTTTTTTGGGGAGCTGTCGGAAGACTTAACGATTAGCTACGAAGAAAATGAGGATGATAATGAATTAGATGCATCTTCAGATTTAAATGAAAAATATAAAAAGGAAGACGGTCTAGAACTATTGAATAAATGGACTTTAGAAGCGGGGAGTTTAATCAAAAGCCTTGAAGGACTCAATTTTGATACTTTGCCTAAAAAATACATTATAAATCTCAAAAGAGCTGTATGCAGAGTTGAAATCCTAAGAGGAGAAAGTAATACTGCCATGAAGTATGAACTTTTCAAAAGATTAAACTCAGGTGGTTCCAAACTTACCCCTCAAGAAATTAGAAACGCTATTTACAGAGGAATAAACCCTGTTATAAATGAATTAATACTAGATCTTTCAAGAAATAAAACTTTTGTGAAGCTTACGACATTAAGTAAGCAAAAAAAACAAGAACTCTACGATCAAGAGCTAATTTTACGCTTTGTGGCATTATTAAATAATGTAGATAATGTCAATAATAATCTTGAAAACTATCTTGATCATTTCATGGAGACTAAAGTATCCTCGGAGGATTTTAATGAAAGTTTCTATAAATCATTGTTTAATGATGTTTATGAATTGCTGGAAGAGGTTGGTGACGATAAAATCTTCAGAAATGACGGAAATTTATTTGTCCCAGCTTTATATGAGGGGATAACCATTGGTATCGCCCAAAATATTGAAAAATATCGTTCAAACCCGCATCTTATTTCATCTAAAATAGCAGAGTTAAAACTAGATGAAGATTTCAAGCGATTTTCAGGATCAGCATCCAATAGTAGATCAAGAATAAAAAAACGATTGCAGCGAGCCAATGAAATTTTTGCTTCATAAATGTTGACTAGTTTGTTATGGCTTTCATAGACGATATTGATTCCGATATAGAAGAAAGAACAACAGCTATTTTTGAGATTGAAAGAGTCCTTTTTTCAAACAGATTCAAATTTACATCTCTACAATTGGATATCTTTTCAGTTCAATCTGTAGCTATGATCTATTCTATTTGGGAAGGTTTCATACAAAAGGCATTTGTAAGATATGCTGAAGAACTAAATAAAAGGAAAATAAAGATAACCACAGCAAGTGACAACTTATTAATCTTTTATATGGAAACTAACTTTGCGCAACTTAAAAATTATCCAAATAAGCTAAATAAAAAAACAGCCTTCTTTAGTGACCTTCAATCATTTTATGTAAACAATGAATTAAATTTTAATTCAAGTATCAACACACAAAGCAATGTAAACTTTGAGGTGATGAACGGACTACTTCAATCATTTTGTCTAGAAAAATTTCCCGAAAATTGGAAAAATTATCGACGTCCAGACCCAAACTTGAAGGATTCATTAAAAACTTTTTTAAATTATAGGAATGCAGTAGCTCATGGCGGTGATATTAGCTCTGAGGAAAAAGTTACACAAGAGGTATTTGATAAATACAAAAAACTAGTTGATAGTTTGATGTATGAAATCATGTTTAAAATGGTAGAAGGTCTAAATAATCAGACTTACCTTAAGTGAATACTTGCTTAGATGTTAATAATTTCCAAAAGTTACCACCAAAACCAAAGCCATTTGTAAAAAAATAAAGGACATAGGTAATGATATTCCTTGGAGATTATTTTGTTATCGAGTAAATGAAACCATTGTCGTTCTTTTCAATGGTGGTATTAAGCAAACGCAGGCTACACAAGACAGCGAAAGTCAAAGCCTAAAGTTTCACGAAGCGCCAACATTTGCCAAAAAGATGGAAGAAGCTTTACAATCCGAAATGATTGAAATATCTGATGATCAGAGGTATTTAAAAAGCTTTGACGGATCAACAAACCTAATATTTTAGACCCATGCGAAGTAAAACCGTAGATCGATTACTTAAAAGTACTCCTCATGACGTAAAAATTTTTGTGGATTGGTATGCAGGCCTAGTGGTTCGCATCAATGAGCTTTTGCGAGAACACGAGATGAACAAAAAGAAACTAGACAAAAAACCATCTGAAATTTTCAAATGGTTTAATGGTGAGCATAATTTCACCTTGCAGTCTTTGGCAAAATTATCAGCTGAATTAGGAGAGCCGTTACTAGAAGTCCCGAAAAAAAGTGAAAGATTATATTGATACAGTAGGTGATTTTAAAATGTCATCCTTTCAAAATAAATCTTTGAGATTCCCACCAAGAAAGCTAAGTAGTGCTAGCTATTTCCTTGAAAGCTTTTAAAGTGGTGTCGAAATCACAAGCCTTATCAATCGAGAAAATAAATAATAAGAGCATGAGGTATTTTTCATGTTGTTACATAAAAGCCTTGTTTAATGGATTTGACGCAGGAAAATGAACCCCTTAGAAAATTGTTTTTAGCAGTCTATTTCAATGATGTAAATCAGGTGATGGATTTTAAGCGGCAATACCCTCATTTATATGCTAAAAAACATCAGGTTCAAGTAGACCCTGCCTGTCCACCCTTTCATATTAGTGCCATCACTTATTTTCATAAAGTGATTCTATTCAATGGCACATAGGAGGAGAAACGAATGCCATTGATTAACCGCAATAAAGGTAGAACAATGCAAATGGAGGATTTCTGGAAAACAGCATTAGGGGTAGACGAAATCAAACCTGACCTACGCTACAATCGTATTTTTCTTGTGATGATCCCAATGATCCAGAGATAGCTGATATGGTTATTTGTAATACTTTCAGTTACTTTTTAGAAAAGGGATTTCGTGAAGTTGACCTGCGCCTTTACAAGCGTGTGGATTGCTTCGATTTTGAAGCGGTTGAGCAACTGCTTCAGCAAGGTGGACAGTCAGCTGTTGATTTTTATGGAGACAACGACAGCAATGTAATAGCGCGCAATTATACCGCATTATCATATTATCTTTCTACTCGTTACATTCCTGATTTAGAAATTTTTGAAAGAAAAGGCTACGATCGAAAGTTTAATATCCGCTTTATGTTTGAAGGTATTCTTGGCTTAGCTGCCAATGTGGAGATGTATTTTTTACTTAAGAAATATGGTCAAGCATGGTGAGTGATACATGGCTATTATTGGCCACAATTCATCCATTGACTTCATCAACTAAGCCCATGCCTTATTTTCAATCACCAACCTTAAAAAACTGTCCCCTTTTAAAACAAAGCCCTCACAAACAAAAGATTAAAATTCATTAAATAACTCCCAAGAACCATGCTGATCTTACTAATATCACATGACTTCAAGAAAACCGACTAAAAATAAATAAAACAAACGAAACGGATTTTCATCTTAAAAACAAAAGCTTTAGCAAGCATCTTTCACCTAACATCTTGAGGTAGCCTGACAAATATCACCTTTTATTCTCGCCAAAAATGTTGTACATTACAAAAAGGCAAGGTTTTATCACAGATAAATGACAGAGCCTTAAAATCCTTTGACCATCCTTAATATCAAAAACGATCATGATGAAGTGGTTATATCAACAAGTTCTGAAACGCTTTTTATTTCTTCTCAATCCTGAGTTGGTCCATAGCCTATTCGTTGGAATAGGTTCATTTTTTGGCAAAACAAAGGTTGGTAGAGGCTTGGTGAGTCAATTTTACCGGTACAAGGGCAAGCCGATACAACTCAAAGTAGATGGTATCACCTATACTTCACCAGTGATGCTTGCTGCAGGCTTCGATTACAATGGTAAATTAGCTGGTGTACTCGATACGGTTAGTTTTGGTGGGGATGAAATTGGATCGGTAACAGCAAGGCCAACCAAGGGGAATCCAAAGCCTCGATTGAGAAGAATGATAAAGTCCCAGTCACTGATTGTCTACAAAGGACTGAAAAACGATGGCGTGGAGGTAATCATCGAACGCCTAAAAAAGACCAAAAAACCCAAAAACTTTATCTGGGGTATTAGTATTGCTAAAACCAATGACGATAAAACAGTGACTACAGAAGCGGGAATTGAAGATTATTGTTATTCCTTCCGTAGGTTAAATGAAGAAGGGATGGGTAATTTTTACACCATCAATATCAGTTGTCCTAACGTGCACGGAGGGGAGAGTTTTACCACACCGGCATTATTGAAACCACTACTAGTAGCGCTCGATAAAATACCTTGTGAAAAACCTGTTTATCTTAAAATGCCGATCAACTTAGTATGGGAAGACTTTCAAGAACTGCTAGTAATAGCCGATCAACATCGAGTGAGTGGTGTGGTAATTGGCAATCTCAATAAAAATTATGATGAGGCTACCTATATAGATGAGGCTCCAAAAAACTACAGGGGGGGACTCAGTGGATTGACCTGCCAAAAACGATCAACGGACATCATTAGAAAAACCAAAGCGGCATGGGGCAATCGATTTACCATCATCGGATGCGGTGGTATCTTATCAGTAGAAGATGCGATGGACAAGCTAGATGCTGGTGCCGATATCTTGCAATTGATTACGGGTATGATCTTCGAAGGCCCTCATCTAATGAAATCAATCTGTGAAGCTTATGCTCAGAGAATGGAAGATAGAGAAAATAACACTCAACAAGCACTACCAGAAGCTCAATTAAGCTAGGCCAATAAATTGTTGATTTACTTTTTCCTCGATTTAGATGTTCTCATTGCGGTAATATGAATGGAGCTTCAAGATAGATAAGCCATTCAAAAATCCTGCAAAGACCGAGTAAGTTGGAGCGTATACCCCAATGCTATAAGTGCTATTTTCCGATGATATCAAATAACAGAAATATACCAGTTCAAGAATGATTAAATCCTCATTACCGCTTAACTACCGCTTAGCGACGTCCTTTACTTTAAAGTACTTTTTGTAAATAGGAACGCGGTACAAAAATTGACTCCAGAGTGCAGGGTAAAATAAAAAAGATAGACCATACGGCGCTTTGAAAGTGATTTCATCACGAATAATGGCCCCTCCCCCTTCTGCACGGTAGATATGATGCTTATGATGCCATTTTTCCAGAAAAAAGGGGAGCTCCTTGCCCTCATCAATAAAATAGAAGTATTCATCGCCTCCATCTTCGTCCGCGGTAATATCAGAAATCCATCGCTGCTTGAAGAGCAGAAAATTAAGCTCTAAGCCTACCTCATCTCCTTTTTTTGAGCCATCAAAGCGCAAGAGCTTTACGGGAGGAAAGGGCGGACTTAAGGCCAAAAATAAATCCTTATCAAACTTCTGCTTCACATCAGCGACAGACTGCTCAACTTTTGTTTCTATGACAATTTTCATGGGTTAATTTTATTTTATTCTTTATTTTTATTGAGATGAGCCTTCAGCTCGACCTTATCATTTCCAAAAGCCAGCCCTTTTCAAGTCTAAGCTATATTCCATAATTACATAGCCTATTATACGACAGGTGTACCAGAATGATAGATTTATAACTCCTTTATCAAGTAGGCTTTATCTAAAAGCGATGAAAGAAACGCATTGTTTGTAAAATTGATAAGGTGGATCCTAAAACTAATCTCATTCCTCGAAAAAAAAGCGACTCGAAAGCCGCTTTTTATAGAACGTAATGTAGTCGCGTAATTATCGCTTCGCGAACCTTCCAGTCACTTGAAAACCAAAGAACCTAGGAGGGCCTGCAATGAAAGTTGGCGTAAGGAAGTTTTGACCGGTATTACCTGCATCAATCAAAAACTGCTCGTCAAGTAAGTTGGAACCATAGATCGCTAACTCCACTCTATTTTCTAGCAATGATACACCCATTCTTAAATTGAGCAAACCAAAAGCTGCCTGCTCGATACCAGCCTGATTTTCTTCTTCAAAGAACACATCTGACTTCCATGTGTAAGTCGGTCGGAAGAAATAGCTCGTAGTGTTGTTGATCTTCCCTCTTACGTCCAGCCCTACTGAAAAAGAATGATCGGGAGTTAAACGGAATCGATTACCTGCAAAGTCTTGCGGGTTACCATCTGCATCAGTATCATCGAATCGGGCGCGGATATAGGCATAGTTACCGAAGAAAGATAAGTTTTTGTTGAGCGCGTATCTGAAAGAGGTCTCAGCACCAAGTGCTGTAGCTTCTCCTGCATCTACGATGATCGGGATGGCGCCATCATCTCTTACTGTTACTTGAAAGTTGCTGTAGTCATAATAGTAAGCACTCACATCGAACTGCAAGCGGTTATTGAATGTCAAAGCTTTTGCTCCAACTTCATAGCTCCATACAATCTCATCATTTAATATGTTTTCAGTGTTGGCGTCAAGGAAGATGACGTTAGGCCTTCTGCCGCGAGAAATTGAAGCATAAGTATTGAGCTGTTCGCTCACTTTATAATCTCCGATGAATCTACCTACCCAAGAGAAAAATTCGCCTGAAGCCTCTCTTCTGTTGTTATCTTCAGTAAGTAACACATTGCCATCAGCACCAAAAACTGGAGAGCCATCAGCATTTCTTTGAATATTGGTAGGAGGAAAGGCTACATTTGGGAAAGCTCCTGTGATCCCTCCAAAGAGCTGTCCCGCGGGATTGGTAGTGCCAGTATAAATGGCTTCAAACCCATTGTTTACTTGCTCATAAGTACCTCTCAGACCAGCGGTAAGCGAGAAGTCAGGTGTTACTTTATAAGACCCATCAGCAAATATTTCATAGGCTGATACATTACCAAAGTTTTGAAATTGCTCCTCGTGAAACTCACCAAAACGGCCAATGCCTTGAGTTAAACGGACAAGGTTCCAGCCTTGAGCATCATTGATGCCAAGAAATGCTGATCCATCAGCATTTAGTGCACTTTGAGTTAAAAAACCTAAACCAGCAAAATCAGCTACTAGAGGACTCAGTTGCGCCGCCAAAGCACGCTGATCGGTCATGAAAGGAACTCTTTGGCTACCTTTTTCCCAAAAGTAATTAGCACCAAAAAAGCCCGCAAACCGACTGTTGTCATTGTAGTTGAAGCGAAACTCTTGAGTAAATTGGTCACCTACAGATTCTTCGGCAAACCATAAAATTGGAGCAGCAGAACCATCAGCATCGAAAGACTCATAAGAATCAAACCTCCTAAAAGCGGAAGTAGAAGTCAATGACCACTGGTCATTAAACTCATGATCTACGATCAAGGTCTGCCCCCAAACGATACGATTGATGCCCAAAGCTCTGTCGCGATCATTTTCATTGATAATGCCATTAGGGTTATATGGCGAGCTGTACCCACTTGGAATGGCTGGCTGACCATCTAAAGCGACTGTACCAAAAGCGGCCTCTCTTCCTGGCTGTCCCTCCTGACCGCGAGGTACGATGGTGCCACTGGCAAAGGCTGTACCTGGGTAGTCATCAACCTGATAGTTAGTGATGAAGTCGACTACTGTTTTATTGCCTGGAGTCCAGCGTAGTGATGGCCTGATGGCGATAGTTCCTTTGCCATTGAGGTCGTCTTGACCTGGCACCGGGTTGTCGATAAAACCATCGCGCCTATTGTATTGACCCGCTAATCGAAAAGCCAACTTATCTTTTACGATAGGCGTATTGACATGACCACTTACCAACTGCTGACCGAAATTTCCTACGCCCATTGTAAGTTCGGAGGAGAAGTGATTTTTGGCTTTATTCTGAATGAAATGAACCGCTCCAATCTGCGCACCACGACCAAAGAGTGTACCTTGAGGCCCTTTCAGTACCTCAACACGCTCCATGTCAAACATCTCGACTACAGAACCTCTCGACTTAGAAATTGGCACTCCATCTTGAAAAACCGATACACGAGGCTCGACCCTAGAGTCACCATCATCGCTAGTAATCCCTCTTACTACAAAGCCAGGGTTATTCGGACTCTGAAGCTGAATCTGTAAGCCTGGAACAAACTCTGCCATCTGGTCTACTTCGCGGATGTTAAGATTCTCGAAGAAATCACCTGAAAGGCTAGTGATTGCTACAGGCACTTCTTTAATGACTTGCTCTCGTTTTTGCGAAGTAACTACCAAGCCTTCTAGATACACTTGAGCTTCCTTCAGTTCAATAGATAAATTTACTTGTCTATCGCCGGCTAAAATATTAACGTCTTGAAGATAATTGGACATACCCACTGCCGTAACGGACAGTTTGTAATTACCTGGTTGAATATTGCGGATTTGAAATTGACCGTTGAGGTCTGTGGCGGCTCCCTTTTCAGTACCCATGAGTCGTACTGAGGCGCCAATAATGGCATCACCTTTCTCATCGACCACCTTTCCAAAGATAGATCCAGGATGGGTATCTTGAGCGCTGGCAATTCCTATAAGAAATACTGCATGCAGCATAAATAGTGTAAAGATTCTTTTCATAGTTGTTGTTTGATTAATTAGTTCAAAAGTAAGAGCAATTTTTTCAAAAGATATTAAGAAATTATGAGGCTTTAATTAACAAATCGATAAAAATTAAGGATTTGCCCGATTTGTTTTTAGGCTTATGCATCCAAAGCACTAAAGTGAGCGTTCTCATTCCAACAAAAAAAGAATATATACTCTGATAACTAGAGCCTTTATGCACTTATCGAAATTTTCTTTAATTTTGTATTCAATTTATCGTTGAAATAATTTGCAGACTTGCAAAATAGAGGGTGCAAGCTTAGCTCGAATAAAATTGAAATGCTTCCTTATTGCAGGATGGGGCAAAGTATACTCACAAAATGCTTAAAGTTGCTACCTCCTGTATTCAGCTTACAAAACAAGACGCAAATATTGACAGATTAAAACAACCTACAAATAATGAATAAAACCACTCTTTTTGCAGTTCTGATTGCCTTAGTGGCGATATTAGCCTTGTTTTTTTACCATCGGCTTGGCGGTTTCAACGCTATTGAAGTAAGCCAATCAAACAAAAATCAGCCTATACTTTTAGGTCAATACTATAAAGGTGAGTATGGAGATGAGAATCTAAAAAAGATATTTTTTGACACTAAAGAATGGATAGAGCAGCATGAACGCAAAGCGCTGCTTACTGTGGTTTACTTTAATAAGCCAGAAGAAGAAGACGGGAAAGTAGACAATTTTATTGGAGTTTGGGCGGAGGAATTGCCCGCGGATTACCCCAAAAATTGGGAACGCTACGAGCTCCAGTCCAACGATTTTGTGAAAGCAGAATTTCTGGGACATCCGGTGGTTTATCCATCTCCTACGACCATAGAAGAAAAGATGAATCAATTTGCTAAAGAAAAACAATTGGTCTTAGACAGTATATCGATTGAAGTATATCCTGGCTCCAACCACCTGAAAGTCTATCGACCTATCCTAAAGTAAAATTAATTACACGGCTGATCAGTGAAGCCTGAAAAAACGGCATAGATCACCAACACGGTATAAATTAAATAGATTGTTAAAATTATAGAAAAAACTATGATCGCAAATAAAGAAAGAACCCGCGAGTCAAGAGGAGCCATTGAGCGTCTTTACATTACTATGCGCCACCTACTGATGCGAGGCACTTACAAACCAATGGGTGTATCAGGTCAGAGTCTGGTAGAAAGTCTGCTAACCTTACGGCCTGAAATATACGGTACAGTTGCTGACACTAAGCGGGTGGAACTTGATGGACTACTTTATGTCATCGAGCGTCTACCACGAGGTATTGAAGAATGTCAATTTATCAACCTTACTGCTAGAGAAGGCTTTGAGGAAGCTGGCCATGAACCCTTCATTCCTAGTAAAAGAAGAAGAAATTGCTATCGCGTTGATGCGGAGCGATACTATATCGAAATGACACGTGGTAGAAGTGATATCTATGATATCTTAACTCACCTTACCTTCATCTACATTGAAGCTGAAAAAATCAAAAACCAAGCACTAGACCATAAAAATAAAATTTCTCAAGACTGGTATCAACTAGAGGAAATCGTAAGGCAAGAGGAAGCCGGGGAGGATGTAGATGAGAAGAAAGGGGTAGTTTACCTGAGCCACTTTTTAGGAAGAACAGTAAAGGAAACCAGCGAGGGGATCAAAAAATTTAAAGACGCGGGTGGTGGCTACAGCCTTTATCGAATTGTATATTACTTAGGAAAAAGGGCCATTCTTGAGGAAACTGAAAAAGAAGATAGAGAAATTAGTTTCTCAGGTAAACTTCGAGAAATCATCGGTTTGCACGTATACGGCGACGAATGGGCGAGCCATATCAAAGGGCACATCGTTGCTTCGGGCATGGAAAAGAGAAAAATCCATATTATAAGTGCCAACTTACATAGCTTCCTCAACGCTATCTATGGTTTCAAAGCATTGAAGGATCACTCTTTTGACTCTATTGAAGATTTAGCCAACTTCACCAGCAAAGCAGAAAACCAACACTATCAAAATGCGATTAAAGAATACGCTAAGTCGCATGGATTCGTGGAAATTGAAGACCGATCAGGTACCAATCTGTCTGTGCAGATCATTGACATGAGCAAAGTAGAAGGGAAAGGATTGCCTTACGAATTTGAGTTTGATGCTGGTAAGGACAATTCGCCCGTACTTATAGTAATGGATTATGCTTTTGGTGAGCAAGCCTATGAATGTATGGATGAGCTATTGAAGCCATACGAAAATGCTGATCGTATAATTACACTAAATATATCTTCCGTTTCAATTATGGGCAAGGCAGGAATATTAGAAGGTAAGAAAGGAGATATTATGCTCCCTACAGCCCATGTTTTTGAAGGAACGGCCGATAATTATCCAATAGAAAACGACTTTGACTTAGAGCCATTCGAAAAAGTGCTTCCATCATTTGTAGGCCCTATGATTACGGTGATGGGGACCTCACTACAAAATCGCGATGTTTTAAGCCACTTTATCACTTCTACATGGAATGCGGTAGGCCTTGAAATGGAGGGCGCTCACTACCAAAAGGCCATACAATCTGCGGCTAAAATCCGAAAAAGCATAGACGAAAACGTGAAAGTTCGTTATGCCTACTATGCATCAGATAACCCATTGGTAACTGGGGCTACGCTTGCGTCGGGAAGTTTGGGAGCTGAAGGGGTCGTACCTACCTATTTAATCACGAAAGAGATACTCAGAAAAATATTTAATTAATTCTTATTTACATGAGGGGCTTAAATAGCCCCTCTTTTTTTGTAATAATAGATTTGACTGTTTTGAATCACAGGACTATCAACCTTACAAACATCGTTCTATCAATGCAAGCGAAAATAAAGCTGAAGATTGCACCTTATGATATTTAAACATCTTCGGAATTAGGAACGAAAAGGCACTCCTGAATATGATATCTAAAATAACTTGTTGTGATGCGGATAGGCATGAATCAAAAATAGTCCTCGCTACTATCTTCTATAAATACACAATCGAATTTGGGCTAACCTTTAATAAAAAGGCCTAACCTTGAAAAAATGCACGTATATTTTCAAAAATATTTTTGGGATAAAAAATAAAGCTTCTATATTTGCAGAACGAAATGAGAGGGTATTCTTGTGCACCTTCAAATTCCTCCTTAGCTCAGTTGGTTAGAGCATCTGACTGTTAATCAGAGGGTCCCTGGTTCGAGCCCAGGAGGAGGAGCAAAAGTCATAAAGACCTCTCATTTTATTAAATTCCTCCTTAGCTCAGTTGGTTAGAGCATCTGACTGTTAATCAGAGGGTCCCTGGTTCGAGCCCAGGAGGAGGAGCGAAAAGCAGCTATAATAGCTGCTTTTTTTGTTTCTGGCCACATCATCAGCTAAGGAGTTAAATTTCAACTTTGTCACCAATGGCCAGATCTGCTCACAGGTAAGAATACAATTGACAGATGCCTAATAAAAAGCTTACTACTCTTGGTCAAATACAATTCTCAGCTGCCGGCCATACCACTCATCATCTAGCTCAAGATTTGAAATCCCTAAGCCTAAAAGCCGAATAGGCTGTCGGAGGGGCTCTTGTTCCAGCAATTGGTAAGCCATATTAGTAATATTTGCTATAGGAATTGGCCATTCACTGCTTTTGCTCCTGGTCTGTACTTGAAAATCACTATACTTCAGCTTCAATGTAATTGTTCGTCCACTCAGTTGAAGTCGCTCAACTCTTCCTTTTAATTCTTCGATCACTTTATCTAGCTCCATCGCCACTTCGTGAGGCTCAAAAACGTCTTCACGAAAAGTACTTTCGGCGCTGATACTTTTTCTTAACCTATTAGGTTCGACCTCACTATTATGTATACCTCTCACAATCTTATAGAAATGCAAACCAGACTTGCCAAAATGCTCACTTAGGTGCTCTAAACTGAGTGCTTTGAGCTCTTTGCCGCTTATTACACCCATCTCCTTAAATTTTGCTGCGGTAACCTTACCGATGCCATAAAACTTTTGAATAGGTAGCTGCTCAAGAAATTCCAGTGCCTGCTCTGGCCGTATGGTGGCTTGACCATTGGGCTTATGAAGATCAGAAGCTATCTTTGCTAAAAATTTATTGTAAGATATTCCCGCAGAGGCATTGAGTCCTGTAACTGATTTTATTTTTGCTCTAATTTCTTTAGCTAAAATTGTGGCAGAAGGATTTTCCTTTTTATTGGTAGTTACATCTAAAAAAGCTTCATCCAGAGAGAGAGGTTCTACCTTGTCGGTATAATCGAAAAAAATAGTACGTATCTGTGAGCTCACCTCCTTATATCTGTAAAACCTAGGTTTTACGAATACCAAATTGGGGCACTTTCTAGCGGCAATCTTAGAAGGCATCGCTGATTTCACTCCATACTGCCGTGCCTCATAGCTAGCTGCCGCCACCACTCCACGCTCTTTACTACCACCAACGGCAATGGGCTTGTTGCGAAGCTCAGGTTTATCGAGCTGCTCAACAGAAGCGTAGAAGGCATCCATATCCACATGGATTATTTTTCGGAAAGCTTGAAGATCGAAGGCATCCTCCATAATTACAAAGCCTTTACATCGGTTGAGCTATTGCAGACTCGATCTTTGAAAACAATTAGTAAAGAGCTTGCAATATGAGCAAAACATTATCTTTCAGGGTTGCTAACATCCAAAGACCTCAAAGTCTGCCAATTTCACGCATAAGCGAAATCTAATGATTATGGTCGGAAAACTGTATCCATCTAAGCCGTATTAAATGGTTATTCATTTAGGAGTTCTCAGACCCTGATTCCACACTAGGCTATTTAACAAGCCCCTTAGCCTGTAGGTTTTCTTTTTCTTTCCATAGCATCCACCAAGGCGTACCAGGTGAGTAGTGATGCTCATAGTGATAGCCAAAGAAGTAACAGCTGAAGAAAGCCCAAATATGATTTTTGGGTTGGGTACGTGAGCGATGTTCGTTTCCTGGTAAAGGTTTACCTCTGTGAGGAAGATAAGTGCCGAAATAAAAGAGTTGCAAAGTGGCCAAAATTGACGGGATCATCCAAAACAGGATAACATTTGGCTTATCAAAAAACACGAGTAATCCATGATAGGTAAAGGCCATTAACACTACCTGATACCAAGTTATATACTCGGTAGCAAACTTAAAGTACCAACGAAAAAAACTGCCATGGTGAAAATCTGGATCTTCAACGGTAGCCACCATACCATGATGTTGGTGATGCTTAGGGAGTAGCTTTTTATAATTATTATAGGCATATAATGCTGCCGCCACTCCACCAATAGCGTGATTGAGCTTCTTTCTACCAGGCGCCACCACTCCGTGCATGGCGTCGTGTGCTGTGATAAAAAGTCCAGTATATAGGTGGGTTTGCAAAAGCATTGCTGGTATAATCCACCAATGAAAGGCCGAAAGCTCCTTTGGAAGAAAATAGGCAAGACTTAAAAACCAACTTACAATGATAATAAGGGCAATAACTACGCCCAAAAAAGGTCTGTTTGTACTCAAAAGGTCAATAGTTTTTCTTTTGCCTCTTCCATCAGCCACATCGGTGTGGAGGTAGCCCCGCAGATACCTATCCGGTCTCCAGGCTTAAACCACTCTTGATCTATTTCTTCGGTTGAAGAAACAAAATGTGTCCTAGGATTGGCTTGTTTACATACATTATACAAAACCTTTCCATTGGAGGATTTAGTTCCTGAAACAAAAACTACCGCATCAAATTGTTCAGCAAATGATCCTAGTTCTTTATCTCGGTTAGAGACCTGCCTGCAAATGGTATCATTGGCATTAACTGCGATCCCCGCTTCCTCCAAGGTTTTTTTAATTTTATAAAAACTATCAGTGCTCTTAGTTGTTTGGCTATATAGCGTAATACTTTTAGGCATATTGGCTATATCTAGCTCATCAAGGCTCTGGAAAACAACTGCCTCTTGATTGGTCTGTCCTAAAAGCCCCTCTACTTCAGCATGACCATGCTTACCGTAAATGTAGATTATCTCGCTTTTATCAAAAGAGTTTTTAATGCGGTTTTGAAGCTTTAACACAACCGGGCAACTTGCATCTACCAACTCAAGATTGTTTTTTAAAGCTGTCTGATAAGTATGGGGAGGTTCTCCATGAGCTCTTATCAAGACCTTTTCATTTTCTAAGGTAGACAGTTTCTCATGATCAATGATTCTAAGTCCCATTTTCTCAAGCCGCTGCACCTCTGCATCATTGTGTACGATATCACCTAGGCAGTATAGATGCCCTTGCTCTTTCAAGAACTCCTCAGCCATCTCAATGGCATATACTACACCAAAGCAAAAGCCAGAGTTTTGATCGATGCTTACTTCCAAGTCTAAGGATGTATTTAGTGCTTCCATAATAAATGTTTGCTAAATAATTTTCAAAAGGCTATTGACGAATGATGATTTTTCTACTGATTCTATTTTAAATCGCTTTAAGCTGCCTTCTAAATAAAGTGCCAGCCAGCAAAAGTAATTTCCGCGCATCAGGTATTCTCACGCGCTCTCGCTGTATTAGCTCTGCAGGTGAGTTTTTAATCTTTTTAAATAAATTCAAGTAGTAAACATAGGCGAGATACACACCGCTTTTTGCATTGGCAGGTAACTGTTTGATTCCTTCCAAAGCATGATCAAAGTCGTTTTGAATATCAGCCTCGATGGCAATCTTAGCCTGAGTGTCAAATTGATTGTAGTCTACACCAGGAAAGTACACTCTCCCTCTATCTTCGTAATCACTTTTAATATCTCTTAGAAAGTTTACCTTTTGAAAGGCACTTCCCAAGGCACAAGCTGGGTCTTTCAGTTGTTGATATTGCGTTTCATCACCTGCACAAAACACCCTCAAGCACATTAATCCTACTACTTCAGCCGATCCGTAAATGTAGCGTTTATAATTTTCTTCGGTATAATCCACCGGATGGAGGTCCATTTCCATGCTGTAAAGAAAAGCCTCAATCAGCTCTTTTTCTATCTTGTACTCATTGACTACGTCTTGAAAAGAATGTAGCACTGGATTCAAACTGATTTTTTCTTCTATCGCTTGATAGGTGTCTTTTTTAAAACGATCAAGAAGCATCTTCTTGTCGTGATCATGAAAAGTATCTACTATCTCGTCAGCGTATCTTACAAAGCCATAGATTGCATAGATCGGCATATGCAAAGAGCTATCAAGGGTTTTGATTCCCAAAGAAAATGAGGTACTATATCTTTGTGTAATCAGCTTGCTACACTCCATCGCCGTATCTGTGAAAAGCGATTTCATCGCCGCTATCGTATCCATAGATTTTATTCAATTAGTCGTTATACCGAAATTCCATGACGAAGATCAGTAATAAATTAAAATTTATACCGCATCTTAGCATCTTTGTTTTCAAAAGATACGGAAAAATTACCAAGATCTTTATATTTATACAATCAAGTGAAGCCACCAGTGCTAAAATTGACACAATTAAGTAATACTACTTAAGGCAAGGAATGGTATATTTTACTAATCGCCAAAAACAGCAAAGGAATTTTAATAGCCCAATAGCCTTCATTCAACAATTAGCTCAAGTAAGCTCTTCATCCCACGAAAACAAAAAGATTTTTTAAGCAAAGCGCTTCTTTCACTATCGATTATTTTTAAATTTGTCTTGTATTGATTATCATACACTCATTGGTTCTCAGTAGCGGATTCAATTAATCCCAATGTACCGCTTGGCTTAGTATTTAAAAGGTTTTGCTTGGGATGAGAACGCAGTCGATACTTCCTGACTAATTAAAAAACACATGAAAGAAAAAATACAACGACTCCTTGATTTAAGTAGTTTAAAAATCCGCTTAGGCTGGGTGTTTTCCTTTTATGTAATTGCTATCGTGGTGATAGCTGGAGGTGTTCTTTATCTACTTCATCCTGCGAAAAATATAAGCGAAGCAATCAGTATTGAACAACTAGCCATCGAAGAGTATACCAAGTTGACCAACCACCTTCATGAAAGCCAGCGGCATCTTTACCATTTTGCTATGAGCGAAAGGAGCTTTTTTCAACGTCAGAGAGAAAAGGTATGGGTAGAAAAAATTCATCCTTATTCGGAGTCAATACGCAGAAAAGTGGCTAATCCTAACTTAACAGGTATAAAAAGGAAGCAATACGAATTTCTGATTAAAGAACTATACCTTTACGACAGCCTCCAACTGGTATGGGAAGACGAAATTTATAGAAAAATTAAGATCAGCACTGAAGTTAATGAAGAAGGGGCATCACTTGAAGTCTACTCTGAAGAGGACGACCTAGAAAATGAAGATTTAGAAAATGAAGAGAATACCGATTTTTTCGAGCTCAACGAGAGTGATGAGAACATTGAGTTTTTTGATCTGAACGAAGGTGACACTCAATCTGATGAAGAGGGAGAAGAGGATGACGATTTTTTCTTTGAAGCGGTATTTCCACCATTATATCCGCCATCTGGTGCTATGGACAGAATACGGCAGGCTGAATTAGATCAGTTTAATTTGATTCAAAAAGAACTGCTTTATGCCAACTATGAGACCTTAGAAAAACTCCGATATCTTGCTAAAACCCAAGAAGACGCACAAAGAAAGGCTTATGGCTTTGCTTGGATCAGCTTTTTAATCTTTTTTATACCAGGGGTTTATTTTGTATCTCGCGTTCCGATGCAGCTGATCATACCTTTCCGACAGCTGAAGGCATTTTACGATGAGTTGGTATTGGGCAAGTTTCCAGAAAAGCTCCCCAACCGCAACGATGAGTTTGGGGAGCTCAATCTACAGTCCAATAAGCTGGTAGACCAATTGCGCAATATATCAGAATTTGCATTGGCTGTAGGAAGAGGTGAAAAGAATAAAAGCCTACAATTGAGTAGTGAGAATGATATATTGGGTAGGTCACTTCTAGATATGGAGCAGGAGTTGGCTAAAACACGAGAGCAAGAAAGCCGAAGAAACTGGGCGACTAAAGGTCAGGCTGATCTCGCAGATGTACTGCGCAATGATGATGACATAGAAAGCTTGAGTGATGATCTGATCCGTCATTTAGTTGAGTACCTGAACGCCAATATTGGGGCGCTTTACATTTTAGAGCGTGATGAAAACGGAAATGAACTGTTGAAACTACAAGCTGCCTATGGCTGGGGAAGAAAAAAGCTCTATAGCACGACCATTGACATTGGTGAAGGAATTGTGGGACAGGTATATTTAGAAAAAAAGTCGCAAGTACTCAAAAACCTTCCTGAAGGATACCTTAAAATCAATACTGGCTTAGGTGAGCTTATTCCTACTGAAGTTATTGTAGTGCCAGCTCTCACTGAAGGCCAAGTCCCTGCAGTTCTGGAGCTTGGTAGTAGACAGTCATTTGAAAAGCACCAAATCGACTTCCTTGAGTCAGCAGGTGAGAATATTGCCGCAGCTATTATAGACGCTAAAAAAGCCTCAGAGCAACAGCGACTACTAGAGACCTCAAAACAAATGCAAGAGCAACTAAGAGCTCAAGAAGAGGAAATGCGCCAAAACCTTGAGGAAATGGAAGCTACCCAAGAGGAAAACAACCGAAACATCCGATTACTAGAACAGCGAATCAAACAGCTGGAGCGAGAAAATAATGAGTTGAAAAATAGATCCTCTACCTAAAGCCTATCAATGAACACCTAAATCCAAATGCTCAATTGTTGACTTTCAATAAAGATAATACACACTCAATATATGAACCTTTCATACGCTTTTTACTAAAAATCAGTATCTAAGCCAAAGCGCTCCTGTAGCTCTTGAAGCTTAGGGTACTTTTTCATTAGATATTTTAGCTTCTCTTTCGGCGTATAGCGCATTTCTACCTGACTCTGTTCCTTTATTTCATAGTCGATCTGTAAATCCTCTAAAGCAAAATAACTCTTCAAAAATCCTAGTAATGGGTTTTTCAAAGCTTCGAAATAAGGTTCATGCGTTTTGCCATTTAAGCTAAACCGGATGAGGCGATCGGAGGCAAATTCAAAAGACTGTCCCAATACCACCTTTGCACCAGCGGCCAGTTGAGTGCCTTGCTTTTCTTTAAATTGCTCGATGGCATCTTTAAGTGTAGTAGGTGAAATAGTAAGCCCCGAAGCGGCCGCTTGAGGAGTCGCGGTATTTTCATTTTCACTAGGTGCTTGAGCTTCCGCTTGCTCTTGTCGCTTGCGCTCTTCTATGTTAGCGCGAATCTGTTCTTCGGTGGTGGGAATCTTTGGACTGCGCTGTATTGCCCTGCGAGACTGCAAGCCTGCACTTTTATTGGCATTAGCATCACCTGAAGAATCAGGACGCTGCTCTACTTTACTTTTTTTTTTGACTCTACATTGGCCAGCAAGAGAGCTGCATTGAGGTTGGCCAGCTTACTAAGACAAATTTCTACATGCACCCGCTGATTTTTTCGCCCCTTATACTCCACCTCACACTTACTAACAATGGTGAGTGCAGATAGTAAAAAGGAAAGATCTACCTCTTGTGCTTGTTGCTTATACTTGGCAGCTACCTCCTCCGATACTTCCAACAGACTAATCGTTTGAGCATCTTTGCATACCATCAAATCTCTAAGGTGATCCATCAGGCCTACCAAAAAATTATGCGCGTCAAATCCTTTTTTCAATATCTCGTCAAAAAGCAATAAGAGGGAGGCGGTATCTTCGGCCATCATCATATCAACCGCTCTAAAATAGTAGTCGTAGTCGAGTACATGCAGATTGTCGATGGTGGTCTGATAGGAAATATGATTATCAGAAGAGAAGGTATGGATCAGATCAAAAAGTGAAAGAGCGTCTCTTAAGGCACCATCCGCCTTTTGAGCAATAAGCCTTAGCGCTTCTTCCTCATACTGAATGTTTTCTTCCTTCGCGATATGAGCCAAGTGGTTGGCAATGTCTTTTACTACAATCCTATTGAAGTCAAAAATCTGACAACGACTCAAAATAGTAGGAATAATTTTATGCTTTTCGGTAGTAGCTAAAATAAATATGGCATAGGATGGTGGCTCTTCTAAAGTCTTCAAAAAAGCATTGAAGGCTTGGTTGGAAAGCATGTGAACCTCATCAATAATATAGATTTTGTACTTACCTGCCTGCGGTGCATATCGAACTTGCTCTACCAAGTTACGGATATCATCTACCGAGTTGTTGGAAGCGGCATCAAGCTCGCTGATGTTCATTGAGTTGCCATCTTTGAAACTTAGGCAGCTATTGCATTTGCCACAAGCCTCCATATCCGCACCAATATTTTCACAATTGATCGTCTTAGCAAGAATACGAGCGCAAGTTGTTTTTCCAACTCCCCTAGGACCACAAAACAAGAAAGCTTGCGCAAGGTGATTGTTTTTGATAGCATTTTTCAGGGTTGTAGTAATATGCCCTTGGCCAACTACACTATTAAACTTATCTGGTCTGTATTTCCTTGCTGATACTACAAAATTATCCATACTTGCCTTGCTTTTCCTTTGCACTCCAAATGTAAAGATAATCCACTAAAGAGCGGAATATTTTCTATGATCTTTTTTGATTTATGATAAGTCCATCCGTCATAACCTAAATTGCAAACCATTGGTGAAAGAAAACAAATAGGGTGTGATCGGTACGATAGGCCGATCCTCATAGTCAGCGGTGAAACGGTTAATTAACGACAAGCGCTCTGTAATCGAGATGATGACGTTGATTTCAGCGCTAACCCGATTTCTCAATCGGCTGATGCTTCGATCATAGCCAGTCTGATAGAATACAATACCATTTAAATTAAGTAACTGATTGGGTTCCCAGCGGAAGTTGGCATAGGTTGAGCTTTTGATGAACTCTACCCGTGTCACGCTATCTTCTATAGTAGGATGAAGCCAGCGCTCATTTTCATAAAAGCCACCCGAGCCAATCGTTAAGTCAAACTTAGTAGACCTGATCGCCCGAAATCGAAAACTACCCCCAGCAATGATTCTAGGGTCCAAACCCCTAAAGTTATCATATTGAAATTGAGTGAAAACCTCATAGTGAAAGCGCTCTCTATGGTTAAAGCTCGTGCGTAAATGACTATAGCCATTACTCAAAAAAACATTATTATTAATCCGCAAGTAGTCATACTTATTGATAAAAATATAGGCATTCTTTTGATCAAAATACCCTAGATCTCCTGATGCATTAAAACCAAATAAGTTCACTGGGTTGTCTACACCAGCACTGCGATTAAACTGTCTTAATGAGACAGATACTGTAGAAACAAAGAAATTGGTAGTGTCTCGATTGGCGAGTTTTGACTTTTCGACATTTAATATTTGTGCGTGGGATGAGGAAATAAAAAGAAAGCTTAAAAAAATAGTTGCTGTAATTACTCTAGTCATATTAGAGGGTTTTTTCCATTACAAAATCATTCATATAGTATCCTCCACCAATTGGATTGTCTTCTGTTCGAATCACCTCAAAGCCGAGTTTTTGATAAATATCTATCGCTTTATTTTCACGGTTGACGTTTAAAAAGACGGTTTCTTGATTATTCTGTTTTGCCTTTATAAGCACATGCTCGATCAAGGCTTTACCTATTCCCTTGTTCTGATAGTTGGGGTCTAAGTAGATCTTATGCAGTTTAGTTTGCTGAGGCAGAAGGTCTACTTCGTAAGCGGCAAAGCCTACTGCGTTCTCATTCCAACACCCCCAAATAAAAGAAACGCCTCGAGCGTATTGACTGCGTAATTCATCCAAATTGTACATCCAATCGAGCATATAGCTGATTTGATCTTTGCTCAAGATAGATGCAAAAGCGGGTGGCCATATACGGTAAGCCATGGCTCGCAGTGCAGCAAGTTCGGAAGCTTGTAGGGGTCGGATGGATATCATGCCTCAAAATTACAAGCTTTCGGGTTGATCTGAAAGTTGGGATGAGTAAATGCAAAAAATAATGATTTATACCTAGCCTATGCTTAGTGGCAAAGAGGAATATCGCTCAAGTCAGGGTCTGCACCAAGGCTGAGATCAGGCATCATAAGAAACGGACTCAGATATGGAATATTCAAATTAAGCCCTCGAATGATAAAGAGCACTCCAATAAATGCAGCTGCCAAAGGCATCAACCGAAAGAGCTTCTGCCTGATATTTGGACTTACTAGCCGTCCGCTGATCATGGCAGCAAAGAGTGCAGGGGTGGTGCCAAGACCAAAAATAAACATGAATAAAGCCGCATAGTAAGGATTAGGCAAGGCTAGCGCAGCAATCACGGCGACATAGACCATGCCGCAGGGAAGTAATCCGTTGAGCATACCTGTCATCCAGTAGGAGAAGCTACCCCCTCTTTTGATGTATCGCCCCAAGGCTCGCTTAAGGTGATTAACCTGAGACTGTAAGCCGAGAATGCTTGCCATTTTTTCGCTTTTTTTATAGATGACGGCCATCAGTAAGATAGAAATACCTGCGGCAATGGATAGTGCTTGCTGCACACCAGCGAGCTGTAAGCCGTAGCCTACCCACCCGAAAAGAAAGCCAATGCCCGCATAGGTAAAACTCCTGCCCAGATTGTAAAGCAAGCGATTAGCATAGTAGGCTTTTTCCTTTCCGGCTGATAGCGCAAGCGCTATAGGTCCACACATGCCAATGCAGTGGAATGAACCTAAAAAACCAAGTAAAAAGCCTGATATCAACATCGAATTAAATAAAATCTATTTTGAAAATGAGCCTATAATTTCTCTTTCAGCTTAGGCAAGTCAATCAGTTGTGTATTTGAAACACGGACTCCGTATAGCGTCGATTTATTGAAGGGTCATTTTAAGCTCTTGGTAAAAACCTTTATCACCATCAAACCAAGTGAGCTTGGCTCTCCAATATCCATTTTTTAAATCCTCAAGATTCACTGCGAGTGGCTCTCCGTCCGTATCGGTGAATTCAATCATTTGATCCAAGCCGGCATCATCGGGTCTAAAAAGCTGAAGTTTGCCTTTAGATGCTACTGGAAGATCAAGAATAAGCTCCCTACTGCCAGCATTGTAGCGAAGTGCCTCCATGCCTTTAGCGTTTTGCATTTTGTCAATTTGCTGCTGGTAGACCAATTCTTGTGCGTAATAATCTTGTGTTACCAAGTCGATATTCTCTTGCTTGACGCAAACTACCACCAAGCTGATCATGAAAACAGCAAAGACAGTAAAAGTGATAAATATTCCAGTTCCCCAGTTCATAATGCTATGATTTTAAAATTTTGTTACACCAGCTATTAGTACATCTCGTGGATTATATCGGCCCGGTAAAATTAGTTTTTACTCGTTCCAATACTTCACCATCTTGCATAATGAGAATCCTTACTGGCTCAGTACGAGCTTGTATTGCTTCTCTATCTTTCAACAAGAAGAATCGCTTTTTAATTCTTTCCTGACCCTCTAGCTCCCAAACATCCTCTCCCAGCATATCTAGCGTAAAATTCTCGTCCTCTATTTTAAGAACAATCCCCTTATCGTCGAAGGTTTTATTGATGATGCTCACCTCATAAAGGTTACTTACTTGATTATCATCTCTAAGCTGGTAGGTCATACCCGGAAATCGGGTAATAGTAGCCGCTACATCTGTCCTAGTAGCTATTAAACCTATAAAAAGGCTCGTCAGTAAAAGTAATACAAGTGAATAAGCCTTCACTCTAGTTGTCCATACTTTTTGCTTGCCTTCCTTGATGCCTTCCTCACTTGCATAACGAATCAACTCTTTCGGCCGACCGATTTTTTCCATCACCTCATCGCAGGCATCGATACAAGCGGTGCAATTGATACATTCCATTTGAGTGCCATTTTTAATATCGATACCCGTTGGACATACTTGCACACACAGACCACAAGCAATACAATCACCAAGTTCTTCGTTCTTTTCTGGCTCTTTTTTATTGATTTTTCCTCTTGGTTCGCCTCTGACATCATCGTAAGCGACAACGATACTTTTTTCATCAAGTAGTACCCCCTGAAGCCTCCCATAAGGACAAACCACCGTACAAGCTTGCTCCCTAAACCACCAAAACACAAAGAAAAAAATACCTGTAAATGCCGATAGTGCGATAAAGCCTGTCATGTGCTCCGCAGGTCCGGCTTTTACTACTTCTACCGTCTGCTCCCAACTGATCAAATATGCCATCACAAGGTGAGCAATGAAGGTTGATAAGGATAGAAAAATGAAAAACTTTAAACTACGTTTTTTAATTTTTTCAGCATTCCAAGGCATCTCAGCCAACTTTCTTTGCTGACCCGCATCCCCATCTATCATATACTCGATCTTACGAAATACCATTTCCATAAAGAGCGTTTGCGGACAAGCCCACCCGCAGAAGAGCCTACCAAAAGCTACCGTAAACACAATTACAAATACAAAGAAGATCAGCAATAGAAAGATCAATAGATAAGTATCTTGAGGCCAAAATACTTTACCAAAGATGATGAACTTCCTCTCAAAAAAATTCAACATGAGCAGAGGCTGACCACCAATCTTGATGAAAGGTCCAAGGAAAAGCATCGCCAAAAACACCCACGACACATAGGTACGTAGGCTATAAAATTTACCAAGTTGCTTTTTGGGGAAGATCCAATTTCTACCTCCATCCTCTCGGATCGTTGCCATAGAATCTCTGAATGCTTCCTGATTTTCCTCTTTCATGGTTTTGTTATTTTGCTGTACTTACTCCAAATTTCTAGGGTATGCGACTCCCTATTAGTATTAGTAAAAGTACCTCTTCTAAATTGAAATAAGCGAGACTTAAATCTCAGTTAAGCCTCGCATATCCTTTAATTGATAAACCTAAAAACTACTCGTATAACCTTCTTATACAAGCTTTTACAACAATCCTAATTCAACTTAAAGAGATGCAGTAGCATCTATTGCTTCAAGCGGTGTTTCGCTATCCATCTCCATTTTTTCTCCTTCCGGATCTTTTGGGTTTGCTGGCTCAGTACCCACCAATGTCAACACATAGCTCGATACATTTTGCATTTCCTCAGGACTCAACTGATCCTCCCAAGGAATCATCCCTTTAGACCTCACACCATATTTCACTACCTTGAAAACATCCGAAATAGAGTTACCATGTATAAAATATTCGTCGGCTAGGTTAGGACCTACACCTCCGCCCCCATCTTTAGCATGGCAGGCAGCACAGTTCGCTTCAAATATTCTTTGACCATCCGTAAGAGCGGGGGTCTCGGTAGTAAACTGGACTGTATTCTCGTCGATAGTAGCCAATGCATTTTGCTTAGCCTTCTCAATTTTAATTGCCGCAATTCGCTGCTCTTCTTGATACTCCTCGGTTTGGGTAGCTCCAATACCTAAAACAGTATAATAGGAAAAATAAACCACACCAAATACGATAGTGAAGTAGAAGGTATACTTCAACCAAGGTGGCATATGATTGTCTAACTCCACAATTCCGTCGAAGCTATGATCCAGCATTTTATCCTTCTCTTCTTTGATTGGGGTCATTTTACCCGTCACATACTTCTCGTCAAACTTCTCCCACCATGCAGCAAAAGCACTTTGCTTCTCGACGGCATCTGTTGCAGGACTCATCTGTGCATACATAAATGAAATTAAGTACACGATGACTCCTAAGAGCAAAATAACCATCACAATTACAGTGACTAAAAGTCCTAAGAGCACTTGCTGCTCCATTTCTAGCTGCCCAAATGTTTCCCAAAAGCTCTTACTCTCCTGAGCAGAAACTCCATGGGGTGCAGCGAACATGGCAAGTCCAAAGAGGATCATGCCAAGTTTACCTATTTTATTGATGAATTTCATGTCTTTATATTTTTGTTGATTGATTCCCCACACCAAATAGCAGGGAAATCGCAGTTAAAAGGTTACTTTCTTAGTGTTTATCCTTACAACTCGGGCAAGCCTTGCAGCCTGAACCACAACTTGATACGGTGTCATCTTCCAAAGGCATCGCCTTCATGGCATCTATATGACTGCGCTTCATGGTGAAGACGAATACCGCCATCCCAACAAAGAAAAGCACAAAAATCAGCAAGGAAATCACAGGGTATATATCTACCCCCTCCAGTGATGTTAAAATATCCTTTTTCATAACTCTACAATTTATATGTTCAGATGAGTGTGAGTAGCCAAAATCGGCTACCCATCACCTCTCTATTTTTATTTTTTGCGTGGGATGAGGAAACAAGTCCGTCTCTACACATCCATTTTACAGCCCTACTTTATCAGCTTTTATGCCTTGAGGTGTAATCAAGCGCTCCGTTCTTATCGAGAAGCTACTTCTTCACCGTCTTCTTCACTTGGCTTACTGATGTCTGTACCCAGTCGCTGCAAGTAAGCAATCAATGCCACTATCTCTGTATCAGGTTTTACTTCAATGCCACTTGCTTTGAGTCCTTCGACAATGCCGTTGGCCTGTTCCATCAAGTCTTCGATAGCTTGTGCATCATATCCCTCCTCATAAGGTACACCTAGCTTTTGAAGTGTTCTGATCTTAGCTGGTGTACTGGCCACGTCAAGCTTTTTGTCCACCATAAATGGGTACGGAGGCATCAAAGAACCTGGTGACATTGAGCGAGGGTCTACCATGTGGTTGTAATGCCAGCTGTCAGGATATTTGCCACCTACACGGTGAAGATCTGGACCGGTACGCTTACTACCCCACAAGAATGGTCTGTCGTAAACGAATTCTCCTGCCTTAGAATATTCACCGTAGCGTTCAGTTTCATGTCTGAAAGGACGGATCATTTGCGAGTGACATCCCACGCAACCATGAGAGATGTAAACATCCCTACCTTGAAGCTCAAGTGGTGTATAAGGTTGTACGCTTGCAATAGTTGGCACATTAGACTTCACCAGTATCGTTGGAATGATCTCTACAGCACCACCTATTAAGATAGCTACCGTAGCTAAAGTAGTAAACAATACAGGCTTACGCTCCCACACTTTGTGCCAGAACTCATTGCCGCTGTTCTCATATTTTTTAGCCAAGGCTGGCGCTTGGTCTTCTTCTTCTTTAATGAAAGAACCAATCTTTGCCGTTTTCCAAAGGTTAAACACCATTACAACAGCACCCGCTAGGTACAATGCACCACCAAACGCTCTTAATATATACATCGGCACAATTTGAAGCACCGTTTCCAAGAAGTTTGGATAAGCTAATCGGCCCATCTCAGTAGCCTCTTTCCACATTAAGCTTTGTGTCAAAGCAGCGACATAAAGTGGAAGTGCGTAGAAAATGATCCCTAAAGTACCTAACCAGAAGTGGGTATTAGCCAATTTCGTTGACGCCAACTGGGTATTCCACATACGCGGCCATAACCAGTATAAAATACCGAAAGTCAAGAATCCATTCCAGCCTAAAGCTCCAATATGTACGTGAGCTACGATCCAGTCAGTATAGTGAGCAATAGCATTTACATTTTTCAAGGATAGCATAGGCCCCTCAAAGGTAGCCATACCATAAGCGGTCACCGCTACCACCATAAATTTAAGAACAGGATCTTTTCTCACTTTGTCCCATGCACCACGAAGCGTCAAGAGACCATTGATCATACCACCCCAAGAAGGTGCAATCAACATGATTGAGAAGGCTGTACCCAATACTTGCGCCCACTCAGGAAGAGCGGTGTACAATAAGTGGTGAGGACCTGCCCAAATGTATAGGAAAATCAATGACCAGAAGTGAACAATCGATAGTTTGTAAGAGTAAACCGGACGGTTGGCAGCCTTAGGCAAGAAATAATACATCAACCCTAGGTAAGGCGTAGTCAAAAAGAAGGCTACCGCATTATGACCATACCACCACTGAACCAACGCATCTTGAACCCCAGCATAAGCTGAGTAACTCTTCATGAAAGATACAGGAAGTGCAAATGAATTGAAAATATGTAGTACCGCTACCGTAAGGAATGAAGCCAAGTAAAACCAAATGGCTACATACATATGGCGCTCTCTTCTCTTGAAGATAGTACCCAACATATTAATACCAAAGGCTACCCATACCAAAGCAATGGCAATATCAATTGGCCACTCTAACTCCGCATACTCCTTAGAGCTAGTAAAGCCAAGCGGAAGAGTGATGACGGCGGATACAATAATTAATTGCCACCCCCAAAAGTGGATCCATCCCAATGTATCGCTATACATTCTTGCCTTCAGCAAACGAGGCATGGAATAATACACTCCGGCAAAAATTGCGTTTCCTACGAAGGCAAAAATTACCGCATTGGTATGAAGTGGACGAATACGACCAAAGGTCGTGTACTCATTGCCGAGGTTGGCTTCGGGTATGAAAATCTGTAGTGCTACTAAGAGTCCTACCAACATACCTGTCAAACCCCAAACAATCGTAGCGATACCAAAGTACTTCACAATGGTATTGTCGTAGGCAAACTTCTCGAGTACGCCTGTGCTACTTGCTGTTTTGGTTGCAGTCTGTACTGACATCTTGCTATTGATTTTTATTGGTTGATGATGATTTATTTTGGTTATTTAGTTTTTCCTTATTCTTCCCCTCCGGTGGTTTTGCCGAATCAAACAAGATTCGCATCGCTGGGGTGTGTGTATCCTCGTACTGACCGTCTTTCATCGCGCCAAAAAACAACCACAAGGCAAAGCCTGCGAGTATCAAACTGACCACGATGAGTATAAAGAGTACTTCCATATCATGTATATTTTAAGTCACCTGTTTGAGGGTGGTTTCCAACTTTCATTAATCCTTTTCTTTGTGCCACTGCATAAGCACTTACCGTAGTAAATGCGATGATCGTAATGCTGCTCAAAGGCATCAAAATAGCGGACACCACCGGACTCAAAAGACCCTGAACCGCAAAGCTCAATCCTACCACATTGTAAGTGAAGCTAAGCGCAAAGGCGCCTATGATTATTTTTCGTCCCGCTCTAGAGAGTTTGATAAATTGATTTAAAGCCTGCAGTTTCGAGGCGTCTAGGATGGCGTCGCCAGCTGGAGTAAATTGAGTCGCCTTTTCTGAAAGAGCAATCCCCACATCAGCAACTTGAAGTGCACCAGCGTCATTGAGTCCGTCGCCTATCATAATTACCCGCTTACTTTCTGCCTTCAGCGACTCAATATATTTTAACTTATCCATCGGACTTTGCTCAAAGTTGAGGCTTACTGCCTCTCCTAAGCGATCTCTAAGCACATCACGCTGATGATTTTGATCGCCAGAAAGCACATGAATATCAGCACCTTCTGCTTGCAGTTCGTGGATCAGCTTTTCTATACCTTCTCTAAAGCCACTATCTATTCTAAAGGCTCCCATATACTCGCCATTCAAAGCGATGTGTACCGTATTAGCAAAAGCCTTGCTTTCTGCAACTGTGGCCTGTAGCCAACTCGCTGAACCTAATTGAATATCAATACCTCCTTTAAATGAAGCTGTAATGCCCTTTCCTTTCACCTCATCCCAACTAAGAGGTTGTTGAGCAGAGATCCCATCCAAATGTTCATTGACCCTAAGGCTCAGTGGGTGAGATGAGCTTTTTACCATACCCTTGACTTTCTCTAAAATGTCGGCATGTAGCTCCTTACCTTCGTAGGAGACTTTAGCATTTTCGGTTGAAGTCAGCGTTCCTGTTTTATCAAAGACATAGGTGTCTACCTTAGCCAGCTTTTCTACTATCCCTGAATTTTTTAAGTAAAATCGGTGCATCCCTAAAATCCGAAGTACATTACCCGTAGCAAAAGGTGTACTCATGGCTAAGGCACAAGGACAGGCAATTATCAGCACCGATGTAAAAGCTTTCACACCAATCGAAAAATCCGTCAATGACCAAACAGCGAGTGTAACAAAAGCAATTGTCAGTACCACAGGGGTAAAATATTGACTCACCTTATGCGATAAACTTTCTAAATCTACCTCCTCATTTTGGAAGCTGTGATGATTCCAAAGTTCAGTCAAATAGCCTTGAGAAGCTTCCTTAAGCACCTCAAGTTGAGCGTACTGATCTTTCAATCGAGCACCTGCATAAATGAGGTCGCCTTTCTTTTTGGGTACAGGTACCTCTTCGCCAGTTACAAAGCTGTAGTCTATCCTCGCACCATCCGTCCTCAAAATACTGTCACAAGGTATCAAGTCATCATGTTTTACCACGATCTGATCACCTACCTGAAGCTTATTGATAGCTACAGAGCTTTCTCTACCTTCATGAAGCTTCACCGCAGAAAGCGGAAAATAAGATTTATAATCTCTGTCGAAAGACAGTCCGTTGTAAGTTTTCTCTTGAAAAATCTTACCTATCAACAAGAAGAATAGCAATCCACCTAATGAATCCATATAGCCGGCACCATCAAGAATGACGATGTCTACCACACTGTAAAAGAAAAGCGCCAAAATACCTAGTACGATAGGCACGTCCATATTGAGTCGCTTATTCGAAAGTGCTGCCCATGCTGAGGTATAGTAATCTTTTGAAGAATACAATAAGATGGGTAAGGCCAATAGAATATTCAAATAGCCAAAGAAGCCTTTGAAGTCGGCACTAACAAAAGACAGATCATCGAAATACTCAGGTAAACTGAATAGCATAATATTACCAAAGCAGAAGCCGGCCACAGCAAAGCGTCGAATGATGTCTTTATTGACTTTCTGCGGTTGATCATCGGCTACATCTTGCAAATGAAGCGTTGGCTCATAGCCAATCTTAGAAAGAAGCTTCACTAGGTTTTTTAAGCTTAGCTGATCATGAGAAAAACGAATGCTCGCCTTCTTTTTCAAGAAGTCCACCCTACTTTCTATTACACCAGCATCAAGTCGGCTTAAGTTTTCAAGCAGCCATACACAAGAAGCGCAATGAATCTGAGGTAAGTTAAAATGTACAAGACTCATTTGTCCATCGGAAAACTTAAGCAACTTTGCTTGAATATCGGCATCGTCTAAGTAATCAAAACGGTTAGCGTCAGCCTTACTTCTCTTTTGAGTAGTACCTGGACTTTGCTCCATTTGATAGTAAGAGCCGAGATCATTTTCTTGAAGTACATCATAGACCAAAGTGCAGCCCGTGCAGCAAAAGTGCTTCTCGTCATGAAGGATTTTCTCCTCCACACAATCATCACCGCAGTGGTAGCATTTTGTAAGAACTGTATGATCTAGTGTATTCATTTTAATGTCCGTTTTCAAGCTCAACCCAAAATCTATGAGTAAATATACTTACGAGTTAGGTAAGTAATCACTAATTTAGCAATCTTATTTTACAAAAAACATGACCAACGTCACTTTTTTTCATACTAAAAACTGTCATTACCAAATAATTATAAAATCACTGATAAATCAGCTTTTAGCTCGCCACAGTCTCCTTTTTTCTTGATGGCTTTCATAATTGATAGCCTCTTTTTCTTCGGTGCAAGCCAAAAAGCACAAGAATGAACATCGCAGTAATCCAAAAATTCTTCCGGTAAACTAAAATTGAATTTGGCAAACTGCACTTTCTGAAAAACTTCATTCATTTTTTTAATCAGCTGTTGCTCTCTTGCCATCATGCTTTTAGACAATCGATTAGGACTGATGATGGTGCAGGTCTTGCTTTTAAAATCTATCCCTATTTTATCAAAAAGGCCGATCGTCCGATTATAATTATGTAAAGAGCCATCAAAATGAATCAGAAAATGATCCATCTTAAGGCATTCTGCCATTAGCATGAGGTAGGGTAAGTGTACACTCTCCTCAGAAAGTTGCTGTATTCCCTCATTGTCAAGATCTAAAAATTGTCCCATCGACATACCCGCCAAAGGCAATGATGCATCAGATGGATTTAAATGTAGGTCAAACTCTTTTAAATCTGATGTATACACAGAAAGGCTGAGGGCATCTGCAGGTAATCGAAAATCTTTTTGTTGCAATGGAGCCATGATCCTATGTTTTATTTATGTCAAAGGTAAGTGATGACATATGGAAGATGACTGATAGGCAAAAGGAGGAAACATGACTTAAGTCATGTAAATAATGATTACACCTATATCTTTAAAAAATTGAATTTGAAAACCGGGAAAATTTAAAATCTTGACTGTTTTGTAATGCAAGAAAGGGTCATATAAAAATAACTTTTTCACAGAAAAATCTCCTGATAAGCCTGTGAGATGAAAGCAGTATCTACGCTAAAAATAATATGATGATAACTACAACATCAAAGGTGCTTTCCAAATGAAAAACTAGTAATGATTAAGCATAAAAATCAGCTGTCTTTGAAAGCCTATGTTTGTCTAAAATAATAATTTTTTTACCCTGAAGGTCGATCAATTTATCTTTTTTAAACTCAGAAAGTAATCGAATGACAGTCTCCGTGGCGGTACCTACAATACCAGCTATTTCTTCTCTAGTAAGAGCCACATCAATTTTTCGACTTTCTTCACCATCAATACCATAAGTTTCGGAAAGCATCAGTAAAGTTTGAGCCAAACGCTCTCTAATAGACTTTTGTGCAGTATCAGTAATTCTTTCTTCCGCTACGCCAAGATCTTTACAAATAGCAGCGGTCAGCCTTCGAGAAAAGTCACTATCAGTATGTAGTAACTTAAAGAAATTTTCTTTTGGTATGAAACAAATTGAAGCATCCTCCACAATGGATGCAGTATTCAAATAAGCCTCTTCACTGAGTAAGGAAGAATATCCTAAAAAGTCGCCTGCTTTCGCTAATTTTATAATTTGCTCCTTACCGTTAGAGGCTGTTTTATATACCTTTACCACACCGTGACTGATACAAAATAAGCCTAAAGGACGGGTACCCTCATAAAATAGTATTTGCCCCTTTTTATGTGAGATCATCGATTTGTGATCAGATATAGAACACATATGCTCAGAAGAAACATCTGAAAAGAGCGATTTCTTACGACTTGCGCAAAGCTCACATGGTGTTACTTTATGCTTAACTGACATATTGGAAGGTTATTTTTTGTATAAATATAAGCAAGAAAATAAATTATTCAAAAACTAGTTCAATAACTCAAGCGATTCCTGATAATTTTCTCTATTTGATCAAACAGCAATCTTGGAGACAAGGTTCGCCAATTTTGAATATCTAAAGTACCCCCAAAGTTAATATAATAATCTAAGCCGTAATGTTTCCACTCTTGCTGTACAAAGTCTCTTGAATTAAGCGCTACCACCCAGCCTTCATCGAGCTCTTCAAACCACTCTTCATAATAGGCATCGTCCGACCCATGAAAATTGAGAATATTTTCAGTGATTAAAATAAACTTTTCAATCCCCTCACTAATAAGATGCTCTACTATGTTGCGCTTCAAATGCATGATATCATTATGAATGGCGTCATTCCACTCGCCAAATAGCTCTATAATGGTAAACCCTGTATCGTAATCCGTGTATAAAATCTTGATGTAGAGGGTCTCTGATCCTATATAGTCCCAGTCAGGATCAATGTAATAGCCATAAATGGTCTCAGAATAAGATTCGAAATTATAGCTTTTGCCATAAAATGGAGATTGAGGATCATTTTCGCTTCTATAATGCTTGGTCCATCGATGAAAAGGTGCTATCTCATGCATTGATTCCTATATTTTTCCTTGGTGATATAAACTTAAGCCTGCGATTGGTTTTTCCACCACATTGCCCAATGTATAACCCATATCTGCACATACCGTTCGCAACATATCCATAAAATTAAAAGCAACTCCTCCTGTAAAATGGAGTCGGTATTGCTTCTTTGGATCTAAAGGAACAACATGTTGCTCTATAAAAAACGCAAAGGCATCGTAAACCAAGCGAGCGATGGAGGGCTCCTGGATATGGTCAAATAAAAATGGTGCATAGGAAGCCAAATAAAATGCTGGCTTCTTTTCTTGATACACCGCCTTAAGAATATCAGCTTGAGTGACTTGAAACCTACTTTCAAAGGCAGATTTCATTTTATCATTTAGCTCACCATATAAATACCTTCTTAGTATCTGTTTCCCTAAATAGGATCCGCTACCCTCATCCCCCAAAACAAAACCTAAAGCAGGTCGCTGTTGTACAATTTTCTCACCATCATAAAGACAGGCATTTGCACCCGTACCCAAAATGCAGCATATACCAGCATTTTTACCAGCAAGTGCTCTTGAAGTACCCACCATATCTGCATAGACCTCTATCAATACATCAGGCAAGACTTGCTGCAATTGCTTTTGAAATTGATCACGCATCTCTGCTGTACCAAGGCCTGCACCATAGAAATAAAATTTGTCTGGCTTGCCAAATTTCAACTTCAAACCCTCAATTTCATTGGCCAATTGCGATTCACCCAAATGATAAGGGTTCAAGCCCATCCCTTGATGCTGTTCTACACCGCGCTCACTTATCAATCGATAATCAGTTTTTGTGCCACCACTATCCGCTATCCAAATCATATTAATAATCCTATTGGTTCAAATTTATCAAATACAGTATCTAAGTGAGGCGCATCGGCCATTTCGGCAGTGAGATCCTGACCTGCAAAGTGCTCGTAGTGCTTACCATTTTTCCACAATCGAGATCTCGACAAATCATAAATTACTCCTTTGTAGGCGCACCAGATTTCTTCCCGATCCGAGCCATTTCTTAGTGCCAATTGTCGCACGCTAAAGTGAGGCAGGTTTTTTTCTTTGTCCAAAACACTCATAAAATACTATCCATTTTACTTCGCTCTGCATTTATAAGTTAAGTACCCTCTAGGCAAAACCTTACTTACAGTTTACAAAACTACCGCTTTCTTATTAACTTGCGAAGTTATTGGTACAATACAATCGCCGAAAATTTATCATTGCACTCTCTTGGAATCACTCATTCCTCACAAAAAAGTACTGAAAGTTCTAAAGCTAAAATTCATCTTTGCGCCGTTTAAAAATCATGGATATTACTACTTCTAAGCCCTTTCGAATTATCTATTCACTTTTTGAGCATGAATACCTAGGCTATCTTTTCGAGTCATTTATCGTGCAGCTCGATGACAAAAACCGCCTCAGCTTCACCCATCAAAATATATCCGCTCAAAATGCAAGTGATTTTCATATAGAAAAAGGAAGTCTTGACTACCAACTCATCGAGATTATCGACTCTATGCAAGCCGAGGCGGTGGTGCGTAAATTTCACCGTAGCTATATGAAACCCGGACTTTATTTTGAAAAAATAGCGAAAGATAAACCAGAAAATAAATACATAAGAGAGGAGATCAGTAACTACACCGAGCGCCGAAGAGCTCAGGTACTATCTCTTCTGCAAGAGCATGAGCGAGAGCTTTACATTATGGGCAGCGACGGCAACCCCGCTTGGAAGAGAGCACAAATACAACAAGAAAAGGCTCGAGTGATTTTTCATTTTAGGAGGAATGAGGACAATACCCACTACTTCCCTCGAATCAAGTTTGAAGGGGAGCATCTGGACTTTAGATATCAAAATGCTAAGCTTATCTGTAAACAGCCCGCATGGCTCTTAATGAATGGTAAAGTGTATGCTTTTAAGGGTGATGTGGACGGTAGAAAACTTGTGCCCTTCCTCAACAAAAAGTTCATCCTCATCAAAAAAGAAATCGAAGAGCGCTACTACAAAGGCTTCGTCGCATCTCTCATTGCTTCTTTTGATGTGTACGCCAAAGGCTTCGAAATTAAAGTAGTGCGTAAAAAGCCTACAGCAAAACTCAAGATCAGCAAGCTAGAGTCAGGAAGCGGCCAATCCGATCTTTTTGAAGGTAAAAAAGAAGATGCTAAGCCTGAAGATGACAAAATCCTTTTTGAGCTTCGCTTCAACTACGACGATTTCAAAGTTAAACCCGACGCAACCCACGGCAGCTCGGATGTGAAAGTAGTAAAAAATGGTGATGAATACATTTTCCACAAGATCATTCGCGATGTAGAAGAAGAAAAAAACATTTTAATCGCCTTGCGCGAAGGTGGTTTGCCCATCAAAAACTTCACCTACAGTTGCAAAAAAAGCGATGCCTTTGACTTAATTGGCAGTCTCAATGAAGTGTTTGATCAATATGCCATAGAAGTAGAACAGGCAGAAACGGAGAAAAACTCTTACTTCTTGGGTCGGTCAAGTATCAACATCCGCGTAAATGACAAAATTGACTGGTTTGATCTTGAGGCGACCATCAAATTTGGAGAATACGAATACAGCATTGCCGACATTAAGAAGATCATGCACAAGCGCAACAAGGAGATTGAGCTTCCCAATGGTCAGATTGCGGTGATCCCTTCCTCATGGCTTCGTGACTATGGTACACTCTTTAGTTTTTTGGAAACAGGAGAGCAAAAGGGAAGCATGCGCTTAAAAAAGCATCACTTCGCCCTACTCGAAGAGTTACAAAACAAAGGGAAGGCAAGCATCAACTCGAAGCTACTCAAGCTACGGGAGGTATCAGGGATCGGCGAGAGCTCCCTGCCTGACACCTTCAAAGGTGAGCTGAGGAGCTATCAAAAAGCTGGATACAACTGGATGAGCTTCCTCAATGAACACCACCTTGGCGGATGCCTTGCCGACGATATGGGTCTAGGAAAGACCGTTCAAACCCTCGCCTTGCTTTCTGATCAAGTTCATAAATCAAATGGTAGAGCCAGCCTCTTAGTTATGCCCACCTCTTTACTCTACAATTGGCAAGTAGAGGCAAAAAGGTTTACGCCCCACTTACGCATACTCATACATCGCGGTACCCAAAGAGCCACTAGTCCCTCAGCCTTCGACAAATACGACTTGGTACTCACCACTTATGGAGTGGCACGTATTGATGCTGACAAATTGAAAGACTACCGATTCCACTATATCATACTCGATGAGTCGCAAGCCATAAAAAATCCGGATAGCGCTACTACCCAAGCGCTACTCACTTACGATGCCAATCACAGATTGATCCTTACAGGTACGCCCGTCGAAAACACTACCTTGGACTTATGGTCACAGATGAGCTTCGCAAACCCTGGCTTGCTCGGTACGAGACAGTTTTTTCAAAAAGAATTTCTCAAGCCGATCGAGCAGAAAGGCGATGAAACGAAAATCAAGCGCCTGCACAGCATGATTCAGCCTTTTATACTCAGAAGAGAGAAAAAACAGGTTGCCACCGACCTTCCTGAAAAAGTAGAAAGTGTAAAGTATTGCGAAATGACGGACTATCAACGTAATCTTTATGATGAGGTGAAAGAAGAATACCGCGACCTTATTCTGCAAAAAAAGAAAACAGGAGAAGGCAACAAGTCAGGCCTAGTGTTGCTACAGGGACTCATGAAATTGAGGCAAATAGCCAATCACCCTGAACTTGTAAAAAGCGATGGAAATATCGAAGCAAATGGCTCGGAAAACCTCTCTGGAAAGATCAACGATGTCATGCACATGCTGCACAGCATTGTAAGTAAAGGCAACAAAGTGCTCATATTTAGCCAGTTTGTAAAACACCTCAACATCGTCAAGCAACAGCTTGATAAAGAGAAGATTGCCTATCGCTACCTTGACGGAAAAACTACCAATCGGCAAAAAGAAGTGGATGCTTTTCAAAATGATGATCAATATCAAGTATTTCTGATATCTTTGACGGCAGGTGGTACAGGCCTCAATTTAACTAAAGCGGAGTATGTCTTCATTCTCGACCCTTGGTGGAATCCCGCCATCGAGGCGCAAGCTATAGACCGCGCCCATAGGATCGGTCAAACAAATAAAGTTTTCGCATATAAGTTTATCACCAAGGACACGGTAGAAGAAAAAATCTTAGATTTGCAAGAGCGAAAAAAGGAACTTGCAGGCTCTCTAGTCACGATTGAAGAGAGCTTTGTTAAGTCACTCAAGCCAGAAGAAATCGAGTTATTATTACGATAATTACAAATGAGTTTAAAAAAGAGAGTTTTCTTAGAAGTAAAGAAGTTTTTTGGAGAACGCTTCGAGCTTCAATCTGATAGAGGAGATATTGGCGGGATCATAGAGTCAATGTCCAAAGCCACAGAATTTAAAGGCACCAACCTCTGGATTTTGATCTTTGCTATTTTCACGGCAAGTATTGGACTAAATGTCAACTCTACGGCAGTCATTATAGGAGCCATGCTTATCAGCCCCCTCATGGGGCCGATCATGGGTATCGGACTTGGAGTAGGGATCATGGACTTCGACCTCATCAAAAAATCATACCGTAACTTCTTAGTAGCGGTCGGTATCAGCGTGCTCACTTCCTTCATTTATTTCAGCATAAGCCCAATCAGAGATGCACAGTCGGAACTTCTTGCGCGTACCACTCCTACTATCTATGATGTGTTCGTTGCCCTATTTGGCGGCTTGGCAGGTATGGTAGCCGCAACAAGAAAAGACAAAAACTTGACCGTGGTGCCCGGTGTAGCCATTGCAACAGCACTCATGCCGCCACTCTGTACCGCAGGATACGGATTAGCTACTGGTAACTTCTACTACTTCGGTGGTGCCTTTTACCTATTCCTTATCAACAGTGTGTTCATCTCTTTGGCCACCTACTTCATGGTGAAATTTTTGCAATTTCCCCGCAAAACCTTCCTCGACCGTCGCCGTGAGCAGCGCATCAAGCGGTACATCATTGCTCTTGTAATAGTGACCGTGCTTCCAAGTGTTTACTTCGCCTACCACATCGTGAAGAGAGGCATCTTTGAGCGCAATGCCAAAGAGTATATCAGCGTAGAGCTCAAGTTTGCCAACACCCAAATGATCAGTCAAGATATCAATTACAGCCGAAAGGGTAACAAGATTGAAGTCGTGCTTATCGGCGATTTTATTGAAGAGGAGCAGCTCGACATCGTAGAAGAAAAGCTCGCTCGATATGGTCTCGATGGCGCCGAGCTAGTCGTCAAGCAAGGCTTTAGCAAGAAAGAAAACAACTTCGATGTCAATGTACTCCGTGCAGGGGTAATTGAGGACTTATACAAAACTGCCGAAACAGAAATTAAAAACAAAGATGAGCGCATCCGCTTCCTCGAGCGCGAACTTTCGAGCTATCAGCAGGCGGAAGCAGCATCGAGAGAGATTGCGCCGGAGCTCAAAGCCATCAATTCGAGCGTGACAGAATTTGCTGTTAATCGGGTCATATTATCGCAACTTCAAGAAGAAAACACTTACGATACCCTCTTCATGAGCTATGTGAGGTTCTCACAAAGACCCGATAAAGCAGAAAAAACTCGGCTAGAGAATTGGCTCAAAGCGCGCTTAAAAACAGACAATCTACAACTCATCGTAAGAGAGTAGTTTTTTTGCGTGGAATGAGAACAGCGGCGAGCTGCACGCCATAAGCAAAGTGCACTTGCAAGCGGCTAAGCTTAATGATGAAAGTTACTTCAAAATTTTCGCCTTCAAGATAGACTACACATTAAAAGCATCCTCTAGAGTATGCTTTTTTTGCGTGAGATGCTTTGAGTATTTAACCCGGATTCTACGACTTGAAAAATAAGTAACGTAAAATAGCTAACTTTTGATTGTAGCATGAAAAAGCCTATACATCAAATGGTGATTTTATCCCATCCCGGATTCTGGTAGAAATGTAAAACCCCAACTGCACAAGTTAGGGTTTTTGGAAAAAAAAGATACTTTCAATGAACATGTCAGTTGATGAATTAAATGCAACTCTATAAATTAGTTAGATGGAATTAGGTATTAGAATTCGTAATGAGAATAAAAAATACAATAAAATCAAGTATTTAGCAACTGAGGCATAGCACCGCTCTGGTGAAGGCTGTAAATACAGCGAAGCGATTGATTTTGAAGTAGTTTGCGCTCGGAATAGAATTTCTAATGCATATTCTAGGTTTAAGTTCGCTAATCACTAAAACCAGTCTGAGTGTGCGAAGGAGCTTCGGCTAAAATGATTACCTGATGACCAAATGACATCCTCATCCCCCGCAAATCATAAAGGCAGACAATCGAGATAGTTTCCAAAATTCACTGATTTTTTAGCCAATCTTATTTATGCTATATTTGAAGCCTATTTAAAGTAAGTTAATATCCTTTCAAAACAGCCATCTAAGTTAGATCAAATGCGTAGAAACCAATTGACTTGACGAAAAATATATCACCTTGAAAAAAAAGCTTCTCATATTTGGGTCTATAGCCATATTCCTTATAGCTGTTTGGACAAGCTTGCTATTGCTTGACGGCAATGATAATGTTGTCAATGTAAGAGGCTTACTTGATAAGGAGTATCTTTTAGCACTTGAATTAGATGACTTAGATGCGCAAATGCGTTCATGGGAAGAGCATGCATGGTATACGGATCTATCTGAAATGGAAGATTTCCAATCTTTTCAGAAGGTAAGCGATCTGTTCACTGATCTCAAGGCGGCATTGTCAACAGAAAAAATTCGGTTTTATGCCTTTCTTAAAAAGCAAAGCAAAAATAAGCTCGGCTTTGTGCATGTGGTACGACTCGACCCAGAAAAAAATCCCCCAAAGTGGTCAACTGTAAAGGCAGCAATTCAAGGAAGCCGCCCCGATCTTGAGATCACAGAAAGAAGCTTTCAGTCATTGGACTTTGTTGATATTGTAGACAAAAAAAAGTCTCTTCGCTACTCTTTGCTGATGCATGAAAATTTGATCATCGGTTCTGAGCATTCGGTATTGATAGAAGACATGATTCGCCTTATCAACCGACAGCAAGCATCGGATCGCAAGCTGGAAACAGCCATCCTCGAAGAACCCTCATCCCAACTGCACCTTCGATTTGAAAACTTAGCCGAGTTGATTAGGATCATGAGCCGTGACGAAATTGACGTGCTTCCTGTGATTGATTTTATCGGTGATTTTAGTGATGGTCATTTTGGTGATTTTCAATTTCGTGATGACAGAATTGGTCTCAATGGCAAGCTTGAGCCTGATTCTTTGACGCACTTTAGCGCTACCTTCAAAGGCCTAAGGCCGGGAAGTCAAGATTTGAAACATCTCATTCCAACGAGAACAACCGCCTGGGCTCATGTAAGCGTGGAAAATGGCAAGGATTGGAGTGAGAAGCTAAGGAACCATCGTGATGTGGTTGAAAAAGAGGAGGAACAAAAAAGAGCCAATTTCAAAAGTCAGAGCGGTCGCTATGCCGAGGAGTTTTTTGACTATTTTGGTCAAGAAATTGCTATTGCCTATTTGGAGCGAATCAACCCGAATATACAGGAAAAAGTCATTGTCATACAACTAAAGGATGAAGAGGGTGCGATTGAGTTTTTTGATGAAATTGCCGCCAATGTTCATGAGGCGCAGGGTGACAGTATCTATTCGGAACAGTATTCGGGCTACAGGATTGGTAGGTTAGACTTCCCCGAGTTTCCAAGTCTTTTGCTAGGTAGGCAGGCAGGTGGATTCCCATCTACCTATTACTTTTTGGTCGGCAGCTCGATTGTATTGAGCAATACCGTGGCAACGGGAAAAAGCTTGCTTTTAGATTTAGAGACAGAGAATACTTGGGGTAAAACCCTGCGCTTTAGCGAATACCTAGCTTCCAACATCACGGATGCTCATTTTTCTTTTTACGTCAACTTTCCGAGATTAAGGTTTGAGCTGCAAGAAAACCTAAGCCGCGAATGGCGACAAGTTTACAATAAAAATGAAACCCTGATTCGGTCAATTGAGCTGATGGGCTTTCAGCTCAGTCAGATGCAAGAAGGCAGCTATACCCTAAGCCAACTTTTGTATCAACCTAATAGAAAAGGTAGTAGACGAATTAGCTTTGAACCGAAGGTACGAATGCAGCTCGATGCGCCAGCTACGACTAAAGCTTTTGTAGTTAAAAACCATAACGATAATAGTCGCGAGATCCTCATTCAAGACCAAGACAATCAACTATATCTCTTTAATAGAAAAGGGGATTTACTTTGGAAGAAGGTAACTGATGAGGCAGTGAATGGAGAGGTCCATCAGGTAGACCTATATAAGAATGGTAAACTACAATATTTATTTATTGGCAAGCGTAAGATTCACCTCATTGACCGCAATGGTAACTATGTTGAAGGCTTTCCATTTAGCGTTGCAGGAAGTGATCCTATCGCTCACCTTTCGTTGGTAGATTATGATTTAAGCAAAAACTATCGCTTACTACTCACAAAAGAGGGTGGTAAAATCTATATGTACGATATGTCGGCAAAGGCATTGGAGGGCTGGAATCCTTTCCTCATTGAATCTGATGCTGCAACCGCTGCAGATCATTTTCGAGTGGAAGGCAAAGATTTCATCTATTCACTGCAAAAAGATGGACGCTTACACCTAATGAACAGAAGAGGAGAAATGCGAGTTGGATTTCCTTTAGCGCTCAAGACAGACATGGGAGACGACCTCTTTGTAGAAAAAGGAGAGGGTCTTTATAAGAGTTTTTTCCACTTAGTCAATCGAGAAGGAGAATACCTAAGAATTGACATTGATGGAAATTTACAGAAAAGAGAGCAACTTTATAAAGCTGATAATAGTACAAAGTTTTATTTGGTACCAGAAGAACAAGGTAAGGGGTTTGTGAAAGTACGCCTTGATTTATATAAGATTGCCGTTATCAGTAGGTTGGGCGACCTCATATTTGAGCAAAATTATACGCCGTCAGAAAAGATGAGCTTTCAATATTACAACTTTGGTACGGATAGACAGTTATATAGCTTGACCGACGAAGTGCAAGGCTTTAGCTACTTGTATGATCAAAAGGGAAAACTACTCAATGATCGTCCGATAGAGAGTAATTTTGAGATATCAGTCCTCTATTATGAGAGTCAAGGAAAGTATGAAGTGTATCATGTTTATAATGATGAACTCATGATTACTGAGTTTGAGTATTAAAACAAAATAGAAGTAAGTCCTCAGAGAGGCACATAGATTTAGTAAGAACGCATGGCAAAAAAACAGCAATCAGATGCAAATGAGGCTCCTAAGAGCCCAAAAGACAGAACAAAACAATATTGGATATATTTGGCCATTTTTGGTTTAATTTTCGCTTTTCAGCTTCCAATGTTTTTCAGCAATACAATGGAAATCAACTCTCGGAAGTTTGAGCGAGAAATGTTGTTGGAGCGAGAAGTAGATAAAATCATTATTGTCAACAATGAGAAAGTAGAAGTCTATATCAAAGAGAGCGCTCTCGATCAAGATAAGCACAAGAACGTATCGGAAACCTCATTTGGACAGCGTAACCCTGGCCCTCACTATACTTTTACGATCGGTTCTGTAGATTATTTTATGGAACAGCTTGACAAAGCGCAGGCGGAGCTCATGGAAGAAGACAGGGTTACGGTAAAGTTTGATCGCCGTACCGATTGGTTTAGCAATATTTTAAGTTGGCTTCTTCCACTATTTATCATCGTAGCAATATGGATTTTCATCATGCGCCGTGCAAGTGGTGGTGGCATGGGTGGCAATAACCCTATGTTTAACGTAGGTAAGTCAAAGGCACTACTCTTTGAAAAAGGCAGCAAGAAATCTGTTACTTTCGACGATATCGCAGGTTTAGATGAAGCCAAGCAAGAAATTATGGAGGTGGTTGATTTGCTCAAGAATCCTGAGAAATATCAAAAACTTGGTGCCAAGGTACCAAAAGGAGCACTACTTACTGGCCCTCCAGGAACTGGTAAGACCATGATAGCAAAAGCGATGGCCAATGAAGCTGAGGTGCCATTTTTCAGCATATCAGGATCTGACTTTGTCGAAATGTTCGTGGGAGTGGGTGCTGCACGAGTAAGAGACCTCTTTAAGAAGGCTAAGGAAAAAGCACCTTGTATCATCTTCATTGATGAAATTGAAGCAATCGGCCGCTCAAGAAGTAAGTCTAACACTCAAACCAATGACGAGAGGGAAAACACCCTGAATCAGATGCTTGTAGAAATGGATGGTTTCAATAGTGATGAAGTAGTTATTGTACTTGCAGCAACGAATAGGCCTGACCTTCTTGATAAAGCACTGATGAGGCCTGGAAGGTTTGACCGACAGATAGTAGTAGATAAACCAGACCTGAAAGCTAGAGAGGCTATCTTTAAGGTACACATGAAAAACATAAGTGTTGGCGAAGGAATTGACGCAAAATACTTAGCAGAACAAACACCTGGCTTTGCGGGTGCTGAGATCGCCAATGTTTGTAATGAGGCCGCACTTTTTGCCGCTAGAGAAGGTAGGGATAACATCAGTATGAAAAACTTCAATGATGCGATCGATAGAGTGATTGGAGGCTTAGAGCGAAAAAATAAACTAATATCAAAAAGTGAAAAGAAAAGAATTGCTTATCACGAAGCGGGGCACGCAATTGCGGGTTGGTTCTTAGAAAACAGTAACCCATTGGTAAAAGTATCCATCATACCGAGGGGTGCGGCAGCTCTAGGCTATGCTCAATATCTTCCAAAGGAGCAATATCTTTACACTAAAGAAGAATTGCTAGATAATGTCGTGATGACATTGGCAGGAAGAGCCGCAGAGGAAGTGAAGTTTGGTAATATCTCTACAGGCGCTCAAAATGACCTAGAGAAAGTAACCAACATGGTCTATAGTATGCTTATTATGTATGGCATGGATCGGGAAATAGGGCAATTTTCATTCAATAGCAATGCCAATGAATTTAATCTTCAAAAGCCTTATTCAGAAGCTACTAGCTCTAAGATAGATGAAACGGCCAAGAATATTATTGAAGAGCAATACAAAAGAGCCATCAGTTTGCTAAAAGAAAGAAATAAAGAGTTTGAGAAAGTGGCCACCAGTCTTTTAGAAAAAGAAGTGCTTACTAAAGCCGAATTTCAAGAGCTTGTAGGTCAGCGAGCTGTCTCGGAAGTACTCGATGAAGAGGAAAAGTCGAATAAAGAGTCGGAAGAGAAAAACGCAAAGAATGACGCTAAAAATAAGGAAGATGATGCCAATTTGCCTAGCGAAAGCTAATAGGTAGTCACTTGATAATGCCTGAAATTCATGTAAAACCCGTCGCTATTTGTTTAGTGGCGGGTTTTTTATTGAGTTATTAGCGAAGCCTCTTACCCAACCAACATCTACCGTTGATAACATCCATAAAGCTCTTTTCGGGCAAATTCTATAATTGAAAATTCATAAAATACAGATTTTCAACTATCTTGCATATCAAATGATCTAAATTAACGTTAATAGTATTGACATAAATCTACATCTCTTACCTCTATGACGATAAAAAGTCACATTATTTTCTTTGTTTTTATAATATTGACTGTATTCATATGCAGTTCACATTCTCTTTATGCACAAGAGGAAGAGAAAAAAATCATCCAGGTTTCTGGTGTAGTAGTAGATGAAGAAACGCAATCAGGCCTACCAGGAACACACATCTTCATACCCGCTACACGACGAGGCACCACTTCTAATGCCGTAGGCTATTTTTCTTTCCCTGCGGCGGTAGGTGATAGCATTGTCTTTTCATCAGTTGGGTACGAGCGGCTCTATTTGATCATTCCCGATACAAAAAAGGGGAAAATCACGGAGCTAATTGAAATGAGGCCTGACACTACTTATCTGAGAGATGTAGAAGTATCACCTTATTTGACAGAGAGGGAGTTTAAGGAAGCCATCTTGGCCATGAAGATACCTAATCAAGAAGAATATGCTAATATGCGTAGGAACTTGAGTGACGCTCGACTAGCCGCCCTATTTGCAGTAACACCTATGGACGGGTCGGAAAATTATAGATTCAGTAACCAGGTGAATTTTAATCGGGTACATACCAATAATTCGGTACAAACCATACCATTGCTCAATCCCTTTGCTATTTCTAGTTTGTTTGAGTCGATCAGGAGGGGCGACTTTAAAAAGAAAGCCCGCGAAGGTCAAGAGGATCTCTAATTTATCACCTGCCAGAAATAAACTTCTAGAAGATAAGATAGCTGAATTTAGTCCTATGACATTAGCTTTGAATAAGATGTATTTACGTTTGGTCAATTTAAAGCATACAATGGTTGTCATAATAACACATCGACATTCCCCTACCTTGTGACCATTCATCTTCCTGAAGAATAAAGAGCTTACTTACCCCACCTACCGGAGGAATATAGGGGCAAGATTCTTTGCGATTGAACCATATAAAGCATAAGAAGAAGTGACTTTTGTCATTAGCAATATCCCTGAAAAAGAGTAATTTTACGACTAGTTATGATAGAGAAGATTCAATCAAGCAGTTGGTACATCGCTTTCCTAAAGGAAGTGAAGATAGAGTGGCGACAGAAATTCACTGTTTATGGTATTTTCCTGTACATGATCAGTACGGTTTTTATTGTTTACTTGGGCTTTCAGGTACGCCAAGGCGTAGTTGATCCTGTGCTATGGAACACCCTGTTTTGGATCATCTTACTCTTTTCAGCCGTAAATGCCATTGCAAAAAGCTTTCTTTCTGAAAGTAGAGGACTGATGTTGTATTATTTTACGGTACATTCGCCTACCTCCTTCTTATTTGCTAAGCTATTTTATCACTTTCTTTTATTTAGCTTTATTTCAATTTTAGGGCTGGGAATCTATAGCGTGATATTAGGCAATCCAGTACAAGACCCTCTGATGTTCTTCTTAAGTATCATTTTAGGCTCATTAGGCTTTACGGGGGTATTTACTTTTGTCTCTGCGATTGCTTCTAAAGCGGCACAAGGGGCGGTAATGATGGCCGTACTGGGTTTTCCTATCGTCATCCCAATACTACTCATGGCTATAAAAAGCAGCAAAAATGCTATGGACGGACTCGATCGAGCGGTTACCTCAGGCGATATTTTGACATTGGGAGCGATAGACCTCATCGTATGGTCGGCTGCCTTAATGCTATTTCCTTTTTTATGGAAAAACTAAATGTATCCAATTGCCGTTATTATGCTAATTTGTATTGAAAATTAATAAACATATAGTGAAGAAAGCTTCATTTACAATCTGAGAATAGAAACTTAAATAAGCTTTTTCATATAGTGCGATGAGTACAAAAAAACAAAAATTTCAGTGGTGGAAGTGGACAACAATCATCTTGTTGGTCTACACAATAATTGGTGGCTTTTTATTTGACGTACCTAGGTTAATTATCCTCAATGAAACCGTAAGAGTGCTGCATTTCCATGTACCCATGTGGTTTGGCATGATCATATTGTTGGTATACTCTGTTGTCTATTCATTCAGGTATTTGAGATATCAGAGGGAGATTGACGATATTAAATCAGCCGCTTTTGCTAAAATCGGTGTTTGGTTTGGTATTTTAGGTATCCTTACGGGGATGCTATGGGCCAATTACACTTGGGGTTCTCCATGGAATGGAGATCCAAAGCAAAATGGTGCAGCCATCGCATTGCTCATTTATTTTGCTTACCTCCTCTTGCGCAATGCACTAGAAGACCCACAACAGAAAGCACGCATCGCTTCGGTATATAATATTTTCGCTTTTGCAATGCTTATCCCTTTACTGTTTATTTTACCAAGACTCACTGATTCACTACACCCTGGTAATGGTGGTAACCCAGGCTTCAATGCCTATGACCTTGATAGTAAGTTGAGAGCGGTTTTCTACTTTGCTGTAGCAGGTTGGACGATGTTAGGATATTGGGTAGCTCAAACAAACATCAAATTAGAAGTGATCAAACAAAAAATAGAGGACAATTATGAAGAAATTTTAAAACATAATTAAGCTATTTTTTCGTAAGGATAAATGTATTTATTCTCATTCCTACAAAGAAATAAAACACTAAACCCTAAAACATAAAAGAGTGGCAGTGAGACTACTGCACTTTATCAGGAAAATGAAACATACAATTTATAAAGTTTTGATTGCTTCGCTTATGGTATTCATGGTAGCGAGTACGGCGCTAGGTCAGGAAAAATACAGCATTGACGACTCAGACTATACCAATACCAATGTGGAGATGGCCGATCAGTTTCGCGCTGAAGGTAAAATCTATGTGGTAGTAGCGGTAGTGCTTTTGATTTTGGCAGGGATGTTTGTATATATTATAAGAACTGATCGAAAGGCAGCATCTCTCGAAAAAAAACTAGCTGAGATTAAAGGTCTTGACAAAGAATAAGCGCTACAAAAAACTTTAAGATTAGATACTCAAGTAGTGAATTAAAAAGGCATCTTAGTTGTTAAAAACGAGATGCTTAGGAAAATACAACAATAAAAACAGAACGAATGAAAAGGAGTTATTTATTTGGGTTAGGTATCATAGCGGTAGCGGTCATAGTGATTGTATCTGCGATTGGTGATGCTAGTTCTTATGTGACTTTCAGTCAAGCTGAGGCGATGGCAGCGGCAGGCAAAAATAAACAAATCCACGTAGTAGGTGAATTGAAGAAAAATGAACGCGGCGAACCTGTAGGCATAGAAACGTCTGCGGATAAGTTGAGCTTCCGCTTTATAATGGTAGATGAAGAAGGTAGAGAACAGACAGTATACTATAATGAGCCTATACCTGCGGACTTCAAAAGATCTGAGCAAGTAGTGATCATTGGAGGGTTTCACGATGAGCTATTTCTAGCTGACAAAATTTTAATGAAATGTCCTTCTAAATATCAGGAAGACGAAATTAAGGTATAAGCAATCAACCATCATATTCAAAAACTATACAGGAAGGCGTCTACCATGACGCCTTCTTTTTAATCACTTGTTCTTGTCTCTTCCAAGTTGGGATGATGCCAATAGCAAGCAAGACGGTTTATTAAACATTCAATTCAATCCACTAAAGCTGTGCTATAATGCGCTGCGGGTGGCATCAAATTAAGTATCAGATGATCAATACGTTTGTTGGAGACCTAGGACACTTATTTGTAGTGTTATCCTTTGCTTTCTCCCTTATCGCAACCTATGCTTACTATCAGCACACAAGTACTAGCAATGCTGATGAAAAAAGGCAGTGGCGCATTTTCGCTCGCACCACATTTTACGCTCACTTTGCATCCATCTTGGGGGTAATATTAGCGTTATTCTACATCATTTACAACCATATGTTTGAGTATCACTATGCCTATGCTCACTCAGAAATCAACTTACCTACCCACTTCATGATTTCATGCTTCTGGGAGGGACAAGAAGGTTCTTTTCTACTGTGGATGTTTTGGAACGCTGTTTTAGGGATAGTTATCGTCAACACCAACCGTTTTTGGGAAGGACCGGTAATGACCGTATTCTCGGGAGTACAAGCATTTCTAACTTCTATGATTTTAGGTGTAGTGTTTTTCAATCTTAAAATAGGAAGTAGTCCATTTATCTTGTTGAGAGATGCTATGGATGCACCAATATTCGATATTGACCCAAATTTCGTTCCTGAAGATGGTACAGGACTGAATCCAATCTTGCAAAATATTTGGATGGTCATTCACCCGCCTACCTTATTCTTAGGTTTTTCAGCGACGATGGTGCCATTTGCCTATGCAATATCAGGCTTGTGGTTTAAGCAATACAAAGAGTGGATTCGTCCTGCATTGCCTTGGACGCTTTTTGCAGCGGCTATCTTAGGTGCAGGTATCTTGATGGGAGCTATTTGGGCTTACGAAACACTAAGTTTTGGAGGATACTGGAACTGGGATCCTGTAGAAAATGCAATTTATGTACCTTGGTTGGTATTGGTAGCATCATACCATACTATGATCATTTATAAAAACAGTAAGACGGCCCTCAAGACCTCATTTGTTCTAGTGATCGCTACTTTTATATTGATCCTTTACAGTACGTTTTTAGTAAGAAGTGGTGTATTGGGTGAGGCCTCAGTTCACTCATTTACTGATCTAGGACTCAGTGGACAGCTATTGATTTACATGTTTACCTTTTTGATCATATCGGTAGCCTTGTTGATCTATCGCTGGAAAGATATACCAGGTTCAGAAAAAGAGGCAGATACTTATTCGAGGGAGTTCTGGATTTTCATCGGTGCGGCTACACTTTGCTTGATGGGTTTTCAAGTGCTCATCCCAACGTCAATACCAGTATATAACGCTATAATAGAAGCTTTTGGTGGTATATCCAATGTAGCACCACCAGCAAATCAAGAGGAGTTTTATTCCAAGTTTCAATTATGGTTTGCAGTAGGTGTAGCCTTATTGTCAGGAACAGGACAGTTTTTCTATTGGAAAAAAATGGACAAAGAAAAGCTCAAAAAGGCTATTCTTACGCCAGCACTTGTTTCTTTGCTAGTTAGCTCTTTGCTTATTGTACTTTTGGGGGTAGACAAGTTGCCATATATCATCTTGTTGACTGCAGCAGTATTTAGCATAGTGGCTAATAGCAAAATCTTATTTTCTTTTGGTAAGAAAGTTACTCGCCTTTCAGGTGGCTCCATAGCCCATATTGGGTTAGCGATGATGATGATTGGGATATTGATCTCTTCGGCTTACACCAACGTGATATCTGAAAATGATTCTGGTTTATTACTTTCCCGTGAATTTAACCAGCGACAGAACCAAGAAAACAAATTGCTGTGGCTAAATGAGCCTACCAAGATGGATCGTTATGAGATGACTTATAAGGGAATGAAGATGGACGTAAGTGGCGTACCAGGCTATGTGGATATTCATATTCTCAAAAACACAGATGACCCATACTACAAAATTGCGGGCATCGATATCATCAAAGATGGTAAGGTTTATGTGAAAAAAGGAGAGCGTGTAAGAGTGCAGCCTGAGAACATCTACTATGAGGTGGCTTATACTACAGATAAAGGAGAGCAGTTCTCTCTTTTCCCAAGAGCACAAGTAAACCCATCGATGGGACTGATAGTATCTCCAGACACGAGAAATTACTTGCATAAAGATGTTTACACCCACTTGACAAGTATACCTGACCCTACTGAAGAAGAGGAGTGGAGCGATACTGAGACCTTTGAGGTAGGTATCCAAGAGCGTTTCTTTATCAATGACTATGTAGCTGTAGTAGAAAAAGTTGAAAGAATAGACAGCTTCGAAGATATTGAGCTTGGCCCCGGAGATATTGCAGTAAGAGCAGATGTAAAAGTACATGGCAAGCTTAATGAAGAGCTACTTCAGCCTGTATTTATTGTGAAAGACAATATGGTGGGTCGAGTACCGGTAGTATTACCTGGATACGGTATCAAAATGGTATTTGCAGGCATCAACCCAGAAAAAAACACCTTTACTTTCGACGTTAATACCACTCAAAAAGACTGGATCATTATGAAGGCAATAGAAAAGCCAATGATCAATCTTCTATGGATCGGTATTGTCTTACTCATGGTTGGTTTTGTAATCGCTACAAGGAGAAGATATATCGAATTCATTAACGAGCGAGACAAAGACCTTCAAAGAAAGGAAAAGAAAAGTGAGTTAGCATAAATATGAGAAACTATTATCGATGTGGTATTGTGGGCAGCGGTAATGTTGCTGCTCACTTATCTACCGCTTTAGAAGCGGCGGGGCATCACGTTGATTATATTTATGGCCGTACCCCATCCCATGTAGATAAGATTATCGCGCGACTTTATAATACAGAGTCTTGCGATCATGATTTTTCTAATAAAAACATAGATGTATTATTCATTTGTGTCAGTGATGGTGCTGTAAAAGAAGTTAGTGAAAGAGTCCTTTCCTCTGATGATGTGACCTGGGCACATTGCTCAGGTACATTACCAAAAGGCATACTAGGTTACACAAGAGAGACGCAAGGAGTCTTCTATCCATTGCAAAGCTTTACGCAGGGAAAAGAAGTAGATTGGGATGAAGTCCCAATTTTCGTTGAAAGTGAGAATAGTCAAAGTCTATCCGTTTTAAAAGATATCGCCAAATCACTTTCTTCGCATGTATCGGTGGTAGACAGCGAAACAAGGCGTAAAATTCATCTTTCGGCGGTATTTGCATCCAACTTTAGCAATCAGATGCTTGCCATAGCATCTGACTTGATGAAAAAATCGGGCTTAGATTTTAAACTATTACACCCTCTTGTGATAGAAACTCTTAATAAAGCTACCCTGATTGATCCAAAGTTGGCTCAAACAGGACCAGCAAAAAGGCATGACTTGGAAACGCTTGATAAGCATATGGAGCTATTATCGGCCTATCCTGAGGAGGCCGAAATTTATCGCATCATCTCTCAATACATTATCGACAAATACCCGCAATAGAATTATCAATCAATAAAAATAACTTCTATCGGAATAGACGTTTAAATAAAAAGTATTAATATTACGATCAACTAACGCTATACTTTGAAAAAATGAGTATTGAAGAGCAAATAAAGCAGAAAAAATTCGACAGTGAAGCTCATAAATTGAGTGTTAACATCATGTTTACTTCTGCGTGGATTGAAAACCACAATAAGGATTTTTTTAAATCTCATGAAATAACCGCTCAGCAATACAATGTACTTCGAATTTTAAGAGGTCAAAAGTCAAAACCGATTAGCACGAGCGATATTCGTAAGAGAATGATTGATAAAGCGTCGGATGTTTCGCGCATTGTAGCACGACTAAAGGATAAAAATTTAGTTTCACAATGCACATCATCGAAAGACAAGCGTTTTGTCGAGGTAGCTATTACTAATAAAGGTTTAGACCTGCTAAAAAAGATGGACCCAATCATGAATTCATTAGACTCTCTAATGAATAATCTAAATGCTCAAGAGCAAGAAACTCTGAATAATTTACTTGACAAATTGAGAGGCTATCATTGAGCTCTGAAAGTAGGAATGGAATAATTATTTACTTTCTACCGCTAGCTTTATCTTTTATTTCTGCTTTTTTCTTCATTTTGGGCAGATAAAATGAAAATGTTGATCCTTTTCCGATTGCGCTAGTTACCGCAATTTTAGATCCATGTTGCCTCACTACCTGAGAAGCTATTGCTAATCCTAGCCCTGTTCCTCCCCTATCTTTAGAACGACTTTTTTCAACTCTATAAAATCTCTCAAAAATACGATTTAAGTCCTCTGGTGGTATACCCAAGCCTTGATCTGAGATGGCAAACCAAATATCATTCTTTTCTTTCTTTAATTCAACATTTACCTCCGAGCCATCAGCACTATACTTTATAGCATTTGATACTAAATTGACAATCACTTGTCTTATTCTATAAGGATCGGCATAAACGAACATCGGTGAAGGGGGTATTTCAGGCATCTTTAGCTTAATGTTTCGCTTCTCGGCTTTATATTCGAATTGCTCAAACACCTCGCTTACTAAATGGTATAAATCCACTTCCTTGAACTCCATGGTAATGGAGCCACTCTCCATTTTAGAAAGCACCAATATATCCTGAACTAAAGCATCAAGCCCATCTAAGCTTTTGGCCGCCTTTTTAAGAAACCGATGTCTAATTTCTTCATCGTCTACGGCCCCGTCTAATAGAGTATGCAAATAGCCTTGCGCTGCAAAAATAGGGGTCTTCAGCTCATGACTCACATCTGCTAAAAATTCTTTTCTGAAAGTTTCTATCTCCTTCAACTCATTGATTTGTTGCTGCTTTTTATGTGCGTAGGAGAAAATCTCTTTATTGATTTGTCGAAGCGGGTTGAGTGGTTTTCTACCCTCTTGCTTCTTAAACATATTAAGATCACGCTTCTTAATACGCTCTAAAGCTTTATAGATACTATTAATTTCGCGAAACACCAAGATGTCAAGTGTAATCTGGATAAGCAGATAAGAGGCGGCAAAACAAAGAATAAAATTAACCGCTAAAGTAAGTGGCTTTACATCATCAAAAAGTGAAAGAAAAAGTGTTGTTACAAGGGCAATACAAATACCCAAAAAAAAAGATACTAATCTAGAGCTTAATTTCATACTTTAAGTTTCAAATTTATAGCCCACCCCTTTTATCGTTCCTATGTAACCCTCTCCGATTTTTTCTCTCACTTTTCTAATATGTACATCTACTGTTCTTGCTAAAACATAAACATCTGTTCCCCAAATATTTTTCAATAATTCATCTCGATTAAAAACTTTATTCGGATGTCTAGCTAAAAAGTAAAGCAATTCAAACTCTTTCTTGGGCAACGATATGGTGGTGCCGTTTTTTTCAACAATATAAGAAGTTTTGTCTATATTCAAGTCCCTGATACTGATTGTATTTCTTTCGGACTCTACTCCTGAGCCCCTTCTTAATACTGCCTCTATCCGCTTCATCAAGGCTCGAGGTTTAATAGGCTTACTTATATAGTCGTCAGCACCTACATCAAAGGCGGCTACCTCAGAATATTCCTCAGAGCGAGCTGTAAGAAAAATGACGTAAGTATGCTGTAGCTCTGTATGAGACTTTATCTGGCGACATGCCTCTACACCATCTACATTGGGCATCATAATATCAAGTAAAATCAAGTGGGGTTGAAACGCTATAGCCTTTGCCACAGCTTGCTCTCCGTCTTCTGCAGTTTCTACTTTATAGCCCGCCTTGACCAAGTTGTACTGGAGAATCTCAACGATATCTGGCTCATCATCTACAACAAGAACTTTATAAGTTATCTTTTCTGACATTATTTTATTTCGTTATATCGCTGTATAGAATGAAACTTCAATTTAATGGTAATGCTAGGAATAAGCTCAAATGAACTAAGGTGTATAAAGTCAATCAATATCAATTATTTGAAGCTTTACGGTAGCATTATCACTATTTAACGTAATTTTAAAACTTGCTTAAAAATAGATGAATTAACGCAATGTACCAAAGCAGAAACGAAAGGGTAATTTTTAATTAACGATAAGAAAACACGCAAGTGACTAAGTAGTGAGAAGAAAATGCCAAGACCCTCTAAGTGACTACGGTAACTCTGAGGTAGTTAGGAAGAGTGGGTTGCTCATTCCAACTAAAAAATGCTACTGGTCTAAATTTAATTCAGGATGAAGGTATTTTAATCCTTCGACGTCCTTAATCTCTAGCCCAACGGATCCAACTACCAAACTTGCTTTACACTTTACAGGCATTCTGCTGGCATCAGTAGTCACCCAAACACGTATTGGTGTTTTACCTCTAAAAATTTTATTCTCAGGCATTATAGGGGATAAAACATAAGCATTAAAAGTGCCAATTTTAGTTTTAATAGTCTCGATCCCTAAAAATTCAACTTGGAACTCGTAAATCTCCTTATCGAAAAATGAGGGTATTTTAATGATATCTCCTTCTTTCACTTTAGAGTAGTCAAGCATTCTTAAGTGAACGAATCCACTTACCATATCATAAAGCTTATTTTTAGCATACACCAAGGAGTCAGTGACTATTTCTTTATTTTCCTTATCCATGCGAACCATTCGCACCCTATATTGCTGTTGATCAAAATAATAAGTTTCATAGCGCCTGTAGCTATTTTCTTTGATATGTCTATAAAAGCGGGTAGGGTAGTAATTTTGATCATTAATATAAGTACCCCATAAGTTTTCTATCTCATAGAGCTTAGAAATAAGACCCGTTGACCGACCTCTGATGTTAACTTCATAACATCTTTCTCCTTGGTCAATTTTAATTTTTGGCTCTACAGATATTGTTGCTTCCCCAGCAGTTGCTACTCCAAAATGTACTCTATAGGTAAATGTTTCACCCGCCTTAAAAGGCACCTCTTTTATTAGTTCATTATATTGAGCCACTCCCACAATTGGCTGAATCATAATATATAAAGTAAATAAAAAGCGATATGCTAGTGCCATATTTTAAAGAAATAAAGAAGAAAAACAACTCTTTTCTAACATGTGAACAACGAAAAACATACCATTCTATTAAAAACATCAATGTTTTTATAATAACAAAAGGTGATCAGTAATTTTGAATGTTTTTAAAGGTACTCTAAACAGTCTTGCTTAAAAGTAAGCCTTTCATCCTATAAAGGTGATCAATAAAATTGTGTTGGCCTCAATAAAGTTGAAAAGGTACCTTTTACTACTACTAAAAATATTGAGCCCCTCTTGATTCAATAACCAATTGACTACCCCAGATAGAAGCTGGCGTTTGGAAGCCTGGTAATTGTGGCTTTTCTTTAATCATCTTTTGCGCTATGATTAGAGCCATCTCCGCGGTAAAAAAGTAGGTTTCACCACATCTGAGCCGCTTTTCAACTACCTCTCCTTTTGCATTGATTACTTTTCCATATACCACACTAAGTCCACTCTCATTCTGGTCTTCTGTAGGGCCATCAATATTTTTGGACACATATTCAGCCGCTTTCTTTTTCACCCATTTTGAACGAAGTAACGGCCCAAGAACTGTTTGAAACTTCATAAAATAATAGGTACTCTTTGGCACCGCTGAAAAAACCCGAATATTAGGAATCGAGGTGGTAAAATAAGCTGTTGATACATCTCCCCAAGGTATACTCATCGCAAAACGTTTGCTAGTGCCAAAATCAAACCATCGCCCATGTGCTCCTATGTTTTCAGAAACTATCTTTCCGTCAATACGGGCCGCTCCTTTTTTACCTAAATTCTCTACCATGGTCTGCATGGTGCCATGAGAAATAGAACCACCTTTACTCATAAAGGCTAATTCTAAGTGAGTAGCATCTGACAATTGATCTGCCAAATAGCGACTCATACAATCTGTAGGTACTACATCAAAACCTACACCAGGCAATACAGTAATACCTGCTCCGGCTGCTCTCTCAGATTGAGATTTCAAATATTCAAAAACCTCTATTTCACCTGTTATGTCAAGATAGTTGGTCTGAGAAAGGATGCATGCCTCTAGCATTGGCTTAGCTGTATGTATAAAAGGACCTGCGCAATGGATAACCAACTCAAATGGTTTAAGCTTCATTTGAAGTTCTTCCGGACGCTCAAGCGAAAAAACCATATGGTCTTGATTGTAACGCTGCGCAACAGCTTTTACTTTTTCTGCATTGCGGCCTGCTAATGTAACTTTTATACCTCGCTCATTAGCCAATTTAGCTATTAGCCTGCCCGTATAACCGTAAGCTCCGTAAATTAATAACGACATATCAATATTTTAATAACTGTTTTGTTCTTGCTTATCATGTAACCTATTTATCACGGGATTGGCATAAATATCAATCAAGGAAGACAGTATCGCTTGAGGATCTGAATAAGAGCTTGTCCTTTGTTCTAAATAATGAACAAATTCTTCTTTTGCCCTTTGAGTATATTTATGAGCCATTTTAGCCTCTCCCGACTTTAAATCGTAGGCAATATAGTTGTGTTCCCATAGCATAAAGTTTTGATGAATTTCTTCATCTATTTTTTGAGCAAATGCCTTAAACAAGTTGTTTTTATTGCCTTCTACAGGTAGTTCATCCAAAAAAGAATTCATTGGCTTACCAATACCTACATGAACCTTTGTGTTTTTTTCGAGTACGCCACCAATCATATCCTTTAGCTCAGTAGCAGGCTTGTTCTTCGCCTGTTGAGTACGTGCTTCATGAGTCTCAATCGCTTTCATGATGTCACTAGGGTCGTATTCATAGGAAAAAGCTACAGGCACAATGTTCAGCTCTTTTAGGTTTTCATAGACATCCTCAGCTGAGCTCATAGCAAACATTTTTAAAACAGAAACTTGAGTCTGGTCATTGCCATCCTTACTACGACCCTCTCGCTGAGCAATCCACACCGATTCATTTTTCCCTGTAATTACAGACCTAATGTAAGACGAAAGCCTATTAGAATAGTCATATAATTGACGAGTGGGAACATTCCTATGTACAATAAAGCTTTTGTTAATCCTTACCAAATCACTTACCCAAGGGATGTTAAGTAAATTTGATCCCACCGCAATTTGACACAACTTACGGTCATATTTTGCCAATATGTAATTCAATAGGACAGTGTCTAGAAGTATATCCCGATGATTGCTAACGTATAAATACGGCTTTCCTTTTTCTAGCTTCTCTAATCCATGCATACTGATGTTGATGCCCTCTCTATTGATAACATTATTAATGCCACCATATACAAACTTTTTCTTGAAATCATCAGCACTGTGTATGGTTCCAAAACGCTGTTTTAGATCACCCATACTCACCTCCGGGTAAAAGTAATTACAAAGCGCTTGAAATTCTGGCTTTTTAGATAAATCAGAAAGCACGCTGTTTACGTCATGATCGAAGTGTGGTCGAATATCGTGATATAGATCTTTTTCAGTCATAGGCTTTATGGTTAGTTCTTTATAGGACTCGATTATTCAAGCCAAAATCAAATATACTATTATATGATATAAAAGGGTCCATTTTAAGTAGAAAGCATAAGTAGAAAACTAGCGAAAAAGTAAAAACAGGCTCTTCATTTCTAAATGCTTTAATCAATGAATAAAAAAAGACTGTTTTTTAAATGTAAATCGATTTGAAAAACAGGATGGTGAATATAGCGTCAAAGGAACAAAAATTTTTAAGGTGGAGTGAGGGTATTAAAAAAACACAAACCAATTATCATATCTATAAACTTTAGAGTTAATGAAGGGGCTTCATACTTGAAATAAACTTATAAATAAATAGAACTTAGACCAAATTGATACACACTTACTCGTCTTGCTGCCTCGGAGTTTTATAATATATATTTCGAACCATATCGCACGGAAGATTAATCCAATCCAAAAATTTCAATCTGAGCCCATGAATTGGGACACAATAAAGAGATTTTGTTTAGGCAAACATTAACAAAATTTTCTTGAGTCTAAGTAATGATCTCTCCTGAGTACAGTACAAATACTCATTTTGATGAAAAATACAGTGCTTTTCGTTGTATCAATCAAAATATACGTTACATTAGTGTGAGAAAATCAAACAAAAGTGTTTGTTTCTTAGATAATTTGAAACTACTTTTGTTTAATAGGAGTTAAACAAAATAGAAAGACACCATAAAATATATAAAGCCATGACTGCATTAGAATTTAGTTACAACCTCGACAAAATGACAAAGTCACTAAAACCTTTCGCTCTTAGATTGACAAAGGACATGGAAGATGCTAACGACTTACTACAGGAAACGGTAGTGAAGGCGTTTTCTAACAGAGAAAAATTCTCTGAGGGCACCAACCTAAAAGCTTGGCTTTATACAATCATGAAGAATACCTTTATTACCAACTACCAAAGAATGGTAAGAAGAAATACCTTCATTGATAGCACTGAAAATCTACATTATATAAATTCATCTGATAACACTATTCAGAATGGTGCTTACATGGATTTTGCAATGAAAGATATCCATGAAGCTATTGATAAGTTAGATGATATATATAAAGTACCTTTCAATATGCATTTCACTGGTTATAAATATCATGAGATTGCTGATCACCTTGAAATCCCGATTGGTACAGTAAAAAATAGAATTCATATTGCTAGAAAAGAGTTAAAGTCTAAACTAACGCAGTATGCATAAAGAATATTTGTTGATTGATGGTTAAATGGTTGTAAAGGCGCAAATCATTAGATTTGCGCTTTTATTTTTTTGAAGTCTACCAAATTTGTTTATTCAATCAATACAGCTCTTTAGGGCATGTTTAAAAACAGATAAATCGTTGATAAACAAATCATAAAGTTTATACTTTATTTATTTGAGTGCACGGTTTTTAATCAAAAATCAGTGCAAATGCTTGCGACGAAAATGTCTTAGATCAACATTTTATAGCTTAGTACCAGGCGTTATGGTGAATCGTAAGTTGTACTTGAAAAAATTTAAAAGCTTAAGATAAGCTTCTTGAAGTTTATCATTTTTTCCATCAAATAAGACAAGAGAAGCTTGTGCCGCTTCGAATCTGCAGAACCTGGGCCTTTTAAGCAAGCCCATTTTAATATTCAAAAAAATCATCAGATAAGGAGATACTTCGACTAGCTGCTTGCATTAAAAGTTTCTACCATTCAGTGTAAAAATGATGCTATAAGGCTTAACCTTATATGTATTCATCTGTCTTGAAACTAAAAACAAGTGATATTTATCCCGGCTTATGCGTTAGGATTCGTAATGAGAGTACAAAATGCAATAAAATCAAGTATTTAGCTGAGGCATAGCTCCGCTCTGGTGATGGCGATATATACAGCGAAGCGATTGATTTTGAAGCAGTATGCGCTCGAAATGTAATTGCTAATGCATATTCTGGGTTTATCAAAGGAAAGCTTTTAAATGTCAAAAAAGACATCTAAAACAACAATATTTTTCGATTTTGTAGGTGAATGAATAGAGAAACTGAAAAAAGGGATCGTTTCCAATCCCTTTTCATTTTATAGGCTCATACTTTTTCACTAACTCATTAACTATTAGGGCACTTTCTTAAAATCTTGATCTACTTCTTTTGCTACCACCTCACCGGATATCAAAGAAGGAGGCACTCCTGGCCCAGGAACGGTAAGCTGACCCGTATAGTATAAGTTTGGTATATGTTTATTTTTCAAGCTTGGTTTCAGTATTGCGGTTTGCATTAAAGTATTCGCTAAGCCATAAGCATTACCTTTGAAAGCATGGTAGTCACTCATGAAGTCTCTATGAGCATAGGATCTTTTATACACTACATTCGCTCGAATATTAGTGCCGGTGTATCGCTCTAAACGATCCATTATCATGTGATAATACTTTTCTCTAATTTCTTCTGTATCCTCCAAATTTGGAGCCACTGGGACAAGTAAAAATAAATTCTCTTTCCCCTCTGGTGCTACAGTAGGGTCTGTCTTTGATGGTGCAGAGGCATAAAATAGTGGTTTGGATGGCCATTTTGGTTCCTCGTAAATCTCATGAGAATGAATCTGAAAGTCCTCATCAAAGAAAAGATTATGATGAAGTAAATTATCTATCTTCTTATCCACCCCCAAATAAAATAGCAGACTCGATGGCGCCATAGTCCGCTTATCCCAATATTCTGGACTGTAATTTCTATATTTTTCTGTCAAAATCGACTGATCAATATGATGATAATCAGCACCACCAACAACAACATCGGCCATAAATTTACCGTCGCTAGTGATCACCTCTTGTATGTGCCCCTTGTGATAATTAAAAGACTTTACTTCTTGGTTATATATAAACTTCACACCCATTTCCTCAGCTACTTTCACCATTCCTTCTACAATCTTATGCATCCCCCCTTTAGGGTACCAAGTACCAAGAGCCATGTCAGCATAATTCATCAAGCTGTAAAGCGCCGGAGTATTTTGAGGTAGTGCACCCAAAAATAAAATAGGAAATTCAACCATATCCAACAACCTTGGGTGCTTAAAAAACTTTCTAGCATGCTTATAAAATGACTGGAAAACATCCATTCTCACCACATCAAATAGCAGCTTAGGGCTTATAAACTCTGTAATCCTTCGGCTTGGACGGTAGACTAAATCATTAATACCCACCTTGTATTTATAAGCTGCTTGATCTAAAAACTCTTGAAGCTGATCGCCCGCACCTGGCTCATAGCGGTCGAACAATTCCTTAAGCCCTGCAATACTTGCGGGCATATCAACAAACTCCTCACCTCTTTCGCCAAAATAAATGCGGTAGCTAGGATCCAAGCGCTCTAGGTCGTAATAATCAGATACCTTTCGACCAAAGTATTCAAAATAGCGGTCAAATACGTCAGGCATCCAATACCAGCTAGGCCCCATGTCAAAAACAAAACCTTCATGCTCAAACTTACGAGCCCTTCCCCCAGCCATAGAGTTTTTTTCTAATACCAATACCTCAAAGCCTCTATGGGCCAGATGGGTAGCACAAGACATTCCGGCAAAGCCCGCACCTATAACAATTGCTTTTTTAGCTGTCATCTATCTTAATTTGTGATTTCGAAATATGATTGATTTATGATAATCGAATTTTATACCCTTAAAGATAAACTTTTGTTTGAGTCTTGACTTTATTTTGACCTAACTATTATGCTTATTTTACTTCGGCTAAATACAAGGCCTATCATAAAACTTAGATTAAAAACTCTTAAAAAGAGTTGATATTCAGTATGTTATAAACATAATGCTTCTAGCTCATATGGATTTACAAACCCATTAGTAGTCTAAAATTCAGTAACTTAAAGCTGATAATAATCATAAATTATACGCTTTTAGCTTGGCCTTTCGACATTAGATTGTACTCTTTAATTTTGTTTTCCTATTTTTGCCCTATCTATGCCCAAAATTAAAAGGTAGTAAATTTTATATAAGCTACTCAATAAGCGATATACATGGAAAACCAACCCCAAAAAACAGTAGTTGAGAGATTTTTAGATATCATTGAAAGAGCAGGAAATAAACTTCCTGACCCAGCCATTCTCTTTTTGGTCCTAATGCTGATTGTTTGGGTGTTATCAGCTCTATTAAGCCCTATTGATTTTGGCGTTAACGATCCCCGTACAGGGGAGGCACTTCGAGTCAACAATCTACTCACCGGTACAGCTTTAGCTGCCTTTCTTTCTAATATGGTGAGCATTTTTATTCAGTTCCCTCCTATGGGAGTAGTACTAGTGGCAATTCTTGGGGTAGGAATCGCGGAAAACTCAGGTTACATCAATGCAGGTCTTAAGCTTTTGCTTAATCTTACCCCAAAAGCACTTCTTACGCCCATATTAATTTTAGTAGCCATCATGAGTCATACTGCAGCAGATGCAGGTTATGTTTTGGTGATTCCTCTGGGTGGAGTTATTTTCTATGCAGCGGGTAGACACCCGCTTGCTGGTATTGCAGCCGCTTTTGCTGGGGTATCGGGTGGATTTAGTGCTAACTTCATCCCTTCAGGTATTGACCCTTTAATACAATCGTTCACAGAAGCGGCTGCCCGTATGAGTGACCCAGATATCAGCCTTAACCCTCTCAATAACTGGTTTTTCACCTCAGCAAGTAGTGTGGTGGTCGTTGCGGTTGGTTGGATCATTACAGATAAAGTCATTGAGCCTCGCCTCAAGAAGTATACCCCAGTAGATGAGGTTATCGATGATATGCCAGCGATGGATGAATTGACAAAAAAAGATAAAAAAGCCTTCTGGGTAGCTTCAGCGAGCATGTTGTCCTTAATTGCCCTTTTAGTCATCTGGGCATGGCCTACCGACTCAGCACTCAGAGATAGTAATGGTGAGATTACCTCATTTGCCGCACCACTCATGGGTAGTATAGTGCCACTAATTTTCATTATCTTTTGGCTTCCTGGGGTGATCTATGGTTTCTTATCGGGTGCATACTCTAAGTTTAAAGATGTAATCGACGGCATGAGTAAATCAATGGGTACCATGACCTATTACATCGTAATGGCCTTTTTCTGTGCCTTTTTCATATATGCTTTCGACCAATCCAAGATCGGAACACTCATTGCAGTACAAGGTGCTAAATACCTAAAAGCAATGGCATTACCTGGGGAGATTACCATTGTAGGAATTGTTTTTTTAACAGCATTTGTCAATCTATTAGTAGGCTCCGCTTCTGTAAAGTGGGCTCTTATTAGCCCTATTTTCGTGCCTATGCTCATGGAGTTGGGTATTTCGCCAGACCTTACACAAGCAGCCTATAGAGTAGGTGATTCTGTATCAAATATCATAACGCCTTTGCTCCCTTACTTCCCCCTTGTAGTGGTCTTTTGCCAGCGATACGTCAAAAAAACAGGTATAGGTACACTCGTATCACTCATGATCCCTTACAGTATAGCTCTACTCATCGTTTGGACCTTATTTTTATTGCTTTATTGGGCAATAGGATACCCGCTAGGATTGCAGGCAACATACGTATATCCATAACATTTAAGACTTATTTGAGTTAGCTGAAATGAGAATAAAAAATAACCGATATGTATTGGAATAATCTCAGAGTTGGCAAAAAGTACCGATTGACCAATATGGGTGATGTTTATGACTTCCAGGTAGTAGAAATCTTCGAAGACGATTTTAAAGTGAAAGATATGAATACACTTGATTATTTTTATTTAAGCGAAACCATCGCATTTGGTAAAGGCCCTGACTATGATCTTTACGAGTTATAATTTTTTTACGTGGAATGAGGGGGTAAATTGATTAGATTGTTTTTTTTAAGAGCTTAATTTTTGACTACAGATAAAAAACCTTAAAAGTTTGTAATCCGTCTTGTAATTATCTCACAACGAACAATATACAAGAATACTCAAGATGTAAATGGCACTAAAACTTATCCTTTGGTAGCATTAATTAACCTTAATCATGAAAAAATACCTTTTTAAATCACTTTCGCAAATCAACAAAAAAATATTGCCTAGTCTTAAACATAAGGATATGACTCGACTTTCTAAGTGGGAAATGATCCTACTTGGCTATCGCTACTATATAACTACCCAATATTTAGAAGCAAAAAACCAAACGGATAAGAATAGCTAATTCTCTTTTGCTCCTTACAATAAAATTGGGATCACAATAAATCTACAATATATACTTAACAAATAAACCTTTAGCCGACTGTCTTTTGTATGTAGACTCCATTTTAATATATTTTAAGGCCTGCAAAGCCTCCTGTTAAGGTAAATAATTTGACCAACAACTGAACAAAAAAATATTTTAAGATCAATACCTTTTCCTTCCTAGTACCAGTATTTTTTTATCAATAAACAATACTAATTTTTAGGGCGAATACTATATTCTGACCACACCAAGCAACTATTTGCCAAAAAAATCATCTATAAAGCCGAGAGCAAAATAAATTTCCTTTTGATTTTTGTAATAACCATGTACTATGTTATACAAAGTATATGTAATTACATTGATACTCACATAACCAAGTATATAAACATTTAACGCATGAAATTCACAATCTACTTTAGCATCATCCTCCTATCAATGGGCAACTTATTAGCTCAAAGCACCATTTCTGGTAAAATCAGTGATATCAATCAAGAACCGATACCATACGCAAATATTATCGTACTATCTGCAAATGATTCTTCCATGATAAAAGGTGGTGTTTCAGGTCTGAATGGAGACTATAAAATCGAAAAAATACCCTTTGGTAAGTATCAAATTGAGGTGTCAATGATGGGATACCAAACAATCAATCAAAAAATAACCATTGGAAAAGAGCAGCATTCGCAGTGGAACTTCTCCATGGAGGACTTAAGCAACGCCCTTGAAGAAGTAGTAATACAAGCCACAAGACCACTCATAGAAATTCAACCAGACAAAATGATCTTCAATGTGGAAAACAGCGTATTAGCCACTGGAGGTACAGCCATGGAAGTACTCGAAAGAGTACCAGGCGTATCGATCGATCAAGATGATAACATTAGTCTAAAAGGCAAACAAGGTGTTCTAGTAATGATTGATGGCAAGCGAACTTTCCTATCTGCCAATGAACTCGGCGCAATGCTAAGAGGTATGGCTGCAGATGGAATAGCATCTATTGAAGTGATTGACAACCCTTCTGCAAAATATGATGCTGAGGGAAATGCAGGGATGCTCAACATCAAAATGAAAAAAAATGCAATAGATGGTTTAAACGGGACTCTTCAGGCTGGTGTCGGGTATGGTAGATTCGGAAAAAGCAACGCCGGTGGGAATATTAACTATCAAAGAAAAAAGCTTAGCCTGCACAATTCGTTTCACTACAACCAAAATAATAACTACAGAGAGCAGAATATTTTACGGAAAGTAACTACAGCTAATGAAACACAAAGCTTTTTCTCACCAAGTCTTCAAGAGGTTGGTACACGTTCCATCACTTTTAAATCAGCAATCAACTTTGAGCTAAACAACCAACATAGCGTTGGAATGTTCATTAATGGCAATGGAGCGAATCAGGATAATGATATGACCAACTTCATGAGAATTTCTAATGCCAACAATGAGGTCATAGAAAGTATAGACTTTAGTAATCAGCTACTAATGAATTGGCTGAGCCTTACTTATAATTTAAATTATCAGTATAAAATCTCGGATCGCGCAAAACTAAGCCTTGATGCAGATTACTCTAAATACTCACAAAGCCACCAAGACAATATCAATAGTGATTATTTCACAGGATTAGGCGGTGAAGTTGCTATGAATGAGCGAATAAGAAGTAAGGTACCCACAGTAATTAATATTCGATCTTTTCAGGGAGATTATGAAATAAGCTTTTCTGAAAAGTCTCGAATGGAAACAGGTCTTAAAGTCAGCCGAGTAAGCACTGACAATGACATACTTTACGAAATATCAACCAACGATTTACTCTTTGAAAAAGACCCATTGAGAAGCAATCAATTCATATACGATGAAGATATCTATGCCGCTTATAGTAACTACTATACGACCATCGGAAAAACAAAATTACAGCTAGGTCTTAGATTAGAACACACAGAAACACTAGGCAATTCCGTTACTTTAAATGAGGAGTTTAGCAGAAGTTATACCGAGTTGTTCCCTTCATTATCAGCCAATCGTAGTTTTGGTGAACATCATACTTTTGGTTTTGCTTATAGCCGAAGACTAGATAGACCCAACTACAGGAGCCTTAACCCTTTCCTTTTTTACCTTGACCCCTTCACTTTTTACAAAGGTAATCCAGAATTACAACCTCAATTTACCAACCGTGTAGGATTCAACCACTCATGGAAAAATCTCATCATGACCGATCTCTCTTATAGCCATACGGTCAATGCTTTTCGTGAAATAGTGGTGCAAGAACCTAATTCGCCAATAGCCTTTTCTACTCCTGGTAATTTTGATCAATTTAACAATATTAGTGCTTCTATCACAGTTCCAATGTCTATCACCCAATGGTGGATGAGCAATAATAATGTAGTAGGTTTCTTTAATGAATTCAACTCAGTAATCATGGAGGAGCAATTTACCAATCAGCAATTCGCCTATTCACTCAATTCACAAAATATTATCAACCTAAGTCCTAATACTAAATTAGAAATCAGTGCATTCTATCAATCTCGACAGATAGACGCTATTTTTGAGGTAAGTAATATCTATGGTATCAATTTTGGGATTCAACATGGGTTTTTCAACAACAAGATACAAGCAAAAGTTAACTACTCTGATATTTTAAATTCAATGAATATCACTGCAACAGCGCAGCATGCTGATTTAGATATTGTCGCATTTAATAATTGGGAAAGCAGAATAGTAAGGTTCACGCTCAGCTACCGATTTAGTAAAGGAAAAGATGTGAAATCACTCAATCGATCAGGCTCAGCTTCATCGGAAGAAATGCAGCGAATATCACAATAACTCCTTTTATCAGTCCTGCTAATCGACGCCTATGCAACAATTTTCAAATAAATTTCAAACTGATAGGCCGTGATTTATCATCAACTAATATTTAAAACCTCTTTATACATTTGCAAAGGCGCTGCCTTTGCAAATGTATATACTAGCTAGCCTAGGAGCTAATAAGTACGGAAAACTAAATTTAATCCAATTGGCATTTTGCCTAATTTTTCGAAAAAACTATTCTATCTTCTCATTTCAATAAATGCCACAACTAAATTAATATGCCATTTATTTTTCATTCAAATTTATGAAAATCAACAAACTTTATGTGCGTAACATTATCCAATGCTTAAAGCCATAAAGAAAAGTCAGCATAAATTTGGTTTATAAAATAAAGTGGTTTACGTTTGTAGTGCCGCATCAAAAAGATGCGTTTTTAAGAATAATCTAGTTTATAAAATAAAGTGGTTTGCCTTATGAAAAACAAATACATAATCTTAATTTTCTTAGCGCTTCTAGGCTTAAAACATGCTAAAGCGCAAGGAGGATTCGGAGGGTTCGGACCGAAGTACGACGCTGGTTCAAATGGTGGTATCTTACTTTTTGGAGGAGGTGGCGCTTGGCAGGTGGACAAAAACTTCCATCTTGGTGGGCGCGGCCTTGGTAGCATTAACAGCTATCCACTTGGAGTATTCGATGGTAATGAACAAAGCATTACAAGTTTAGGCTATGGAGGTTTAGTATCTGGATACACACACGCAAAGAAAATCGGTTCGTGGCAGTGGGGTTTCGAGTCCTTATTTGGTAGTGGCGGATTTACAGCCAATGAACTTAGCTACCGCTTTATGGTAATTGAGCCATCATTAGCTTTATGGAAAAAACTCAACCACTTTATGCATCTAAATATAACAGCAGGATACCGATTTACTATCGAAGAGAGTCCCACTCCTTTTGGTGAAAGAAAATTAAATATGCCTTTCATACAAGCATTTATCTATTTTGGATATCGACCGGTCAAATAAAAACAACATCAATAAATCATTTACTATTAAATAACATTATCATGAACGACGCACAAAAACAATTAGAAATGATCCATGAGATGATGAATAAATCTCAAAGAGAATTCCAATCCGCCTCTTTTTACTATCTTTTTTGGGGTTGGTTAGTATTTATATCGGCCTTAGTACACTATCTGTTACTTACTCAAACTAATTTTACCCATCCATATGCTGTATGGGCTACTATGCCAATAGCCGGAATTATATCGGGGATATATGCAGCAAAGCAACAAAAGTCAAGTAAAGTAAAGACCTATATCGATGAGGCTATAGGAAGCCTTTGGTTAATCGTAGCATTTGCCTTTTTTGGTTTGATTGCTATGGCACCTGCACTTGGCATTGATAAAGTGTACCCATTCCTAATTTTGCTTTATGGCATCGGTACCGCAACAACTGGTAAAATAACGGGATTCAAACTATTATATATATCAGGTTTATTGACATTCCCTTTAGCTGTGGCCAGCGCTTATATGAACTTTGATAATCAGTTGCTAGTACTAGCGCTTGCAATCTTCATTTCTTACATCATCCCGGGACACCTATTAAAGAAAAAAGAGTTACAGATGGCTAATAGTGATGCTTAAAAACAACTTTTGAATGAATAGAAAAAAGAAGAATTAGCGTAAAACCATTGAGCTAATGTTAATTTTTGTTCTGTCATAGAACACTGTTTAACAGGAAGAAATGGTAAATAAATGCAGCTAACACAATAATTATGTTTGAGAAACTAGACCCTCTACTTCATTCCCAACTAAGACTAGCAGTCATGAGTCTCTTGGTAGGAGTAAAAGAAGCGGAGTTCAATTATATAAAAGAGAAAACGGGGGCTACTGCAGGCAACCTAAGCGTACAATTGAATAAGCTAAAAGATGCGGACTACATTTCCATTACAAAAGAGATAGTAGGAAGTTACCCTCGTACTACCTGCAAAGTGCTACCTAAAGGGAGAAAGGCTTTTTCTGAGTATGTAAATGCGCTCTCTAGCTATATTCACCCCAACGGAAATGAATAAAAAAAGCATCCAAGAGGCTTTTGTCTCTTGGATGCTTTTTTAAAATATCTGATGCTTAGTTTTAGCTTAAGGCAGCACTATGATTATAATTGAGCTCATTTTTGATAGCGTCCCATAGTTTTAGCCGAGATTCTAGTGCCAACTTAGCAGCCTCTTCAGCTTGTTGCCATTTTAAATCATCATCCCCACACAGTTCAGCTGTCATCTTATAAGCCAACTCTGAGTGATGACCGCCATCAACCTCAATGTGTCTTTCAAAATAAAATTGAAGAGGTTTTACTTCCTCATGATTCTCGCCTAGTGCTTTCACAAACTCTATAAACATACCGGGTATCAGGTCTTCCCTTCCGAATGTAAATGCTGCTGCTTGCTCGTGAAGTGACTTCTGCTCAATCATCCTAAAAGTATCTTTGACGAATCGAGCCGCCTCTTCAGGAGCCTTCGCTTTATGCAGTGCCTGCTGAACAGCAAACCCCGCACTAAGTCCTGCACTAAAGTCTTCTATTGAAGAAGTAGAAGCTCCTAAAGCCCGCATTGACTCTAGATACATTTCGAAGTGGCTTAACCTTCTACCGTCAGGCAGTTCATCACTTTCTTCTCCAGTCACTATCTCATTGATCAAATAGCGTGTTTCACCAGATCCTTTCGGTACCCACGGCAGGCTTACCGATGTCAGGCCGATTTGAAGCGACTTCAGCAACGACATAAAGTCCCAAACTGCATACACATGACGTTCAGTAAAAAACTTTAAGTCATCTATGGAATTTAGCGCTGCATAAAGCTCATGTTGATACAATCGAGTTTGAAGAGGACGAATATTATCAATAAGCTGTTCTATTCTAGCCTTGTCTTTTGTGGTGAGTGAACTCATAGGTGTGTATTATAAATGGGAACATTAAATAGATGGTACTATCATGTTAAATACTTGAAAAACAAGGAAAGGTTTGTGAAAAAAATGGCAAATAATCAATAATCCTTACGCCTTAGTCTTAAAATACTTTTATCTGAGAGCTGGTACTCTATTGAAAAGAAATAATAAGCCTTATTAGTTTCCGAAATTGATTTTTCATGGGATGAGAAGACTAATCAGCTTCCTCCTGCGACTCACCGATTTGATTTTCTTCTTTGGCAAAATCTTTTGGGCTAGGTAACTCCTGAAGACTATTGATGCCGAAATACTCCATGAATTTATCACTGGTAGCATAGAGAAGTGGTCGACCAATCGCATCTGACTTCCCTTTGATTACTATCAATTCTTTTTCCAATAGTTTTTGTATCGCGTAGTCACAACTAACGCCACGAATGGCCTCAGCCTCCGACTTGGTAATTGGCTGTTTGTATGCAATAATTGATAAGGTCTCTAGGGCTGAAGTCGAAAGTCGTTTTTTAGATTGCTGCTTCAAATGCAAGCCAATACTAGTCTGGTAAGCGGGCTTGGTCAAGAACTGATAACCTCCACCGATGTGTACGATTTCAAAGGCAAAGTCATCAACTTTAAATTTGCCAATAAGTGTATCTACTGCTTGCCGTACATCATCAGCTGGGATTTCAGCCTCAAACATTTCTTCCATCACTTTTACCATCTCATCGATAGTGATGGGCTTAGGGGAGCAAAAAATCAAAGCTTCTATATGATTGACTAGAAAATCCATTGCAACAGTTCGAATATTTCCGTGAGATAGAATAAGTATGCTTGCAAAGGTAGTTGTAAAAATATAAGCCGCCAAAAAGTTACTTAAGGCGGCTATCTATTAAATTATCGCTTGTTGAGTTTTGCTTCTATTGTGTGAAGTGTATGAGGCACAGCACGCAAACGCTCCTTTGGAATTAAATTACCCGTATCGATACAAACTCCGTAAGTTTTATTCTTAATTCTAATCAACGCATTTTCTAGTTGAGTGATGAATTTTTGTTGCCTTGCAGCCAATTGATTAAGATTTTCTTTCTCAGCTGTATCAGCACCGTCTTCTAATACCTTAGAGTTGCCTGCAAGGTTAATAGAACCACCATCCTCATCATTTTTATTAAGCGACTGCTTAATAAAAGACAATTCATTTCTAGCCTTTTCCAGTTTTGTTTGGATCAATTCCTCAAACTCTTTTAGCTCAGAGTCAGAATACCCAATTTTTTCATCTGCCGCCATAATTTATAATTAGGTTAGATTAAGTTTGCGCAAAAATATCATTCCTTAGGTAAAATAAAAAGAATATTACTAAATTTAATAAGGATAGACTCAATATAATCTCTTGTCTCTATTGATGTCGATTATATCACTCAATCATCATCTAAAATGATTTTGCTATCTCAGTACATCCGTCTAGACAAAAAATAATTTTAAATAAAAACGATTGCTTCTAAAAGGTGTTTGCTTTTTTAAAAATCTTCAATTTGATGAGAAAAGATCAAATCGTTAAAAAACAGCTTTAACCATATTTGGAAAAAGACCAATTCTAAGCCTTGCGATCAATACATTTACGAATTCTTCTTCTGCTTGACTTTTACTATTTGATACGCCGCTTAGGCCTCTTTCTTGTTGGCGATATATTTGAGCGCCCTTAGCATTTTCTACAATCAACTCTACATCAGATTGAAAAGAAAACCTGCCATTCGATTGATTTTCTCGAGGGTTTTGAAGCACTAATCTCAATCTATAATCTGATTGCCTGACTTCTCCTACCGTATTGAAATTTTCAGAGGTAAGTAATCTACTCAATTCGTTTTCAACGGTATGCAACGCCAGTTCAGGCCTTCTATATTGACGGTCGATACTGAAATAAAAGCTAGGGGCTTCCACTCGGATTGGATACACATAGTTTTCTGTGTTGAGCTGCTGCACTACCCTCCTTACTATTTCGCCACTATTACTCGAGCGAAGCATCCGATTGATATCCAAACGACAGCTTACTTCCTCCTCCCTACGACGACTATTGATAGCATTTGCCCTAATACGTACATTGCCCGAGCGATCGGACTGATAATCTAGTGTAGTACCTGGCATCCAGCTCACTCTAGTTATTATGGGAATATTACTTAAAGGACTACCTTTTTCATCTATTACTCTCACGTTGATTTGTATGGGCTCACTTTGACTACCCCATCGATAACTCATACCAGCATCAGGAAACTTAATTTCTATTGCCCGTATCAAGTCTGCAAAGGCCTGAGAAAGATGAACTCCATAAGGGCTTTCTACACCCCTATCTGAATAGGTGATATTTTCACCAAGAAAATCTCCTATAGCATCGAAAGCTTGCACATAAGATCGGAAGGCATCAGCAAAATTTGAACGTTCTTGAAGCTGCTGCGCCTCTCTGAATTTAGCTAAAGATTCACTTTTTGCTCTTTCAAGACGTTCCTCTCTAATTTGATTATACTTGCTTTGCGACAGCCGGTAGTATACCCAAAACTGATTCTGATTTTCCCAAGTGTCTACCAACTCATAACCTTCTAAAAGGCGTGCGCTAGAAATACGAGATTCACGTCGATACATCTCACTAAAGCTAGCATCAAGCTGAAAGCTATTCAATACCGATTCGGAAGAAACATTGACCGAAATACTATTGGCCAACTCATTGAGGGCGTTATTTTGTGCTTGCTCTCTAAAATCCGAGTTGCCTGACTTAGTTGCAGTACCTACCCCTTGAAAAAAGCCTGGTTGACTTGGTGTTCTTCTTACCCAATCTGGTGCGCCTTTCATCTGCTCTTCAAAGCTAGGCTGCCTGCTTGAAGCACAACCCACCAAAAATAAAACGAATAGCAAAAATATCAATTGATAAAAGCCTTTTCCGTATTTCATTTGATTGATTGCATAGTGGTATTCCAATTTCTCCATATAAACTTATCTACTACTTAATAGCTTAATTTTTTTTTAAAAAGCTGGCACATGCCCTTATTTCGATATTTGATTCGCTTAGTATACTGTCCTGCATTCTCATTCCGATAAAATAAATCATCGATCAGGGTTGAATGAGACAAGCTCTCTAGCTACATTGAGAGCATTGGTTTCAAGCAAATCCTGAATGAGCGTTTCGGTAGGAATCTGTGCTGGTCTGTTGAGCAATTCCTGAAGCTGGTTAAAGCCATTTTGATCTCTGGTGACCACACCGTTTCTCACTCGGGCTGGGTAAAGCTGCCGACTATTTCCCCTGAACCTTGCATAGGTCCAGTCTTGCTGGTTTTGATCTCTTACGGTTCTTTGCAAGAGTACATTTCCCGAAGAGACGTCAACTAGGCGATAGGTGAAATTTATCCTACCCTCAAATCGCTGGCTTATTTCTTGGTACTGAACGGTGCGCTCAATGATTGAGTCCGCTCCCGCCCTACTTCTTCTAACGACCTGTTCAACACCCTGTCGCTCACGCTCCTGCTGCCGCCCCGCTACTGTATTGACTTCTTGTAAGTCCACAAACAGAACTGCTCTTACATTCATTCGCGAGAACTGATTTCGGAAATTATTTAGCTGAGTACCTCTCAGGCCTGTTGCTGAAGAAAGCGAGCGACCAATCACCGCACGATTGGCAACTTGTCCTAAATTGGTAATCTCCACAAAAGGACTCTGCTGAGCAAGAATACCCTCTACAATAGCGTTTTCGACCTGTCGTTGCATAGCACTGGCCTGATTGGAGGGTTCGACCCAAATGGCAATAGGATATCGAGCGCATTCAAGGGCTTCGCTGCGTAATCTAGCTGAATTTTTATAACCTCCTGAATGCTCCTGTACTTCCTCAAGTAGAAGGAAAGCTGTACGGCAGCGGCTTGCTGATAGATCGATTTGAGCCTGTCTGTACTTGGGCTCATTGACCGCTTCTATTAGCAAACTTCGTACTTCCAAAAAGTTGGGCGCCTCTTGCGATACATCTGAAAAAGCCCTTGCGGCATCACGGAAATTTTCATTCATCAAAAAGAGCTTTCCTTCTTTGTAGCGTTCATTCAGCGCTTGGTCCATGCGATCTCTCACGTCTTTGTAGTCTAGGTCAGCACGTTTCCAATCACGAAAAGCATCCATAAAGCGACCCGCATTGAAGTGACGATTACCACTTTGATATAGTGGCTCATTGGTTGCTTTATTGAGATACTGATCAGTATTTCTGAAACCTGGTTGAAAGCGATTTACTTCTGAGAACACCTCCTCAGCCAACTGAAAGCGTCCTTGAGCAATAAGAGCTTGCCCTCTTGCATATCGCTCATCTAAAAAGATATCCAGCGAATTCTCAAAATTGCGTCTTAATCCACCATCAATTCTCAAATTGGCTCCCACAGCATTAGCTCGATTTACAAATTCATCAAGCTCTGTAAATGCATAGACCACCTCGTTATGGCGCGAGCGATTAAACTCTCGACTGATCCTATTTTCGCTTTCTTGCATATACCGCTGTGAGGCTTGCAGCAATACCGCCCTAATTTCGGAATCTTGCGGACGGCGACTTAAATGGCTAATAAAAACTTCCCCTGCCTCTTTGAAGTTGCTACGGGCCATCAGCTCTGCACCCTCTCTAAGGACCCGCCTCTTGCCTGTACAAGAACCAAGTAAAATCATTAAAATAAGAAAGTAAAGTGTGTATTGATATCTCATAAGCAAGCTGCGGGTTTTCTTAATCTAATTGAAGATCAAATATATAGAAAATCATGGTAAAATGATCTTAACAAAATCTTATTTTGCGAGGGATGAAGTGGTGATTTAACCTTTATGCTTTAATGAATAAAAAAGGCTACGGCACTACAAAGTCAAAACATAACAAAAACCATGCAGGAATATATTTATTGGTGGCTTTTAGAATTGAATGGGTTAAGCCCGGCTTATTAAGATAAACTTCATCAATCAATGAGTAAAAGAGAACGAATTAAATCTCGAGAGTAAAAGAACAGAGATACATGATCATCCCACAAAAAAGCGTAATTAAACTATATATTGAAAAATAGATGAATTGGACTGCTCAAGTTTACTTCATTAAAGTATTGATAGGCTTCCGCTTTAGCTCTGGATAGTGAGTGTAGCTATAACAAAACCCATGAGGGCGATACCCAATAAAAATGGTATAAATATATAAAACCAAAGATTGAATTTTATGGTGATCAAACAGATGATCATAATTCTTATCGCGAAACTCTTTGCCACATACCAAACACAATTTATTTAGTCCGTTATTTGTAGTTGATATTGTATGCTTATCCACTAGTATACAAAACTTAAATAGACTGTTTTGCTTTAAAATGATTGCCTTTATCAAAACCAACTTATTTAAATACAGCGCTGAAAGTAGGGCATTACATAGCGATGGGTAAACCTCTGTGTAGTGTTTATGATAAACAAAGATGCTGCATGGACGGTACTAAGCCAGGTGTTTCTGTATCAGGACTAATAAATGTCACACTTACCTCGCTTTGAATATAACCTGCTGCTAGGCAAGCTTTTAAAAAAATGGGTTTTGTTTTTCACGCTAAAGTAGCGCTCTTTCAATAGCTGTTTCACCCAAGTATAACTTTCCGTAAAAATATAGCATACTGCCCCTATTTAAAGCTGATTGTATAATCCTACAGATAGGGATATAAAGGTTGCTAGCGCTGGAAAAATGTATTTAAGTCCATAAATGAGATAAATTTCACCCCTATTCCTTTATTTTTTTCACCACCTCATCAGCACTCACCTCTTTCAGCTGCCTCTCAATAGCACGAGTACGTACCCCACCTAGCTCATCTAGCTGCTTCATACCGGTATTGATATTTTTTCTTGCCTTTTCTATTAAGTCGCCAAAATTGGCGAATTCCTTTTTTACCGATGCTAGCGTTTTCCAAACTTCAGAACTGCGCTTTTCTATGGCTAATGTTCGGAATCCCATTTGTAAACTATTCAAGAGAGCAGCAAGTGTAGTAGGCCCTGTCACGATGATATGATAGTCACGCTGTAGCGTTTCCAACAAGTGAGGACTACGAATAACCTCGGCATATAGCCCCTCAAAAGGTAAAAACATAATCCCAAAATCAGTACTATACGGGGGATGTACATATTTAGAAGAAATGTCTTTTGCCATCGCCTTTATTGCTCGTTCGAAAGCATCTTGAGCCTTTTTAATACGGTCTTGATCAGCCTCTTCATAGGCATTTAGCAAATGTTCGTAGGTGTCTGCCGGAAACTTTGCATCTATTGGTAGGAAAATAGGCGAATCATTTTCTCTACCTGGCAAAACAATAGCATATTCTACTTGCTCAGTAGAATGAGGGTTGATGCGCACATTACTTTGGTACTGAGCTGGCGCTAGTAGATGCTCAAGCAATCGCTGCAATTGTACCTCGCCCATGCTACCGCGATTTTTTACGTTAGAAAGCACTCGTTTGAGCCCTCCCACGTCTTGAGCAAGGTTTTTCATTTCCCCTAGTCCTTGCTGAACGGATTCAAGCTGCTGTCCTACTGTTTTAAAAGTTTGTGAAAGCCGATCATTGAGTGTTTTGTTCAATTTCTCATCTACGGTCTCTCTTATAGTATCTAGCTGCTTTTCTGTTTTCAAGACCAAGTCTGCTTGATGTTTTTCTAAACTATCAAACTTTTGGTTTTGGAGCTCCTTAAAAGACTTCATCTGCTCATCAAAGCCGTCTTTGAAATGGCTAAGAGCAGTGCGAAGTATCTCTTGAGTACGACTACGATCCTGAGCACTATCTTTATTGATGAGGTCCAGTTGGTCTTTGATCATTGCATTGAGAGAAAATGCATTTTCATTGAGACTCATACTCAGGCGATGAAAATTTTCCTGTAACTCAGAGCGATCAGCTTTCGCTTGGCTATTAAACTCTACTCGAAACTGCGACATCTCTTTTTTTACCTCTTTCTGCATCGCCTCAGAGATAAAACGGATAAACTGGATTCGGAAAAAGTAGACCAATCCGAAAATGAAACCAATCTGAAGCACCACCAAGAGTAAGATCCAAAATAAATCCATAGATAATATAATACGATTAAAGTATAGTTTTCACTCATGCCAAAAATGGCGAGTTTCTTAAAATCAAAACTAAACAATTATTAAAAGGAATACCGAAACTAAGGGTTTAATAAATAAAGCGCGTTTATTATTTGATTTCAACTTCATAAATTACATCATAAACAAGATGAAAGGAATATGGCATAGCGGTTCCTGTTTTGAAGGCACACAATGTACTTAAAGCAGAAAAAATATCATTTAAATTCTTTTATAACCGATATGCATAAATTTTAATGAAAGCTTTTATGCTATATACTTTTTTTTTGCATCAAAAAAAGTCACTTTTACAGTAGAATTTATTAATAATTATTACATATCTCTTTTGAATGAATCTATTTCGACCTTCAAGCTGGTCTACCATCGAGCGGACATTTGAAAACCGATCTGCCATATTGCTGACCCAATTTTCAATGATTGGCTTCTTGGGTTCTGCAGTACAGCTCACTAATGATCTAATTTTATTCAATTTTAAAGGGATGATATTAGATTTTATTCTTTTGATCATCTTTATTTCCATTTATATCCTTAATGAAAGCGGACGGTTCGTACTAGCTAAAGTTTTGTTCATTATCATCATCAATGGTGCTTTATTTTTAGCAACGGCAGTCGTACCACAGAGCAGTGGTGTACACTTCATTTTCTTTCCGTTGATGGTGGTTACATTCTTAATCTTCAACCAGGATGAAACAGTACTAAAATATGCCTCTTTAGCCTATCTCGTCTTTTTGCTGGGCACCTTACACATTACAGACTTTCAGCCTTTTGGAGAAATAAACTGGACCGAAGGAAAGGCCGAAGCGAGTTCCTATCTTGTCAACCTAGCAATTTCAATTTTCACCATTGTGTTTAGTTTACATCACATGAATGAAATGAATGGAGAGGTAATTAATAATTTAAATGCAGCGCAAAAAGAACTTAAAGAGAAAAACACCAAACTTGCCAAAGCCAACGAGGAGTTAGACTATTTCGTGTACAGTGCGTCTCATGATTTGAAAGCCCCTCTTACTACTATAATGGGTTTGGTGAATTTAGCCAACTATGAAGTCAAAGACGAGAAATCTAATAAATACTTTACGCTTATTAGAGGAAGAGTAGAAAGACTCATGGACTTTATAAAAGACGTTATTGAGCTATCTCGTAATTCTCGAACAGTGGTAGACTATGAGGGTGTAGATCTAAAAAAGACGATAGAAGAAATATTTGAAGATTTACTAGATCAGGAAAAAATTCCAAAATCTAGACTTAGCTTTTGTGGTGAAGAAGACGGACTATCATATACTGACAAAAGTCGAATCAAAATAATATTTTCCAATATTATATCCAACTCAATAAAATATCGCAACACTTCCAATGAATGCTTTGAAATAAAGGTTAGAATCAAAAAATTGGCCTCTGATACAATCATTGACATACAAGACAACGGAATCGGAATCGAAAATGATGAGATCGGAAAGGTTTTTGATATGTTTTATAAAGGGTCAGCCAGTAAAGACAGTAGTGGATTAGGCTTATATATTGTAAAAAATGCAGTGGAGAAGTTAGGAGGGTTTATAGAACTTAGCAGTGTACCTAAATTAAGTACTACGGTAAGGGTTGTAATTCCTAATTTAAACGACAGCAGTAAATTAATGTATAAAAAACAAGATCGTGTCAGCCAAAAGTAGAAACGTGCTTATCATGATTAAACTATTGATTGAAGCTAAACAATTGATTTTTTAATGCAAATAAGGCCTATGGATCTATGTATGTATCATCCCTTTTTTAAAACAACATTAGCGTGTTAACTTTACTATGGTTTTTTGAGTTAATTTGGCCGATGATGATTTGCCAAAAGTTATAAATACTAGCAAGGTCACAATTATTTATAGTAAAGTATTCTTTTTACATTAAGATTAAATTGGTAAAAAATAACCTTTATCAAAGTAAAGTTTTTAGTCAATTACTACACACAGCATAAAATACATGGGAAGAAAATCAATAGAAAAATCACGAATTGAAGATGATAGTAAAAAGCAAGAATGGGCTGAACAGTTAATTGCGCTTTTTTTCGAAAAAGGAATTAAGGCCTATAATATGGATCAGGTTGCTGATTATCTTCAAACGAGCAAAGCCACGCTCTACAAGTATTATCGATCTAAAGACGAAATCGTGGAATCTATTTTAGATATTATTCTTGATGAGCTAGAGATGTATAAATTTTATATTGAAAATGAAGATCGAGAATATACAAAAAGACTACTTGATACAGCTGTGTTCTTCGGTGAAAAGCTAGAAAACTTGAGCCCTGAATTTCTCGAAGACTTACAAATTCTATTTCCATCACAATGGGACAGAATTACATCCTTCGTAAACGAAATCACAGAAAAACTTCACCAGTACTACATTCGAGGAATAGAATTGGAAATCTTCAAGCACGTAAATATCCACGTACTCTTGGCAACCGATAGACTTATGATACACGAATTGGTAAACCCTGCATTTCTTAGAGGAAGCGAACTAAGTTTATCTGATGCCATCAGAGAATTCTATAAATACAAATTTGAAGGGATAGTTAACTAGACATGTTCTAATTGATAAAAAAACTCAGAAAGATTACAGTTTATCGTTTAAATTGCAAGTTGTCCAAGAAGTTGAAT
>JAFIEW010000159.1 GCA_020832375.1 Cyclobacteriaceae bacterium
CTGTATCTTTTCAGTGCGTATATCTATTTATGTAGTTAAGCGGATAAGCATATAAATCTTTAGAGAAAATGAGATTAAGTCAGGTAAGTCAAGGCTAATGATATGAAAATTATTTTTTAGAATAGCTATCTAAAGATTGATTTCAAACAAAAAAAGAGGCCGAAGCCTCTTTTTTAAAATATTAAATCATGATTTCTTAATAACCTAAGTTTTGTACCATTTCAGGGTTCGCATCAATTTCACGCTGTGGAATTGGGAAGGCTAAGCCATCAGCTCCTACTGGAGTGAATACATCTTCTGATGGCGAGGCGATTAAAACATCTTCTCCCAGTCTTACAAGATCATGGTAACGATGTCCTTCAAAAGCTAATTCTATTCTTCTTTCTAATAAAATAGCATTCAAAAGGTCATCAGCTGAGCTAAAGTCAGCAGTTGTATACAAAAGATTGTCTAAAAGGTCAGTTCTCTCCGTTTGAGAAAACTCTCCCTCTGCAATTTCATTGAATTCTACAACTCTTAAAGCCCTTGATCTCAACTGATTTAAAATATCTATCGCATCTTGACTTACAGACTGTGTGTTTCTAACCAACATCTCGGCTTTTACAAGTAGCACATCGGCATATCTCATAATAGGCGCATTATCATCATTGTTTGCTGGCTGGTTGTATTTTTGTGTTACAGTACCAGTCAATTCTCCATCAGCATTGAAGAGATCGAGCAACAGTAATTCTCTTCTATCGTCAAGAATCACAATACTATCTCCTACTGCCTCTATTGAGGATCTTTGTGCAGGTAGAATATTTTCTTCAAAAGACTGGATATATGAGTTGGTAACTCTTATGTCATCTCTACCATTAACATTATAAAAAGTAGTCAAAGCATCATTTACACCTGGATTATCTTGCGGATTATGAAGGATTTCCCAGATGGATTCGCCCGAAAGTTCATTTTCAAAGAAATCAGTCACTTCATCATTTAGGCTGTAAGCACCGGAATTAATAATAGCATCAGCATATTGCTCGGCTTGAGTGTAGTTGTTTTGCATCAATGCATGACGCATCAAATAACCTCTTATGACGTTAGCATCTACCCTTCCTGGTCCAGAAAATCCACCGATAAGGTCAAGCGCTTCGAGTAAATCCTCTTCTATGAGCTCATAAACTTCACCAACTGTGTTTCTAGTATCATTCTCTACTTGATCTAGATCCAATGCCCCCCTTCTGATATAAGGAATACCTAATGCATTAGGGTCTACGTTGATTGGTCTTTGACCATAAAGTCTTACCAATTCAAAATGTAAAATTGCGCGTAGTGCAAGGCTTTGTCCTTTCACTTCATCAACAATATCTGCAATTGAACCATCGTCATTAGGGTCATTCGGATCAAAATTATCTAATCTGTCAATGATTATATTGACCGCATTAATCGCACGGTATGATTCTATCCAAGTGCCGCCAATAGAGGCATTATCAGGAATCATTTCGTGAATATTGATTTGCTGCAAAGTAACAAATGAACCAACAAAGCGGGCATTGTCCGCAATGATATCACCGTAAAGGGTGAAGTCTGCACCCATTGGCGCGGCACTAGTACCGTTTTGGATTCTTGCATAAGCTCCGACTAAGGCAGATTGAATATTTGCCGAAGTAGCGTAAGCCTCTTCAAAAGGAAGCTCTTGTAGCGCTTCTTGCTCATCTAAAATACTACATGCTGAGAAGTAGAAGGTGAACAAGATAATTATATAATATTTTATTTTTTTCATAGTGATTTCCATTCTTGATTAAAAGGTCAAATTAATACCACCCATTACCATGCGCGCTAGTGGTGGTGTAAAAAACTGCACACCTTGTTGTATCCCTACTTGCGCAAACTGACTTGCCTCTGGATCAAAACCTGTGAAGTTAGTGAAAGTCAATAAGTTTTGACCTGACACATAGGCTCTTAAGTTGGTATTGCCTAATTGAAAGTTACGAGCAAGAGTGACATTTCTTAACCTTAGGAAAGAACCATCTTCGAGGAATCTAGAGGACGCCTGCTGTCCGTTATTCGCCTGGAATCTAGGTTCTGGAACATCAGTTATGGTGTTCTCAGGTGTCCAATGGTTCAATTGGCTTCTTTCTAAGTTCCAGATACTTGTACCATTGGACTGAGAGAATGGACCACCAGCATTGTAGATATCATGACCTGTTTCATAGGTAAACAAGACGTCTAGAGACCAGTTTTTATACTGGAAGTTATTGTTAAATCCACCGAACCACTCAGGGAATGGATTGCCTAGTACTTGTCTGTTTGCTAGTGAGTGTTGGTTAGTAACATTTCCCTCCAAATCAAAGAATAAGGCATCACCATTTGCAGGGTCTACACCAGCATATTCCACTAAAAAGTGGGCTCCTAGCGGATGACCTTCTCTTACTATATTTGCACCGGTGATGATATCCTCATTCCCACCTAAACTTTCAACATTATTTCTTAACCAAGTCGCGTTGAATGAAGTATTCCAAGAAAAATTATTTCCTTCAATTGCAGCAAAGGATAAGTCTATCTCGATACCACGGTTTGAAACTGAAGCTGTGTTTTCAGTAAAGGTCGTAAAACCGCTTGTTGCTGGGATAGGTGTTGCAAGCAAAAGATCAGAAGTGAAGTTATCAAAGAAACCTACACTACCTCTTAGTCTATTATTAAAGAATCCGTATTCAACAGCGATATCTGTCATTCTAGTAGTTTCCCACTGCAAGTTTTCATTTGCTAATTGAGCAGGTGCAAAGCCTGGGATGAGATTAAAATTGAAACCCGCTGATGCTAATCCAAGAGCGGGGAAGTTGCCTATACCGTCAGCATTACCCGTAATACCTATACTAGATCTTAACTTTAAGAAACTGAAAGGTGATGCTGCCATAAAAGCTTCATCTGAGATGATCCAAGCACCTGATGCAGAAGGGAAGAATCCATAACGCACATCAGAACCGAATCTAGAAGAACCTTCATATCTACCCGTAACTTGGAAGATATACTTATCATCAATGCTATAGTTCAAACGAGTGAAATAAGCATCAAAGGCAAAAGAAGTAATGGAACTAGTACCGCCCGTTATTTCTGCTGCACTAGCCAATGTTGGTAAATCGTCAGAAGGGAATTGGTTTCCGAATACATTTTGAGAAGTTAACACCTCTTCTTGGATTTGCATCCCTAGAGTAGCAGTTAGCTCACCTCTACCTAATTCTTTGATGTAGGATAAAGTAGTATTGGAATTCCAATTCATCCTTTGAACATTAGATGCTAATCCTTGACCTCTATTGGCAAAACCACCTGTGGTCAGTGAACCTTCTCTATTGATTTCTTGAATTTGAAACACGTCTACCCCCATTTCAGTCCTAAACACCAAATTTGGAAGGATGTCATATTCTAAATAAGTAGTACCTATAATTTGATTGATGGTCGTTTCAAAGCGATTCCCCTCTAGGTTTGTTAATGGGTTACCATTAAACTGAGGTGCTGGGTTTGGAGCGATGCTAGTATTAGGGCTACCATCAGGATTTCTTTTTATAACATTTGGAAACATCAATGTTCCGTAAGTCAAAGGCGCTAATACTGCATTGTCTTGACCTACTCTTTCATTGATCGATCTAGAGGCATTGATACTAATCCCCATTCTAGCACGATCATTAATTTTTTGATCTAAATTTAAGCGAGTATTGAATCTCTCCAGATTATTCCCTTGAATATATCCTTCCTCATCTCTGTAGGTGATGGAAGCAAAGTATTTAGTGTTTGAATCACCACCTGAGATGCTTGCATTCGTTTCATGAAAAATACCATCACGAGTAACTAAATCCAACCAATTGGTATTAGCGGCATCGGCTGGATTACCTAAGAAATCTTCGCCGAAACCAGCACGATTGAAGGAGTAATTCATCACTCGGGTGTACTCTTCACCATTCATCATATCTAAAAGGTTTGTAGCTGAATTAACACCCACCTGTGTATCAATTTGAATGGTAGGCTTACCTTCTTTACCTCTTTTGGTAGTTATTAACACTACTCCATTAGAACCACGAGCACCATATATGGCAGCAGCTGAAGCATCTTTTAAAACTTCTATAGACTCAATGTCATTAGGGTTCAAATTGGATAGAGAGTTGGTACCAGGACCTCCAAGAGCTGATCCAGTATTGTTAGATGAAATCGGAATTCCGTCTATAACAAATAAAGGTTGATTCGATCCACTAATTGAGGAATTACCTCTTACTCTTACGGTAACTGGTGCTCCCAGTAGACCACTTGCTGCATTGACCTGAACACCTGCTTGTCTACCTTGAATAGCATTTTCAAAATTGACCGCAGAAAATTCTTTGATTTGATCACCACTAACAGTGGCTACGGATCCGGTCAATTTTCTTCGGCTTTGCTCACCAAAACCAACAACAACAACTTCTGATAGGGTTTGTACATCGGGCACCATGACCATGTCAATTACAGAGCGGTTACCCACCACTACCTCTTCACGAGTATAGCCAATAAAACTAAAAACTAGTACTACATCGGAATCATCTACCCTTAAAGAGTATTCTCCATCTAAATTTGTAGTAGTACCAATACCAGTGCCTTTCACTTGCACACTAACTCCGGGAAGCCCCTCTGGGGAGTCATCCGAAGTAACTGTTCCCGTTACTGTTCTGGTTTGGGCATAACTTATGGCAGTAATGCCAAAAAGAAATCCAAACGCTAGTAAAATTACTTTCTTCATAGGTGTTTGTTAAAGTTTGAATAAATTTCAATCTCCAAATATGAGGAAGTGGCAGGTGGAAAGGAACCGATTTTAGATAGGTGGGAAAGAGCAAAGTGGTATTAAATTATTGAAAAACAACACTTTCAGTTAAAGCCAAAAGATAATTCTAATAATTTTGTATTTAAAGATATACTATTTCAACTCAACATATATAAACCTTATAAATAGATGAATTCACCCTACTAAAGACGGTTGTAAATAAATAATTATAAAGAAAATTTTGATCTACAATCTTACGGTTAGTATAAATACATAAGAATCGTTAATAATTTTAGATAGATTACGCAAGATAGTACCGAAATAGCTGTTACTAGAAGAATATTATTGTTATTGTATAAAAAAGTTAGTTTTACATGAGTGGAAATGTAAAATATTTAAATGAGATGAAGAAAGCTTTGACCCTCATTTGAACAACAACCAAGTAATGTTAAATAAAACATTAACTAGCCGAAGGAGTATAGCTATTAACTAAAAAGAAATGACATAAAATATGGCAAAATAGCTTAACAACAAATCTTAATTGTCTTAAAAAAACGAGGGATATTAGGCTCATGCTTACTCAATATAACCCTTAAAAACATATCCTCTGAATAATTAGGGCTTGCTTAAAAAGTCCCAAGTACTGCAGATTCTAGGCGGCACAAGCTTCGCTTGTTTTAATTGATGAAAAAAAAGATAATTTTCAAGAAGCTTATTAATGGTTATCACGAATTTATTTATAAAGCTCTAAAATTTATTCTTAAGTTATGC
>JAFIEW010000160.1 GCA_020832375.1 Cyclobacteriaceae bacterium
GTTAGTCTTAAATAGATCTAGCCCAGTTTAAATTTTTTACCGGACAGTAGTGATTCTCAATATAATATACTTTTTTTTGCCTATTTAGCTATCGAAAAATAGTCTTTGATTCGCTGGACTACGGCGACGTTTATTTTCTCATTTGACTCATGGGTCCAACCTGCAATATGAGGAGTAAGGATCACATTTTCATGATGACTTAAATGCTCGATCTGTTTTTTCTCAGTAGAGTTTAAATTGTCAAACCGCTCATTTTCGAAGACATCAAGAGCCGCACCCTTTATTTTGCCATTTTCTAAGGCTTCTATCAAATGCTCCGTGTTCACAATCTCTCCCCTTGATGTGTTGATTAAGTAAAATGGTTTTGCGAAGCCAACAATAAAAGAATCATCTACCATCTTTTCTGTTTCAGTCGTGAGCGGTAAATGAATACTTAGAATATCTGCCTCTGATTGTATTTTTTCTAAACTACTTTCTTGAGCATAATCGTCACCATAATTCGATAAGTACTTATCGTAAGCTAGTACTCTGCACCCAAAGCTTTTCAATCTTCGAGCAAGTGCACGCCCCATCCAACCGTAACCGATAATACCCACCGTTTTATTCATAAGCTCGACCCCTCTATTCTCTTCTCTTAAAAACTGAAGTGATCTGATTTGCCAGTGTGCACGATGGATATGATGGAGTAAAGAAAGAATCATTCCCATACTGTGCTCGGCTACAGCGTCCATATTTCCTTCTGGAGTATTTTGAAGATCAACTCCCGCAGCCTTAAAGGCAGCTTTATCCATATTTTCAATACCACTTCCTGCTCTTACCACAAGTTTTAATTTGCCTTTATTTTGCAAAAGTTCGGCATCAACCCTAGTTTTACTCCGTATTACCATCACATCATAAGACGAAAGTCGGCTTTTAATATTTTTTCTATCAATATCAGGCTGATAATCCACCTCAACATCAGCGGATCGAAGCATTTCTATGACACTTTCATGGACATTGTCTACAATTAAAACTTTCAAGTCTATCATGTTGAAATAAATTTTTCAATATCTAAAGTTACTTTCACAAAATCTTGCCAACTTAATTGCTCCGCTCGTTTCTGAAACCAGTCATAAGCTATTTCCTGTTCTTGCATAGGCTTAGCATATGCCCCAAGGGCATTTCTCAAGGTTTTACGTCTTTGGTTGAATGCCATTTTTACCACCTGCTTCATTAACTTCTCATCACATCCAAGATTTATATTGTCTTTTCTACGCAATCTTATTACGGCTGAGTCTACTTTTGGAGGTGGAATGAAGGCAGTAGGAGGTACCTCAAAAAGATACTCTACTTCGTACCACGCTTGAAGCAACACACTTAGAATCCCGTATTCTTTACTGCCAGGTGGTGAGCATATGCGACGTGCAACTTCTTTTTGCAACATTCCCACCACTTCCACTATTCGGTCTTTATGCTCAAGTGTCTTGAAGAATATTTGAGAGCTGATGTTATAAGGAAAATTGCCAACCACTATCAAAGATGGCACATCGGGCCACAGTTTTTCAATTGGTACTTGAAGAAAATCCTGCTCAATCACATTTTCTTTGGTGAAAGCATCGTAGTTTTTAATCAGATAAGCGATAGACTCCTTATCTACCTCCATGAGCAAAAGCTTTTCGTAATTAAGCTTTAATAAGTGCTTACTTAAGGCGCCAGTACCAGGCCCTACCTCGATGAGGCACTTAGCCGATTGGTGAAACGATATACTAGTAGCTATCCTTTCAGAGACAGTTTCGTCTTTTAAGAAGTGTTGACCGAGGTGTTTTTTAGCTTTTACTGGGTGCATAGTTGAAATTTAAAAGATAAATGCTATCATTAAAAAAAGGCAGGATTTCGACCCTGCCTTTTAAAAAAAATGTTGTCAACTACGGACAAAATGTGTTATCATTCCACCTGATATGTTGATCATTTATAGCCCACTGAAGTCCCAGGTATCTAAGAACTTAGTAGTAAAATTACCCGCTTTAAAGTCTTTGTCATCCATCATTTTTATATGGAATGGTATAGTGGTTTTAATACCTTCTATGACAAATTCTTGTAGCGCCCTTTTCATTCTCACAATACACTCTTCCCTATCCTGACCACTTACAATCAGTTTCGCAATCATAGAATCATAGTTAGGCGGTATGGTGTAGCCAGCATAGATGTGACTATCTACCCGTACACCATGTCCCCCAGGCAGATGCAAGTTGGTGATTTTACCTGGACTAGGTCTAAAACCTTTGCCGGGATCTTCGGCATTAATTCTGCATTCAAGAGAATGTTTCTTAGGGAAATAATTCTTACCAGATATAGAAACTCCGGCTGCGACTTTAATTTGTTCTTTGATAAGGTCGTAGTCGGTAACCTCTTCTGTTATAGGATGCTCAACTTGTATCCGGGTGTTCATTTCCATGAAGAAGAAGTTACGATGCTTATCTACCAAAAACTCGATAGTTCCAGCCCCTTCGTATCCTATTGCCTCAGCCCCTTTGATAGCGGCCTCGCCCATTTTTAAGCGAAGTTCGTCAGTCATAAATGGGGATGGTGTCTCTTCAATTAGTTTTTGATGTCTTCTTTGGATAGAACAGTCTCTCTCCGAAAGATGACATGCCTTACCATTGCTATCTCCTACGATTTGAATTTCAATATGGCGTGGCTCTTCAACAAACTTTTCGAGATATAGCTCAGGGTTTCCAAAAGCCGCCCCGGCTTCTTGACGAGCGTCATCCCATGCCTTTTTAAAACCACTTTCGTCATGAACTACTCTCATGCCCTTACCACCACCACCAGCCGTGGCTTTTAGAATTACTGGGTAGCCTGCTTTTTTGGCTATTTCCATGCCTTCCTCAATACTGCTGAGCAATCCATCGCTTCCAGGAATGGTAGGGACACCAGCTTTCTTCATCGTTTCTTTAGCGGTTACCTTATCTCCCATCATGTCGATCATTGATGAGCTAGCACCTATAAACTTGATTTGATTTTCCTCGCATACTTTAGAAAATTCAGCATTTTCCGAAAGGAAACCATAACCAGGGTGAATCGCATCAGCGTTGGTGATTTCCGCCGCTGCGATGATATTTGGAATGCTAAGGTAACTTAGGTTTGATGGGGCGGGGCCTATGCATACAGCCTCATCTGCAAAGCGCACATGTAAGCTGTCTTTATCAGCAGTAGAGTAAACTGCTACGGTTTTAATGCCCATTTCCCTACATGTACGAATAATACGTAGGGCAATCTCGCCTCTATTTGCAATTAATATTTTTTGAAACACAGTAGTTGCTTGTTAATTTCCATCTAAATTTAAAAGCTCATATAATGCCAACAAATAGCGTTATACATCTTCATTTACGGAAATGGTGTATGAAAGATGGATAAGACTAAATATATACCTTGGGTTATTATCAGCTTAGTTGAAGAACTATTTTGAGGTATCTACCAAAAATAATGATTGATCATACTCAATAGGCGAAGCATTATCTACAAGTACTTTAACGATAGTACCTGCTATGTCAGATTCAATTTCATTGAATAACTTCATTGCTTCAACGATACATACCGTTTGCCCTACTGTTACTTTGTCTCCTACTTCAGCAAAAGCGGGAGATTCAGGATTTTGAGCACGGTAGAAGGTACCGATCATTGGGGATTTTATCGCTACAAGATTGTCTTCGCTAGGTGCTGGAGTACTTGCAGCAGCTGGCGCAGGCGCGGATGCTGGTGCCGCCGCTGATGTAGGGGCAGGGCTTGATGGAGCTGATGCTACTACTGGTGCAGGAGCGCTGTATTCAGCGTTTTTCTTTACTCTTATCTTGAAGTCTTCCGTTTCAATATTTACTTCATCTAGGCCAGACTTTGCGATATAATCGATTAGGTCCTGAATTTCTTTTGCCTTCATATCTTCTTGTTTGTTGATTCTTGCTTATTACTTGTTTTTAACTCTTTCTACATACGCTTTTTTCTGCGTATCTACTTTGATTCTCTCACCTTCATTGATGAATAAAGGTACTTGTACCTCAGCACCTGAATTGAGGGTAGCTGGCTTTGTAGCGTTAGTCGCCGTATCGCCTTTTATTCCCGGTTCAGTGTAGGTGATTTCTGCTTCTATAAATTGTGGAAGTTCACAGCTAAGTGGTTTTTCTGTTTCCGCATGATAGATGATATCCACAGCCTGACCGTCGGAAAGAAATTGGGGGGAATCAATTAAGCGCTCTTCAATAGATAGCTGCTCAAAAGTGGAGCTATCCATAAAGTGGTAACCTAAGTCGTCTTTAAATAAAAACTGATGAGGCCTTCTTTCAATACGAGCTGTGGTAACTTTCACACCAGCATTAAAAGTGTTTTCTAGTACTTTACCGCTTGTAATACTTTTTAGCTTGGTTCTTACGAAAGCACTGCCTTTACCAGGCTTTACATGCTGAAACTCTACGATAGTATACAAGTCGTTATTGTATTCAAGACACAATCCGTTTCTAAAATCTGCTGTTGTTGCCATATATTAATTTTTATTAAAGCACAAATATAAGAATGTTTTGTCAAATATTATTTGCTGTCGTAAGCCCACTTTAAGTAAACGGAACCCCAAGTAAAGCCGCCTCCAAAGGCTGCTAATATAAGATTATCTCCCTTTTTTAATTGACTCTCGTACTCATGCAAGCATAACGGTATAGTTCCACTAGTGGTGTTACCGTACTTTTCTATGGTCATCATCACTTTTTCGTCGCTTACCCCCATGCGCCTTGCTGTCGCATCAATAATACGCTTGTTGGCCTGATGAGGTACTAGGTAGCGGACGTCATCTGCAGTCAAATTATTTTTCTCCATGATCTCTGCGGATACATCGGCCATGTTTTTTACTGCAAACTTGAATACAGTAGATCCATCTTGAAAAACATAATGCTCTTTTCTGTCTACAGTGTCGTGAGAGGCAGGTCTTCTGCTTCCGCCCGCTTTCATGTGCAAGTATTGTTCTCCTGATCCATCCACATGAAGGATAGCGTCTTTGATACCCAGATCTTCTTCCGTAGGCTCAAGCATGACTGCACCTGCTCCATCACCGAAGATGATGCAAGTCGCACGATCCGTATAGTCAATGATACTACTCATTTTATCAGCACCTACCACGATGACCTTCTTTTGTGCACCACTAGCAATGAATTGTGCACCTGTATTAAGTGCAAAAAGAAAACCTGAGCAAGCGGCTTGTATGTCATAACTAAAGGCATTGGTCAGGCCTATATTATTACTTACGATATTGGCAGTGGCTGGGAAAAGCATGTCGGGTGTAGTAGTTGCGACAATTAGCAAACCAATTTCTGAAGGGTCTGTATTGGTCTTTTCTAAGAGACCTTTTACGGCCTGAGTCGCTAATACGGATGTTCCTTGGTCAGTGCCTTTTAATAGTCGCCTCTCTTTTATTCCTGTGCGAGAGGTTATCCACTCGTCATTAGTATCGACCATTTTTTCCAACTCCTTATTTGTAAGTACGTAATCAGGTACCCACCCATGT
>JAFIEW010000161.1 GCA_020832375.1 Cyclobacteriaceae bacterium
AATTACTCCTATTTGATGCAATACATTCTTTTGCTGAACTCGGCTTTAATTTTAGAACAGACTTTGATGAAGATCAGAAACAATTAAATAAAGATATAGAAGCTTCTTTACACAGAGCAAAAGCATCAATAAATGTAAGGTAAAATATTCATATGGATGTAAATCTGTAAGTAATAATTAGACTTAAAACACTATGAAAATACTCGTAAAATACATATTGAAAATTACTTTTCTACTAGTTGTAATTGTTTTTAGTATATCTAAACAGACGATTGCTCAGAAAAAAGAGGTATTTGAAGGAAGAGGAGAGAATTTAAAAGGTAATAAAGGCGATTTAGAATATGAGTATATATTTGATAAAAATACGAGTAAATTATTTTTAGATGGAAAATTTAAGTTTGAATCTGAGGAATTTGATTCCTTAAATAAAAGCAAGCTATTATATTTAAAAACTGATGGACAATACAGTAATAATATAAAATCGGGGGAATGGAGATACGAATCTGCAAATCTAGATTTAAATTTTAAAGGTTTAAGGAATTACAAACCTATCTTTACGGCGAATGGTGATTTGGAAATATTGAAAGGAAATTTTAAGTCAGGAAAGGCCGATGGAAGATGGCAATCTAGAAAACAACCATTAGTAGAAAGTGAATTAAAACCCGGTAAAAGTACTGCAAGATTAGATTTTAATGATGGTATCGCTACAGGAAATTTTTATTTTACTGAACAAGGTGATAGTACAAATATTGAAATCAAAGGTAATTTTAACGAAAATGGTTTTTTCGATGGAGATTGGGAAATAACTTATGAAAACCAAGTGGTTAAAGGTAAAGAATTTAGAACCTATCAAAATGGATTCCTGTTGTATTTATACAAGTCAGAAAACGATAGTGTACTATATGACTTAAAGTATAATAGAGTTATTGATAAATTAAATCTCTTAGAGGCTGATTCGTTAGATTTTAATTTTAAAATAAGTAATGAATCATTTAACATGAAATTTGATGATGGTTTTCCTGAGAATAGTGACTATTATTTAGCCATGAAACAGGGAGATGATTTTTTAAAGATTGGTCTTGAGAATTTTTTAGATAAAGAAAATAGTCCTCAATTCTTTTTCGAGGGTCTCCAAAAGATGGAGGGAGCATTTACTGCAAGATTTGAATATGAAATTCTTGATAACGAGTTTGAAAAAATTTCTGAAATCAGTGAAATAATTTCTAGACTTAAAGTAGAGACGAAAATTTTAGACGAGAATAGATTGTTTTCGGTAAATCAACAAAAAACTGACTCTTTGGCTTTTGCATTTCAATACTTCAAATACCTTAGAAAGCATTTGTTGAATGCTACTGAATTAATTGAACTTTTACAATCCCCATATTTTGAAAATGCAGATAGAACTAAATTTTTTGATCAATCGCCCAATTATTTTGAACAAATAGACACTGTTGCTTATAGCTTTAATGATAAAGACACTATAGCTATAATTGATTATGGTACCAAAGTAGGTTCAGGAGAATCCATAGTTGAAGAATTCTATACGCACATCCTTTTTGCAAAAGATTACTTTAATCAAATTGAATCTTACGTCGAAAAAGAACTTAAAACTATTGAGATTGCTAGGGAAACCCAATCTTTAGAATATGAGATGATTAATTTACTCGATAGTATTGATTATGTTTATGTAGAAAAGACCAATGAGAACCCTAGAATAAGTCAAGAAAGAAAAGACTGGATAGATTGGGCCTACGAAGTAATTTCAAAACAACGTCGAAAGCAGTTGCAAGAATACACTAACCTAGATAATAATAAAAAAAAGCAACTATTAATTAATGACATAATTGAAGAAATGACCATGGCATTAACGATTTATGATGACTTATTTTATCTCTCCGATTTAGAAGAGGAGTTAAGCGAGGCTTATTATAGATATACTTACAATCCATTTATGGAAGGTAAGGATATGAGGACAAGAATTAAAAGAAGAATATACAATAAAGCTGTTGAAGATTTAATACCTGTATATTTCAAGGAGTTAAAACAACAAAATAAAGTGAGTGAAATCAAATCATCACTAATTGAAATAGAAGAGTATAAGGCTAGAATGAAAGAAATAGCTGAACTTCCTGATAATAAAACTTCAAAAATTGAAAGAAAGTTAAGATGGGAAAATAATCCCGAAAAAATAAAAGAAATTATAGGACTTTAGTTTTTGAAACCTAATTGAATTAAAAAATACCTTTGCAATATTTATGAAAAGTTTTATTAAAACGTTCTCTATTTTTTTCGTAGCTATTTTATTATTTTTTGGCTCTTGTACTAAGCCAAATTATTATGTATTTAATTACGATAATAGCAATGATATAAATGAGGTTTTTGATGATATAAAAAAAGATAGAAATCAAAACATTGAAGAAATTGATTATCTTAAGCTTGAAGCTTCTGTTAAAAACCTAACTGATCCGGAAATAATTGGACATATTCCATTAAATATATCCAAACAATATAATTCTCACGAAGAAAATAATAATACCTACAACAAAATAGATTACTCAAATAACTCTTACTCAAGTGATCTTGTTTCCGATTTTTCATATATACCATCTAGTTCAACCAAGGAGAATAAAAACAAAGAGTCTGATTATAGTATTGGTTTAGCACTAAGTTTAGCTGTATTCTTTGGAGTATTGGGTGCCCATAGATATTATTTGGGCTACACAACTACAGGAACCGTATTATTAATACTTTCTCTATTTTCATTGATTGCCAATCCATTTTTATGGGTTCTTGTTGGAGGTTGGTTACTTCATGATATTGTAAAGATTTCCTTGAAAAAATTAAAAAGAAATCCTACCCCTATAAAATAATATCAATTTAATCTTAATAGCTATATCTGTTCTCTCAGACCTTTAAAGTAAGTTGACGAATTGATTTAAATGTTAAAAATACTTCTAAATTTATTCAATTCATCTGATCTATAACTTTATTCAATTTTAATATTCATTCAACTTTCCTTTCCTTTACAAAGAATAATTTCTAATTTATAGAAATAGAAAAATACTTGGTATTAGTGATCTCAATCACTAACAATAACAAAAAAAAATTGAATTTTTGTCTCGTTAATTAATTCAATTTTTATGCAGATTAAAAAATTCATACCCATATTAGAATGGCTACCCAATTATAAAAAAGCATTTTTGTCGGGTGATCTTTCTGCCGGCTTGACGGTAGGTATTATGCTCATTCCGCAAGGCATGGCCTACGCAATGCTTGCGGGCTTGGAGCCGATTCACGGACTCTATGCGGTGACCGTTCCCTTGTTGCTTTATGCTATCTTCGGTACTTCTCGGCAGCTGGCAGTAGGGCCGGTGGCGATGGTATCGCTACTGACAGCAGCGGGAATTGGCGCGTTGAACCCTGAAAATGGTGCTGAGTACCTCATGTATGCATTGACCATTGCCTTTTTGGTGGGCTTGGTGCAATTCAGCATGGGGCTTTTAAGACTGGGATTTGTGGTTAACTTTCTTTCTCATCCCGTCATCAATGGTTTCACCTCTGCGGCAGCCATCATCATTGGTTTTTCACAGCTGAAGCATCTTTTGGGCATCGACTTGCCGCGCTCCGAGCATGTGCAAGAGATCATCGTCGCCTTATTTCATAATGTGGGGGATATCCATTGGCTCACTTTCGGCATCGGCTTAGTAGGTATCATTATCATCAAGTATGGCAAGAAAATTCACAAGCAGTTTCCGGCTCCATTGGCCGCTGTGATTGTAGGAATTTTACTGGTGTGGGGCTTTGACTTGACCAATGAGGGCGTCGCCATCTTAGGCGAGGTGCCTAGCGGTCTGCCTAGCTTATCATCCCCCTCTTTTGATTTAGAAACATGGTCTACATTGATGCCCATAGTATTGACCATATCTTTAGTAGGCTTTGCAGAAAGCTTTGCAGTAGCAAAGACCATCCACAATAAGCATAAAAACTATCGGTTGGATGCTAATCAGGAATTGATGGGATTGGGTATTGCCAATTTTGGTGCGGCTACCTTTAATGGTTATCCGGTAACGGGTGGCTTTTCAAGAACGGCAGTCAATGATCAGGCAGGAGCTAAAACCGGTCTCGCATCTATTATCTCTGCAGTATTGATTGTACTTACTTTACTCTTTTTCACTGGATTGTTCTATTATTTACCATCGGGCATATTAGCTGCTGTAGTATTAGTCGCGGTAAGTGGCCTCATTGACTTTAAAGAACCTAAAGTACTTTGGAAGAAAGATAAGGTGGATTTCAGCATGTTGATCGCTACTTTTATCATTACCCTCACATTAGGTATTGAAGTAGGTATCATTTCGGGTATGGTATTATCACTATTAGTCGTCATTTATCGCGCTACAAGGCCGCATATGGCGCAGCTAGGAAAAATTCCGGGTACTAACGTCTATCGAAATATTGAACGATTTGATAATGTAGAGGTAAAAAAAGATACTTTGCTAGCTCGAATCGATGGTCCCATTTATTTTGCTAATGTGGCTTATATCAAAGAAAACCTTAATCAATGGGTTGAAGATAAAGGGGATGCTTTAAAATATTTGATCATCAACATGGAAGGCATCAGCTCAATAGATAGCACAGGAGCACATGAATTAATGGGATGGATCGCTGATTGGAGACAAAAAGGGATCGATGTTTCATTTAGTGGATTAAGAGGGCCTGTGCGAGACACCTTAAATCGCTGGGGTTTACAAAATTTACTTGGGAACGATCACTTTTTTATGAATGATGAAGAGGCACATCAGTTTACTGATCTAAACAATAGCAATAAAGAAAAAACTGAAGTTAGCTGTGTAAACTAATTTTCATATGAAAAACTAGATGTAATAGGGTAATTTTGCTACGCATCATTTAGATGGATAATGATAAAAATACTTTAGATAAAGGACGAATAGTAATACAAAAGCATAACTTATTTTTTAAAGTCGAACCTTATTTGAATTTTTAGTGATGCTGAAATAGTGACTTATGAACCGCATGTGAGCTTGTTGAGAGATTTAATTTTCTTAGCTTTGCGTGACTCAAAAAAATCTACATGAGAAAAGAAAGAGTAATACTACTACTAATCCCAATATTCTTTCATTTTGTGAGCTTGGCACAAAATAACGCTATTGAAGAGGTGTTTTCAGAGGAAGAGAAGAAAAGATGGCAAAAGTTCGATCTATCAAATTTACCTTACCTATTTGACGATTTTATCTTAACAGCAGGTATCAGTCAAGGTGGATTGACCTATTCCGATAATTTCAGAGAGTTAGATAATTTAGGTGGCTTTCATTTTGGTGCTGAACTCTATGTGCCCATTCTGCCCATGGCATTCGCTAGTGCAGGCATTCATTATAGTCGCAGAGGCTTTTCACATGTACCCGATGAAAGGGTTGATTTTCATTTATAGAGGTGTTAACTTAGCTACTTATCTTTATTTGCTGATAACTAATATGTTGC
>JAFIEW010000162.1 GCA_020832375.1 Cyclobacteriaceae bacterium
AACAGTAACTCCTAAATATAGGCTGGAGGTGTAGTTAATCGGATGCTTACGAAGAACTTCAATTGAAACCTAATGGATAGCTTTTGGCTTACGTTAGTCAGAATTAGAAAAAAATACCATAAGAAATAAATGAAAGTAATTATCACGATATTTTTCCTTTTTACAATTCAGTTGAGTTTTGGACAGACATTTCAAAATGGACTTATTCTTCCTGACAAAAATGAAGACGATGAAATTTGTTGCATTTATTCACCTAAAGACGGCTTTAAAATATATGATGGACCAAACGGAAAATTAATTGGAACACTGACACGAAACGTGACACAAAACACAGGCGACCAATCACCATATAAAATTTATTTTGTTGACAATCAGGCCAATACAGAGCAACTTGTCGAGCTTGGGAATTTTCAAGAAATAGGTTACGAAGTTTGGGCTTTGACATACAAGCAGATAAAAGACGACTTTGTGAACCTAAATATTAAGAACAAAAACTTTTGGTTAAAAATAAGCGACATTCAGAAAGATAGATTTTATCTGTCAAATTGGCAGACTTTCTTATCAAACAACGTTGATAATCTTTTAGGTTTTTATGCAAATGAACCAGGACTAAATTTAAGAGAACAGCCTAATTTAAATTCAAGAATCATTAGAACATTAAAAGGTGACATTAATCAAATCTCACCGACAAAGGAGCATAATGGACATTGGACAAAAGTGAAGGTCATTATTAGCAAAGAACATCCTTGCGGAACTGATTTGACAGAGAAAGAGAATATTATAGAAGAAGTAGAAGGGTGGATTAAGATTGTAGACGATGAAGGAAAACCAAATGTATGGTACTATTCACGTGGGTGCTGACAGAAATACGGCACACAACAGGCGTTTGGCTCATTGGCGGGTGAAATGGTTAATTGAACAATCTACCTCGCATCAACTTTTGTGGTGTAGTGATAGTTTTTGGCTTATGTTTGTTAGAATTGTAAAAAGAAACCGAGCAACAAGAAATATAGTAAGAATATGAATTTAACAAACTATTTTGAAACTTTTATTGAAGTAGCAAAAGACATAAAAGTGGACTTCGGGACGATAGCGCCAACAAAAGAGAAAAAGAGTGTTGTGTAAATACAATACCAACTTATTGCTAAAACCAACTATAAGTTAAGATGACATTTTTTTCAATGTTTTGCTGATATAGAAATAAGAAAATGGGAAAAGTAAGTGGACAAAAGATATTTCTATTAGATGCAATTGGAGCTTTGGCTTCAATTGTTTTTCTATCCTTGCTGTACTCTTTTGACGCATTCTTTGGCATGCCAAAAAGCGTTATTAAAATCTTTCTTGGTATTGCGACAGCCTTTTTTGTGTATTCAACGGCAACATATTTTATAAAACCAATAAATTGGCAGTTTTACTTAAAAATTATTGCTACACTTAACGTCTGCTACTGTCTACTTACAATTTACCATATCCTTCAAAATATAGAGACTTTAACAGTATATGGACACACTTACTTTACAGCGGAAATTTTAGTAATACTCATACTTTCAACATATGAACTTAAAAAGGCAAGAAAAAAACGCACCATTATCGAGTAAACGGACGTGAGCCATAAACCCACAGCTTGCCCGATTAATTTCATTGGGGGTGCGCCTCTAAGAATTATCCCATATCGAAAGAACGGGGCCACCAACCGTATGGTTCTTTACTAATCAAGTTCGGGACAAGCATTAATTGGCGGTTCATTGGATTATAGGTTGCGATTTGAGATAATAGGAAAGGATATACTCATATCCTCTTCGTCTTAAGCGTGCCAAGGTTATTGTAGTATTTAATATTGGGCTTTGAGCAACTGCCCAGCCAGCCTTTCTCATTATACTCCAACCATAAGCCTGGTCTTGGTCTACTCCTAATCTAAATAAGTTTTTCCGTTTCCGCTCAGGTTATTTCTCCCGCAAGCTTTCGGGACCAAATACAGTAGCGAAGTCGGTTGATGAACTTTGCATCTGTTCATATCGGTGTTCATAAATTCGTTGCTCATTTCTTAAGCAGTCGTCTATCGACTTTAAAGCTATTCTAGGACAAGACAGTAAAATCGATATTATCTGGAGGATGTCATTTTTTAATGCAAAAACCTGATATAGGGACTTTTAGGGTTGATCTAGAAACCCCCTAGCTTGCCCAAGGGAATGCTGTATACTTCAACATCGTCAATAGTAGGTAATGGGGCTAATATTACTTTTTTCTGTAATGTTTTATAGTAGTCGTTCTTTCCATTAAAACCATAGGGATTACTTTTATTTAAGGCTTGCTTAAAACTCCCAAATACTCCATATTCGAGGCGGCACAAGCTTCACTCATCTTATTTGATGGAAAAAATGATATATTTCAAGAAGTTTATTTTAAGCATTTGATCTTTTTTCAAATAAATACCACTTACGAATTACGATAATGCTTGGGGCTAAGCTACAAAATATCGGTCTCAGACATTTTCGTGCAAGCATTTTCACTAGTTTTTAATAAAAACTAAGCACTCAAATAAGTAAAGTATAGATTTTATGATTTATCCATCAACAATTTAGCTGTTTTTAAACATTCTCTATTTAGGTCACTCTCACAGACCCTTAAATCAGATGATCGATTTGAATTTAAGTAGGCCAGCAAGATTAGGAAAGAACGACTATAATCAGGCCCTTCTACTACTTTGAATTTACCTCATAAGCTAAGCATAATTATAAGTAAATAGCAGAAGCACCCTTTTTGAACTCCTCGGACTTTTGTTCCATACCTTCTTTTATTGCTTCATCGGCTGCAAGTCCTTTTTCTTCGGCATACTTCCTTACGTCTTGAGTAATTTTCATACTACAGAAATTTGGACCGCACATAGAGCAAAAATGAGCTACTTTTGCGCCTTCAGCAGGTAAAGTCTCATCATGAAACTCTTTTGCCGTATCAGGGTCAAGTGATAGGTTAAATTGATCCTCCCATCGGAATTCAAAACGAGCTTTACTTAGTGCATCATCTCTATATTGGGCTCCAGGATGTCCTTTAGCAAGGTCAGCGGCATGAGCCGCGATTTTATAGGTAATTACACCATCTTTTACATCTTTTTTATTAGGAAGGCCTAAATGCTCTTTAGGCGTTACGTAACAGAGCATTGCAGTACCGAACCAGCCAATCATGGCAGCACCAATTCCGGAAGTGATATGGTCATATCCAGGAGCGATGTCAGTAGTAAGTGGACCTAAAGTGTAAAAGGGAGCCTCATGGCAATGTTTGAGTTGTTTATCCATATTTTCCTTAATAAGATGCATTGGTACATGGCCAGGGCCTTCAATCATTACTTGTACATCATGTTTCCAAGCAATCTTTGTTAATTCACCCAATGTTTCCAATTCTGCAAATTGAGCTTCATCATTGGCATCTGCCAATGAACCTGGCCGCAAACCATCTCCTAGAGAAAAGCTGACATCGTAGGCCTTCATGATTTCACAAATCTCCTCAAAGTGAGTATAAAGAAAGCTTTCTTTGTGATGTGCCAGGCACCATTTTGCCATAATTGAACCTCCCCGCGAAACAATTCCTGTAACACGCTTGGCGGTTAATGGAACGTAGCGAAGTAATATACCAGCATGAATGGTAAAATAGTCTACTCCTTGTTCGGCTTGTTCTATAAGGGTGTCTTTAAAAATTTCCCAAGTCAAGTCTTCCGCTTTTCCATTTACTTTTTCCAAGGCTTGATAAATTGGTACTGTGCCTATAGGTACTGGTGAGTTTCTCAGCACCCATTCTCGTGTTTCATGGATATTCTTGCCAGTAGATAAGTCCATGATGTTATCGGCCCCCCATCGACACGCCCATACTGCCTTTTCTACTTCTTCTTCTATGCTAGAGCTTACAACTGAGTTACCTATATTAGCATTAATTTTTACTAGGAAATTTCTGCCTATGATCATAGGCTCACTTTCAGGGTGATTGATATTACTAGGAATGATGGCTCTTCCTGCAGCCACTTCATCACGCACAAACTCTGGTGTAATCTTTCCTTTTGGTGTATTTGCTCCAAAACTGTGACCCGTATGCTGTAGCGATAAGTCCTTCTCACTTAGTTGTTCAATTCGCTGATTTTCACGAATGGCAATATATTCCATCTCTGCTGTGATGATACCTTTTCGCGCATAGTGCAATTGCGTTACGTTTCTACCTTCCTTCGCCTTTAAAGGTGCTGAGCTTTCAGAAAACCGAATTTTATCTAAAGAGCTATCAGCCAATCTTTCTCTTCCGTAAGCCGAACTTAAAGCTCCTAACTGTTGCACATCTCCTCGTTCTTTTATCCAGCGCTCCCGTAACTTAGGAAGGCCCTTGCGTACATCAATCTCAATATTGGGGTCTGTATAAGGTCCGCTTGTATCGTAAATCGTCACTGGGGCATTGGGTTTCTTCACCTTAGAAAAAGCTTCTACCGTATCGCCTAGCTCAACTTCACGCATGGCCACTTGAATATCATAAAGCTGACCAGGCACATATATTTTTCTTGATTTGGGGAATGGTTGCCTACTGATAGTATCTCCAGCAGGGATTGTGTCTTCTCTTTTCATGATTGTTGCTATGTTATTGGAGTGAATATATTTTAGATTGTAATTAGTTGCCCCATCAATAGTCGGTGCAGTGCTAATTCGATTAAAAGAAGCCTGATGCTTCTCTTTATCTTCAATTCCACAATTAATCTATGAAGCCAATAAAATCAAGACCTTTAAATGAAAGCCTAATTTTATGATGTTTTTAAAATTTAATATGAGAATCCTGGCGAGACTAAGTGTTTTTAGATGAAAAGCAACATCTAAATTGCTGCCGTTTATGGAGGGGTAATTTTTAGGACAGGTTTTACTATCAATCTTCTCTTTCATCATTCAATTTTTTAATGCTTAGTTCCACATTCGATATCTTGAAGTACCGAAGATGGTGTTATTGAAAAATTGTTGGGCAAAAGGAGGTTTTACCTCTAAAAGAGAAGTGTAAACATTGCTTTTCCCTTCGGCTACATTACTAGCATCAGGTACTAAGGGTATTATCTCAGTCGTAATATTGCTATCACAACACCCCTAAAGCCAACTATGAATTGCATAGTTATGAATATTAACTGGAATACACAAGTAATTATGATATATATATTCTAAAACTTGTTTACAATACATTGGCCTTGCTACATTATTTATAAAAAAGATTAAAATTTCTGCAGGGTACATCTTGCAAAAGTAGGTATAGGGTTTATGAGACATGTCTGAAGTCCTACAGATTTAGGGAGTTAAGTTGATGATGCATTCATATAACTTAAACTGTAGCCAATACTGTCTTAAGAGGTGTGTAAAGGGTGTAGATTTTTTAAATTTGAAGTGCAAACCAAAATTTAAAAATTATGGATCAACCAACC
>JAFIEW010000192.1 GCA_020832375.1 Cyclobacteriaceae bacterium
GCTGCCCAGCCTTGGAGGATAAGATCATAATTGGCGGTTGATAAGCCGCTATTAGAGAATATATTATTCATAATATCAACTTGTCCTACCTCCCAACTGCCTAGATTTTGATCAAAGGAAGAGGCTCCATCAAATAAGCTTTGCATATTGGTCACTTGGCTAACATCCCAAGCAGAGATATCTTGGTTGAAGCTTTCAGCACCTGCAAAAAGAGCTAATAAAGCAGTGGTTTCACCAATATTCCAGCCGCTGATGTCTTGATTAAACAAAGGAGCATCTTGAAACATGCAAGCGATGGTAGATGCAGTAACATCCCAAGTTGAAATATCACCATTGAAAGCTGTGGCTTCGCGGAACATCTCAAATAAATTAATACCCGGATTTAAATCCCACCTTGAAAGGTCTCGATTAAAAACTTCAGTTGCCCGAAACATATTGGACATATTATCTGCATTGCTAGGCTCCCAATTTTCAATATCACCATTGAATGCAAAGGCAGAACGGAACATAGCTGAAAAATTGGTGACATTGGAAACATCCCATGTGCTGATATCCCCATTAAAAAGTTCTGTAAAAGAGAAAGCATTGCTCATATCTGTAATGCTAGATACATCCCAATTGCTAAGATCCCCATTAAAGTTTGTACAGCCTTGGAAGATGCCAGAGAGGTTATCTACTTGAAGAAGATCTGGCGCATCCGTAGCATTATAGACCAAATTTGAACAACCCCTGAAGGCTGCATTAAAAGCCTCCCATTCTATTTCTCCCCATTGCTCAATAGAAATTAACTTTTCTTGTTGACCTGAATCAAAAAACCTAATAAACTTAAAATTTCCAAGAATTTCGATTCGATAGGTACCTGGATTAGGGAAAGTGATGGTAGGACTTCCAGTAAGACCCATTTCAAAACCATTGTTATCAGGATTTCCGACTTCCTCCCAATACAGATCAAAGTCTTGCACCCCTGTAATATTAGTTCTAGGAATGAGGATCTGATTATCAGCTGTAGACCCGGGATTATCTGTTTTCCAGATTGTGATAAAAGGTGAAGCAGGTGGCTCTGGACAATCCTCCTCATCACCTTCAAAGGTCCAATTAAAACCATCCATTAAAATTTCGCGAGCAGTAGCGCCCTCGCAATATGTGAGTGCAGCGACACCTACTGAAAGATTCAATTGTAAATCACTACGCTGAGCCCAGCCTTGTAGGGTAGAATCGTAGTCTTCAGTGGTAAGTCCACTTAAAGAAAAGATAGCTGTCATATTGTTAACCTGACTTATATTCCAATCGCCAAGATTACTTGAAAAGGAACTAGCCTGCTGAAACATAGCACTCATATTGTTGACATTACTTACGTCCCATGCGCTAAGGTCGCTATTAAATTGAGTAGCCGAATTAAACATGGATACGGTATTAATGACCTGCCCTACGGTCCATTCGCTTAAATCACTATTAAAGGAGGTACAGTTGGCAAACATGGAGGTCATCAGCGTAACATTCCCTACATCCCATTCGCTCAAATCAGAATTGAAGGAAGATGCTCCTAAAAACATAAACCGCATATCTGTTACTTGACTTACATCCCATTCACTCAAATCGCCGGTAAAACCACTCGCTTGTCTAAACATCCCTAAGGTACTCGTAACACCTGATAGGTCGGGGGAATCGGTTGCATTACTTCTTAAAATAGAACAGCCTGCGAAGGCTTCTTCCATACTTTGCCAAGATATTTCTCCCCACTGCTCTATAGTTAAGATTTTATCTTTGTCACCTGTATCATTGAAAAAGATACTAGGAAAATCACCGGTAATTTCAATTTGATAGGTGCTGCCGTTTTCTAAGCCTTCAATTGTATAATTTTCTGTCTGCCCATTAATCGAACCATCGCCTTGGCCTTCGTTGGTGAGATTAGTCCAGGTGACATTGTAATTATATCCTCCTCCCCCTGCGGTGGGAATGGTGATGTTTCCGTCATCAGTAACCCAAGTGGTGATAAAAGGCAAACAATCCTGTTCACCCCCCACTGTCCATCCAGCAGCTTCTAATGTTAATTTTGCTGATGCGCCACCGCAATAAGTTAAACCTGCAGCACCCAATGTGACATTGGGAGTTAATGGCTCTTGTGCGGCCCAGCCGATCAATGTTGCATCATAGTTGGCTTTTGACATCCCACTATTATCTAGCATGTCTGACATATTTAAAGACGCCCTATTAGTATTGGTGACATCCCAATCGCCTAAATTTTGGTTAAAAGCAGTGGCACCCTGAAACATCCCCCACATACTGGTCACGTTACTCACATTCCATAAGCTAATATCCTGATCGAATGCAGTTGCATTATTAAACATATCACCTGTGTTGGTGACACTCTCCATATTCCAATCACCAATGGGCTGATTAAAACTGGTAGCATTTTGAAACATGGTAAATGTTCCTACAACACTGCTCATATTCCAATTGCCAATGGGTTGATTAAAAGCACTTGCACCAAAAAACATCTCACCCATTTCAGTTACACTTGATGTGTTCCAATCACCTATAGGTCCATCAAAATTACTTGCCCCTACAAACATACTGGACATATTCGTGACACTACCTACGTCCCATTCATTCAGATTTTGATTGAAGGCGAGCGCTTCATAAAACATGAAGGACATATTGGTGACATTTTCAACATTCCATGCACCTATATTTCCATTAAAAGCAGTAGCCCCGTAAAATAGGTTTTGCATATTTGTGATATTACTTACGTCCCAGTTTTCTAAGCCGTCATTCACAGCGGAAGCGAAGAAAAACATGTCCTTCATATTCGTCACGCCAGACAGATTAGGTGCGTCGCTGGCATTGATCACTAAATTACTACAGCCGGTAAAGGCTCCTTCCATGGATGTCCATGCAATATCGCCCCATTGTTCCACGGATTGTATCTTATCACTGTCACCACCAAAATCGAAGAATATACGAGGGAAATCTTCACTTATCTCGATTCTATAAATGTGACCATTTGTCAATTTAGTAATCATGAAATTTCCTGTTTGGTTAATAGCTGATCCTTCATCATCTCCCGGAGAAGTCTCATTGAACCAAGATATGGTGTAATTATACCCGCCTCCTGTAGTTGGAATGGTGATGTTTCCGTCATCAGTAACCCATTTGGTAATAAACGGTCTAAAAGGTGTGGCATTTTTCAGTATGGCGGCACCATTACCAGAACTAACCACGACCAAATCCGGCTTGCCATCTAGATTAAAATCAGTATTTGTCAGAACAAATGGGGAATTTAAAACCGGTTGTGTGACTGGGGATGCGAAACTCAGGTTTGAAACGCCATCGCTTGTATTCTTGAATATACTGATGCTATTTCCTTCCTGTGAAACAGTGGCAAAATCGGGTTTACCATCACCATCAAAGTCAGCTACTGTTATGTCATTTTGATTTCCAGGGGCAATCAACTCACTGAAAGGATCAAAAGATATGGAACCCGCAATACTTGTGTTCAATGACACACGTACTTGTGGTCCTCCTACCCACCTAGTGGTGATCATTTCAGGCTTGCCGTCACCATCCATATCTGCAAAAGCGATATTATAACTCTCCACACCTACGGTATGATCTTGGGTAGCTGCAAAGGATATATCACCCGGACCAGTACTGGTATTGCGATGAACTTTTGCTGCTATAGGACCAGGACCAATTGAACCTATATCAACCAATCCATCTCCGTCCAAATCTGCAACCGCTACACTAAAAGCTCTTGAAGTGGATGGTATATCTTGTTGAGCATCAAAACTAATATTTCCGATATCTGAACTGGTATTTCTGAAGATTGAGACAGCGTTGTCAATGACGTTTACCACAGCTAAATCAGGTCTTCCATCATTATCAAAGTCCCCAACAGCCATCCAATTTCCATTGGGATATTCTAATTCTATTGGAATATTATCGAAGCTTATCTCCCCTGGATCATTAGAAGTATTTCGGTAAATAAAAATTTCGTCAGAGTCAAATAAGGTGATCGCAATATCGAGCTTACCATCACCATCAAAATCCGCTACGACCACATAAGTAGGCCCACCCTCTGTAACTATACTAATGGGCGTATCAAAAGTGATATCTTCACCTACTTCCCCAATATTTCGATAAATCAATAAGTCACCCCCTGTATAGCTTGGAATTACCAAATCAGCTTTGCCATCATTGTCCAAATCACCCGTGGCTACAGAATAGCCATCAAAGCCGGAAAGCCCTGCTTGTGTTTTGAAGATTTCATTATTGAGTGCCACACCATCAGGGAATGTGACTATAAATGAATTCCTAGATGATGCTGTGAGTCCATCTACCGTTACGCTTATCGGTCGAAAAGAGCTCCCCACGGGCACTTCTACTTCTAACTGTGTTGTTGAAGCAGTGATTACAGTGGCTCTAACTGCACCGAAGAAAACAATATTTTCTTCTATGGTTGCACCAAAATCTGACCCACTAATAGTGACAATCGTACCCACAGGACCACTTATTGGACTGAATGAACTAATAGAAGGGCCATTTAGAGAGGTAGGTATATCGGATAAAAGACTTTCTGAACTATTCATCCAGTTTTTTTTATTCGAAAGGACATCTGTATCTGGCAATTTTATGTTTATACTTTTATCAAAATTGCTGTGTAAAAATGAAAGATTATTTCCAGCAAGGGCTATTTGAGGCAAAACCCAGAAAAATACAAGAATAATTGCTAAGCGTTTAACAACTATGCTAAATGCATTAGGTGTAAAGTTTTTTTCCATAATAAATATTAACAGTAAATTGGTAGCTATCCATTCAATCAAGTAACAACCAACCGTAATATTTGAATATCATAGATTAGGATGAAATGAAATGCATACAATAAAACACTTTAAATATACAGTAAAGTTTGATTAATCAAATAAAATATTTAATATTTTTGTGTTTTCATGAGTCATTTATTGTAAAATAAACGTACAAAAATTTCTTTAATCAACACGAATTACTTCATTAGCATCTATCATTCAATTGACCACATTTGCCTAAAGATAAATTACGAAAAAACAATGAATATTGTAATAGTAACTACCTCCTGTTTTTTTGGCAAGTATGCTGAAGCTAAGTATGTATTGGTGCTGTGACACCAGTAAGGTTTTAAGAAACCATTTAAGTCCTAGGCTAGTATTTATTAGATAAATCGAATTTTGACGGAGCTATTGATCATCTTGGCAGAGATCTAGAGGTGAGACTGGGCATGCACTGTCTATACAGGACATTTCCATGCTAGATTTCAGCTTTATCTGCAATATCGCTTTAGTTTTATATAGGAAAAAAGTCAGCAGGGGTTGTAGTAGTCCCGCATAGCGTGATGAAGGACTGAACGTATTGTGAAGTGAAAATTCGGCAAGGAGCCTTTGTGTAGCC
>JAFIEW010000163.1 GCA_020832375.1 Cyclobacteriaceae bacterium
ACTAAGGTCAACCAATTTTCCTCACATAATCAATAATTCGTGATAACCTCTATTATACGAATGCACTTTTCCCAGTAATTGCTCTTCCCACTATTAGAGAGTTTATCTCCTTAGTGCCCTCATAGGAGTAGATAGCTTCTGCATCTGCTACAAAACGAGCTACTTTATATTCTAGGAGAATTCCATTACCACCCATTACTTCTCTGGCTAAGCTGACTACATCTCTTGTTCGCAGTGTGCAGAACACCTTTGCCAAAGAAGCTTGTTCATCTTTTAGTTCGCCTTGGTCTTGCAATTCAGAAAGGCGGAAGCACATATTTTGCATGGCTGTTAGGTTACTGAGCATAGTCACTAGTATATCTTGTACTAGCTGGAATGAAGAGATGCTTTTACCGAATTGTTTGCGCTCTTGTGTGTATTTAAGCGCATTTTCGTAAGCTCCTCTTGCACAGCCCACAGCTTGCCACGCAACTCCAGCTCTCGTCATTTTCAGTACTTTAGCCGTATCTTTAAAGCTATTACAGTTAGTTAGTCGCATGTCTTCGCTAACTTTACAGTTTTTTAGTGTTATTAAACCATTTTGAACTACCCTTAGGGCCATTTTACCTTTAATTTTTTCTACTTTAAAGCCGGGGTTGTCTTTTTCCACTATAAAGCCTTTTACATTTTGGTCATCTAGATCGCGGGCATAGATTATCGTTATGTCAGAAAAGGTAGCATTTCCGATCCACTTTTTTTGACCATTTATGATCCATTGATCACCTTCGCGTTTACAGGTGGTACCGAGTCCGCCAGCTACAGCAGAGCCTACTTCAGGTTCGGTGAGACCAAATGCTCCAATAGTTTTTAGTTCACGCATTTTAGGTAGAAACTCATTCTTTTGTGCTTCTGATCCCAAAAGATAAATAGAACCCATGGCCAAGCCTGACTGCACTCCGAAAAATGTAGAGATAGAACTGTCTATCCTTGCCATCTCCATTGCCATGAAGCCTTCGAGTAAGAAACTTTTATTGGCACAGCCATATCCAGAGTATGGTAGGCCTGCAAGGTTTAGCTCGGCAAGTTTTGGTATGATTTCGTATGGGAATTCATCATGTTCCCAGTATTTATTAATGATGGGATCAACCTCTTTTTCCATAAAGGTTCTCAGCTGTAATAATAATGCTCGATCTTCATTTGGAAGTTTTTCTTCCAGACGATAAAAGTCAGCTTCTATAGGGGGAGGATTGCTTTCATTACCTTCCCCTGATAGCATTTTCATCAACTGATTGAGTTGCTTCTCATTCATGCCGTTTAATGCTGACATCGCTTGATTAAGATCCACTTTTTTGGAAATGTTAGCAACCTGTTCAATGTCAATATCTTGAAGAAGTCGAAAAATGGATTTGATTTTTGATAGCATAGGCATATACTTTAAAAAGTTTTATTTTGTAGTAATTACGATTTTAAGCAATATATCGTTGTCTCTGACCTATTTATGTTACATCTGATTCGCTACATTTTGCTTAGAATAAATTGCTTGAATGAGGTATTATTTAGCAATAAGGGCTATAAATATTAGAGGAAATACTGATATACATTATTTCACAAGTCCACATAGTTTGTATGGGTTGAGAACACATTTTATTCTAAATGAGAGATGAGGGATTTCATCATCTATATATTATAGGAAGGGGTATAAGGAGCAGGTCGAATATACTCACAGTTAGCTTGAGTTGTAACCTCATCCCACGTAAAAGAAGAAAATTACTTAGTTTGAAATTTGGTTTGTTTTTTATGGATTTCTCGTGTTTTGTAGCTGTATTATACTAAATTTGTAAGTTGAATAAAAATAAAGGTGAAAAGACTTAAATATAAATATTGAAGCTATGTCAGAACAGATTCGGGTGATTTTGCCGGATGGAGCAGAGAAGACATTTGAAAAGGGCACGACTGCAATGGACGTTGCCATGAGTATAAGTGAAGGCTTGGCACGTAATGTGTTGGCGGCAAAAGTAAACGGGAATGTGTGGGATGCGAATCGTGCGCTACCAGAGGTAACAAAATTAGAGCTACTCACTTGGAATCAGACGGAAGGAAAACAAACATTTTGGCATAGTTCGGCTCATTTGCTTGCCGAAGCACTCGAGGCAATGTTTCCAGAGGTTAAGCTTGGAATTGGTCCGCCTATTGAAAACGGCTTTTACTACGACGTAGATTTGGGTGGAGAGGAGTTGTCGCCAGAGAAAATAGAGGCTTTGGAGAAAAAAATGCTTGAGCTGGCGCGTGAAAAGAATGAGTTTAAGCGACGAGATGTAAGTAAGGATGAGGCGCTTGAATTTTATCAAAAGGCGGGTAACGATTATAAAGTAGAGCTGATCAAAGAACTCGAAGATGGTAATATTACTTTTTACCACCAAGGTAACTTCACTGACCTATGTAAGGGACCTCATATACCACACACTGGCTATGTGAAAGCTGCAAAAGTAATGAACCTTGCTGGAGCCTATTGGAGAGGAGACGAAAAAAGACCTCAGCTTACAAGGATATATGGTATTACTTTCCCAAAACAAAAAGAATTAACTGAATATCTGGACCTGCTTGAAGAGGCAAAAAAGCGCGATCATAGAAAGTTAGGAAAAGAGCTTGAGCTTTTTACTTTTTCTGAAAATGTCGGAATGGGACTCCCACTTTGGCTACCTAAAGGAGCAATGCTACGTGAGCGCTTAGAAAACTTCTTGAAAAAGGCACAAGTGAAAGCCGGTTATGAAGGTGTTGTGACGCCACATATAGGTAATAAAAAACTCTATATCACCAGTGGTCATTATGAGAAGTACGGTGAGGATTCATTCCAACCAATACACACGCCTAATGAAAATGAGGAGTTTTTACTCAAACCAATGAATTGTCCTCACCATTGTGAGATCTACAAAGCAAAGCCAAGATCATACAAAGATCTTCCTATACGTTTTGCTGAGTTTGGTACGGTATATCGATATGAGCAGAGTGGTGAGCTACATGGTCTTACTCGGGTAAGAGGCTTTACTCAAGACGATGCACATATCTTTTGTGCTCCAGAACAAGTTGAGGATGAGTTTGCCAAAGTAATCGATTTGGTACTTTATGTTTTCAGATCTCTAGGTTTTGAGGAGTTCGTAACTCAGATTTCGCTGCGAGATCCTGAAAATAAGAGTAAGTATATCGGTAAAGACGAGGATTGGGATAAAGCGGAGGCTAGTATAGAAAGGGTTGCAAAGGCAAAGGGCTTAGATTATGTAGTAGAAACTGGAGAGGCTGCTTTTTACGGTCCAAAACTTGATTTTATGGTCAAAGATGCGCTCGGCAGACGCTGGCAATTAGGTACCATCCAGGTGGACTATCAACTCCCTGAGAGATTTGAGCTGGAGTATATCGGCGCCGATAACAAAAAGCACCGTCCTGTGATGATTCATAGAGCGCCTTTCGGTTCAATGGAGCGGTTTACGGCTGTCTTAATAGAGCATTGTGCTGGCAACTTTCCATTATGGTTGAGTCCTGAACAAGTGAGTATTTTACCTATATCAGAAAAGTACCATGATTATGCTAAGGAAATGCAGCAAACTTTGCAAATGGCAGATATCACTGGTCAAATTGATATGCGTGATGAAAAAATCGGCCGTAAAATTAGAGATGCTGAAGTGAAGAAGATTCCATACATGCTTATAGTAGGGGAGAAGGAGGCTGCAGAAGGGACTGTGTCTATCCGTAAGCATGGTGAAGGAGATGCAGGATCTATGAAAATAGATGCTTTTGTCCAACATTTTGAAAACGAAATAAAACAGGCCTTGGCTTATTAACCAAAGTTCTACTTATTCGTTAGTTTAAAAATAAATGCTTGCGCTATTGGTCTAATAAAGTCATTTTTGACTAATAAATATACTAATACTATTGTGTGAGTAATTTTATATTTCGATATTTGCAATTTAAATTAAAAAAAGGAGGTATTATCAGTAGAATGCGTAAAAAGGTTTTTCGAGGAAGAGAAGAAGAGCCTTATAGGGTTAACCAAAAAATACGAGCAAGAAAAGTTCGTGTTGTAGGTGAGAATGTGGATGTGGATGTTTATCCTATAGAAGAAGCTCTTAAAATGGCTGAAGCTGCCGGATTGGATCTGGTAGAAATTTCACCTAAGGCGGACCCGCCGGTCTGTAAAATCATCGACTACAGCAAGTTCAAGTATGAACAGAAGAAGAAGCAGAAAGAAATAAAAAGTAAGGCTTCTAAAACAGTAGTAAAAGAGATTCGATTCGGACCCAATACTGATGAACACGATTTTAATTTCAAGTTGAATCATGCCAAAGGCTTTTTGAAGGATGGAGCCAAAGTTAGAGCGTTTGTTCACTTTGTTGGTAGAACCATCGTTTTCAAAGAAAGAGGCGAAGTGTTGTTATTGAAGTTCGCAACCGAGCTAGAAGATCTAGCTAAGGTAGAACAACTACCAAAGATGGAAGGTAAGCGAATGTATTTGATGTTGACTCCCAAAGCACAGAAAAAATAGATTTGTAATTCATTATTAAAACGATTGGAAAATGCCAAAAGTTAAAACTAATTCTGGAGCTAAAAAGCGATTTAAGCTGACGGCATCTGGAAAAATTAAAAGAAAAAGTGCCTTTAAAAGTCACATTTTGACCAAGAAGTCTACTAAACGCAAGAGAAACTTGACTGGAACTACGCTTGTTCACAAGTCTGATGAAGGAAGAGTAAAAGAACTTTTGTGGCTATAGGCTTCAACAAATTAAATAGGTTTAATCATTCACCCGGCTTGATGGTTATTACAAGTGCATTGTGTAAACAATGACACCGCAAGTCAAAAAATACTAAATTATGCCAAGATCGGTAAATGCCGTGGCTTCAAGAGCCCGCAGAAAAAAAATCCTCAAAGCAACGAAAGGTTATTGGGGTAGAGGTAGTAACGTTTGGACGGTTGCTAAAAACAAATACGAAAAAGGATTACAATACGCTTATAGGGATAGAAAGCAAAAGAAAAGAGAGTTCCGTAGATTATGGATCACTCGTATCAATGCAGGTGCTAGAGAGCACGGCTTGAGCTATTCTGACTTGATGGGTAAATTAAGCAAATCAAACATTGAAATGAACCGTAAGGTTCTTGCTGATTTGGCGATGAACCACCCTGAAGCATTTAAAGCTGTGGTTGACAAAATTAAATAGTCAATTTGATTGGGAGTATTAATAAAAAGGAGCTTTTAGCTCCTTTTTTTTGCTATACGCTTAAGTTAGGCTCGCCTTATAAAGGATCAAGGATCAATCCGAATATCTGGGGATAAAGGATTTTTAAGCATAAATTTTAGCTA
>JAFIEW010000021.1 GCA_020832375.1 Cyclobacteriaceae bacterium
TAATCGATATGAGATTTTTGATTTGCGAGGGATGAAGCGACAATCTGGAAGCTTTGATGCTCATTATGCAGAGCTAGGAGTGGAAGGATTGGCTGAAGGAATCTATTTCCTTCGATTGACAGGAGAGGGTGCGACGAGTAAAACCTATAAATTTATCAAAAGGAATTAAGGCGAAAGGGGAATTTTAATTTTAGTAGACCTACCAATACTTTATCTACCCAAGCCGATTGGCTTTGGGTATAACTAGATGTAGGCTACGCAAAAATGTCATCTTTTAATGTTTCCTTTTTTCGTGGGATGAGAAATAATTTAAATTCCCTAAAAGTTCCTTCGATTCTTCAGAACATGACATGATCTTGGAAAAGGAATAATCATTTGATGCGGTACCCACCTCGCTGATCTCTTTAGAAAGAAACAGGCTAAAATTAGCCTTATTCAGCGGTTAGCGTCGTTTTCATGCAATATCAATTTAGACATCATAAAACACTTAGAGCTAAACTTCACAATATTGGTTTCGGCCTTCTTAGTTCAAGGCTTAAGCCGAATACGCATCAATAAATCCTAGACTTTGAAATTTGCGTAAATCAAGCTAATAATACAAACTTAATCGGCCTTTCCATAATGCCAAGAAAGGCTTTCTGTCATTCATGAGAGAGTTTTTTTTGATGATAAAAACAAGTCATCTTCAAACTCGTTTGAACTCATCAAATTTAATCCAAAAACATACTACTTATTCAAAATAATTTTTATTATTTTGATCGTTTATAAGGAAGTTAATTTTGAAAAAATCATAAAACATGAAGCCAAGCAAAGATTTACTTCAAAGTCTTGAAAATAAATTAAAAGCTGCCAACATTCGGTCGCCTTATCTGAATGCAACTGTTGGTAGAAGCAGGAATAAATTCGACTTTAAAGACCTTGATTTACTTACTAGAGATGATGAAGCGCCGCTTTCTGATGCATTGCTAACACAACTTACCAATACCGAGCAAAATGGGAAGACCAAGATGACCTTGGCAATAAGTAGTGGCAATGTATCGGATAAAAGTGAGGACGAGCGCTTCAAAATGGATGTGCTGATAAAAAGACTACAGAGCATCCATTTTGACCAAGAAGAAGATTTTTTGGAACATGGCACAAAGAGTTTTGGCTTTGGTTATCCTTTATTGGCCATCAAAAGTAAGCAAGATAAAAACAGAACCATCATCGCTCCCCTACTGATATGGTACATGGACTTGAGCACCCTACCCAATAATCATCATGCCTACGAAATCGAAAGAACCACCGACCATCCCATCATTATCAACCCACAGCTCACTGCGTTTCTTGGTAGCGATCAAGGTTTGATGCTGGATAAAATCCCTGAAGAATACCTTGATGACGAATGTATCTCTGAAGAGGAACTCTCCTCTTTGATTGATAAAATCTCAAAGCTAGTAGGCGCCGAATTAGTGGATAATGAAGGTGCTACCGAGCGAATAAAAGAAAAAGATTATTACGATAAAATGATAGCTGAGAAACCACTAATCTTTAAGTCTGGAGTTTTTAGCTTGTTCAAGTCCAATAAGGAAAGCATTGTAAGTGATTATCAAAACATGCTTCAAGGTATGGACGATATGATGTTTGATAATCCGGAGCTATACCGACCTTACCAAGAAGATTATTTTGCCTCTGTCCAATTAGATCCAAGTCAAGAAAGCATCTTAAGAAATATAAGCGAACATAAAAAGGTAATTATTCAAGGCCCTCCCGGCACAGGTAAGAGCAATTCTCTATCAGGCATCATTATCAATGCACTAGAAAATAAAGCCAAAGTATTGGTAGTGTGTGAAAAGAAAACCGCATTGGATGTGCTCTTTGAAAACCTTTCCGAAAAAGGCTTAGAAGAATTTTGTGCCGTCATTGACAATGTGAATAGCGATAGGCAAAAGCTAGTCAGAATGCTTCGAGATCGACTTGAAGATAGAAAATATGAAGCAGACAGTGGCATAAGACTCTCTGAATACCTTCGCGACAAGCAAAGCTTCATAAGTACTTACCAAGCAATTCAAACTAAATATGGCAACTTACTCACCAAGGTAATGGGAGACTTGTCGTGGAAGGATGTGGTGGGCAATTACCTTAAAGCAAAACGAGGTAATGGAGATAAGGAAATCAAGATCATTCCCCCAAATGAATTTTTATACGATCAAGATACCTTTTTTCAATTAATTGATCAGGTCAATAAGGCAAGAAGCTTAAAAGAAGAATTAGGTTCCTTAAGCGAATCAATGAACCTGCTCAACATTAAGCTTTTTGCCAAAGAGCTTTCTACTGCAAGACTTAGAACTTTTATATCAAGACTGCAAGAGAATAAGGACATACTGGATAAAGTAATCGTGAAAGCCAATAAACTAGAGGAAGAAATTGGGGTAGAAAAATTACAAAATTATCAGCAAGCAAGCTTTATTACCAAGTTATTGGCCTTATTCAACGGACAGTTAAAAAATCAAATTGCGACAGCAAAATCATTTGGGCAAGAGCTTACTTTAGCAATAGAAGGCACAAAAACAATCATACCCTCTAGCACTGCTTCTATAGAAAATATAAAGTCAGCAATCGACAACGCAAAAACTGCAGTTCATCATATCAGTCAGATACTTCAAGAAAAAAACCAATACAGGGAGTTTTTTGAATTTAAAAACCTATATCATTATACCCTTAGTGACTTCGAAAGGCAGCTCATAGATGAATTAGAAAAGCATCCGCTCAAAGATTGGGAAAACATTCTCCGCCAGTGGTACTTAAATCAACTATTACTAGAAAAAGAAATCGACTTGGGTAGCTTCCCAACCGATGAAAAAGAACTCGCACTCTTAGATCAGCTCAATGGTCAAATTGATCTAAAGCAAATGCAGGCCATAAAAGGAGCTTGGTACGAGATTCAAAAGTCACAAATGAATGGCCGTACTCTCCAAGAAGTTAGGCTATTGTTTAATCTAAGAGCTAATAAAACTTATGGAAAGAGAAATTCATTGAGGACCCTATTCTTCAATGAGTTTGACCTTATCACAGCCTTCTTCCCTGTGATATTGATCAATCCTTCTGTATGCTCCTCTATGCTACCACTCAAGCCTGATCTATTTGACATCGTGATTTTTGATGAAGCTAGTCAGCTTAGAGTCGAGGACACCTTCCCTGCCTTGCTCAGGGGTCGGTTTAAAGTTGTGTCTGGGGACATCCACCAAATGCCGCCTTCTACTCATTTTAGCAATAGTGCTCAAATAAATTCAAATCTGGAAGATTTGGAAGACGATGTCGTCTTTTCGGAGGAGGAATCTTTGCTTACCTACGCCCAAAATTCTGACTTTGAATTCAACTATCTGGACTTTCATTATCGCTCAAGACACCCACACCTGATTGACTTTTCAAACGCTGCCTTCTACGGCAAGCGGCTCGTGCCTATGCCGCCGAGCTATCATGAGAAACCATTAGAGCTACGAGAGGTAAATGGCGTTTATGAAGATAATGCTAACGATGATGAGGCCAATGAAATTATCAAAATTCTCTTCGAAGAGATAAAAGCTGACGAAAAAGGAAACTATCCTTCTATTGGCGTGGCCACTCTTAACACCACACAGCAGCGATATATTTGGGAAAAAATCTGGGATAAAACAGATGCGGATGAAGCGGCTAGAGCTAAGCTATCCAAGCTGGAAGAAGCCGGTTTTTTCATAAAAAATTTAGAGAACATCCAAGGAGATCAAAGAGACATCATCATTATCTCCACCACCTTTGGTAAAAGAAAAGATGGCTCTTTCATTCAAAATTTTGGCCCACTCAATAGAGATAAAGGCTATAAGCTACTCAATGTGATCGTGACTCGTGCTAAAAACAAGGTGGTGCTCGTCACCTCTATCCCGAGCGAGTTTTATAACAACTTTAGAAGCGACATCATTACCAAAGGTAATACAGGAAAAGGCATCTTCTATGCCTATATCAACTATGTGAAATTTTGCGATGAAGGAAATGAAGCGGCAAGAGTAGAGCTCTTAAACTTTTTGATGGAAGACAAAACAGAAGAGGCAAAGCCGACAGTTTCAGCTGACAACTTTGTAACCGAATCCGTTTTTGAGGAAGAGGTAATTCATGAATTACTGGGGTTTGTGCCTGAAAAAAATATCATCACCCAATTTCAGTTGGGTGGCTTTAGGCTTGACATTGTCATAAAGGATCAAAACGATGAGCCCAAAATCGTAATCGAATGCGATGGTAAAGCTTATCACAGCTCTAAAGTGGCCTATCGATATGATCTACACCGTCAGAAAATCATTGAGCGATATGGCTTGAAGGTATATCGAATATGGTCAACTAATTGGTGGAGAAACAAAGATCGGGAAACTAAAAAACTATCCGCTTATATCTCAGAACATATCAAGGAATTTTAAAGGGATGAGATCAACAATAAGCGTCGTTTTTGGACAAATGAAAGCTGATTGGTATTATCTACATTAAAACAATTGATCCTTAAAAAAGACACGTTTTGACAAGACACAAGTCTAGCTATTGAATTATACAGTATTTGTATAAATCCAAGTATGGAAGGAAGACACTTGGATTGGGGTTTAAAAGTATAAAGTAAGCTTTTTACAGCCATCTCATTCCAACTAAAAAGACTTTTATCCTTTCGCCACATCTATGGAGTGGTGAGGAAAGGATAGTCTTATGCAGGGAATCAGGATTTGATGGCAGCGATATAGTTTAAAGGAACCCCAAATTTTAAATTGAGGAATGAGGTGCTCAATCAGCTCAATATCTTTAGTATGCTTTGCAACTAAAATTTTGATTACTGCCTCATTCCATCTTCGAAAAAATTACTTGTTTTCCAATAAATGCATCAGCCACTTTTCTTCAGCGCCATATTCATAAGATTTTTGATCGGCTGAGAATGGATTTATTGCTGCTAATTCAGCTTTATCTATTTTTTCTAAAATCAAAGGGTGTATATAATAACTTTTACATATCGAAGGCGTGTTCCCCAACTCATCAGCTACTAAACGGATCAAAATATTCATCACCTTTTTTCTAGAAGATTCTTGCTTTTGCTGCAAGGCTTCAGGATAATAGGCTAAGGCTAATTTACAACCCATCCAAGTTCTAAAATCTTTACAAGAAAACTCCTCCCCCATCAAATTGCGAATGTAGTCGTTCACATCCGAGCTATCAACCACTTGCGTGCGATTGTTCTCGTCTTTGTAGGTAAAAAGCTCATAGCCAGGGTAGTCAGCAGCGGCTTTAATGTGGGTAATCAGTTCAGAATCATCAATATAAACCTCCCTGTTTTGTCGGCTTTTGCCCGTGTATTTAAACATGATATAGTCATCGCTCACTTTGAGATGCTTTCGTCTCAAAGTACTTAAGCCATAGGTGCCACTTGCTTTTTCATACTGCCTATTGCCAATTCTTAAGCCACATTCGTCCAAAACCGCCGAAACCAAAGCGACCACCTTTTTCTTTGAAAAGTGCTGAATCTGAATGTCCTCCTCGTACTGTTTACGAAATTCCTTCAGCTGCATACCAAAGTCAAGCATTTTGGTAAATTTTGCTTCTTGCCTTTGTCGCTCATAGATTTCATGGTAGATGTACTGTTTCCTACCCTTAGCATCTCTACCTGTTGCCTGAATATGCCCGTCTGCAAACTTACAAATTTGCACATCACTCCACATAGGTGGGATTACAAGTGATTTTAGGCGTTTGAGTATTTTCCCATCTACAATCTTCTCTCCATTTTCATCATAATAAGCATATCCCCTGCCTATTTTCGCTTTACTAATACAGAGCGCATCCTGATCAATTTCTTGTATTTTATCTTTCTTATTCGGCATGTATTCATCTATAAAATAAGTCCACAGCCCTCCACCCTAACATAGAAAAGCTATTGAAATTTTCTAAAAATCAATGGCTGAGGTATCGTTCATTGGATTTCACTGAAAAAATATGATTAGCACTCTCTATTTTACTCACTATCGTCAAGTAGGTTGCCAATGTCCTTCAATACGTTTTGCGTGGGATGAGGACACATAAAAGACAAAATTGAAAGCTAACAAGAGTATGAATTGCATCTAGCCGCTGCGAAGGATGATAGATTATAGATCTAAAGTGTTACTCTAGGAATTCTTAATTAGAATCAATCCGCCATGGACATTTTTAAAAAACCTTTTTGTCATTTCAAATTAGATGGGTCAGCTACATTAAAATCAATCCATGAGTATCCCTCTAGAAACCTCATTTCACATGAAAAATCACTAAGATGATCAATATAATTTCTTGAGTAAAGATGGACATCGGAGTTTTGTACGGTCGAATTAAAATAAACCCACTCAAGATTTTGAAATAAAAATATTGGTAAAAAACGCCACATCACAGTCAAAAACAGGAAATATTGTTTTTTTGGGTTATGCGAAATAAATATTTGTAATAAAACAGGAGAATAAAATACTAATTCGCAAAAGAGCAAAATAGATGAATCTATTCTGAATACTAATGCTCAATAAACTCACCGACCTGAGTCGATGACTAACTGTTTTACAGAAAAGACAATTTATCAGATTTAAATCAAATGCAACCCTAATTGATATTTTCGCATCCCAATAAAAAAATCAAAATAAAATATTGATTTTTTTATTAAAAACGAAGTAGGCAGATGCTAAACAAAAGACTCATATTCCTTTAGAGGCTATCTAAAAACGACTTTAAAGATTTTCAATCAGAAATAATCATAACCTATGAAATTGCAAATTAACCAACTTAGCAAGACCTATGCCAACGGCGTTCACGCTTTGAATGGCGTTTCCTTAGAAATAGAAACAGGAATGTTTGGCTTACTAGGCCCAAATGGAGCCGGAAAATCCTCACTGATGCGCACCCTTGCCACGCTGCAAGAAGCAGATAGCGGCACGGTAACTTTAGGCGAGATGGATGTTTTGAAACAAAAACAAGAAGTGCGAAAAGTACTTGGCTATTTACCACAAGAGTTCGGGGTTTATCCAAAAACCTCAGCTGTAGACCTACTTAACCATCTAGCAATTTTAAAGGGCTTTGATCAAGCAAAGGAGAGAAATGAGATGGTAGACTACCTTTTAGAGAAGGTAAACCTCTTTGAGCATCGCAAAAAAGCAGTTAGCAGCTATTCTGGAGGTATGCGCCAGCGTTTTGGTATTGCCCAGTGTTTGATTGGTACGCCTAAATTGGTCATTGTAGACGAACCTACCGCAGGCCTTGATCCGGGAGAGCGTAATCGCTTCTACAATATCTTAAGTGAAATTGGTGAGCAAACCATCGTAATCCTCTCTACCCACATTGTGCAAGATGTACGTGAGTTGTGTGTAAATATGGCCATTATGAATCAAGGACAAGTGCTTTATGCTGGCACTACCGATGACGCACTAAATTTAATAGAAAATAAAGTTTTTGAGCGAAGTGTGAGCAAAGCTGAGCTTGCCGATTATCAGGAAAAATATCAAGTAATCAGCAATAAATTGGTAGCCGGAAAGCCTCAAATCCATGTTTTTAGCGAAACAACACTCAATGGTGATTTCACCCCAACAGAAACCACCCTTGAGGATGTATATTTTGCAAAGATTAAAGGATTAATTTAACCATCATACGACAAAAGCTATGTTTAATTTCTTAAAATTTGAGCTCAAGTATTGGTTAAAGACACCAATGCTGTGGATATTTTTCTTCATCGTAAGTTTGCTTGTATTTGGGGCAATATCTACAGAAGAAATTGTAATAGGAGGAGGGGTAGGCAGTGTAAATAAAAACGCACCCTTTGTGATACAACAGTACTATGGCGTCATGTCCTTGATTTGCCTACTGATGGTAACCGCTTTTATGAATGCTACTGCCAACAGAGATTTTTCTACAGGTATGTATCAGTTCATATTTACCTCACCAATTAAAGAGCGCAATTACTTTTTTGGTAAGTTTTTAGGTGCCTATTTCATTGCCATCATCCCATTACTCGGGGTATCCTTGGGTGCACTTCTAGGCCCACTGATGCCTTGGGCAAGTGAGGGTCGATATGGAGACTTTATTTTAAATGGTCACCTTTACGGGATTTTAGGCTTTGCCATACCCAATGTATTGATTGCAGGTGCTTTCATCTATGCATTAGCTATTATTTTCCGCAATAATATCATTAGCTATATCGGCACGATGGGCTTACTAGTATTTTATGTCTCATCAGGCACTTTTATCGGCGACATAGAAAAAGAATGGTTAGCCAATATTTTAGATCCATTCGGTTTCAGACCTTTAGCTACTTTGACAAAATACCAAACGGTAGATGAGAAAAACCTATCTGCAATGGCATTACAAGGTCAGTTTTTATGGAATCGAATAGCATGGATGGCTTTTGCTGTTGTCATCTTACTACTCACCTACACTCGATTTAACTTCATGGCTAAAAAAGAAAAAGCCAATAAAAAAGCAGAAGGTGCTAAAGATTTGGTCCAAGCTAAACCCTCCAATCAGCAGAAGGTGAAAGTTTTTACGCCTAGGGTGATCAACGGATTTTCTCTAAGTAGCTTTTTTAGCACAATACTTTTTGAAACTAAAAGTATTCTTAAAAATCAGACCTTTTTAATCATTTTAATCATAGGCCTCATCAATATGATAGGCTCGCTGACCTCATTCTCAGGGAGCTATGGCAGCTCTCGCTATCCCGTTACCTACTCGGTGTATGGAGTGATAAATGGGTCTTTTTATCTGTTCCTAATCGGTATCATCACCTTTTATTCGGGTGTTTTGGTTTGGCGCGATCGCGATGCTAAGATCAATGAAATTAAAGATGCGACCCCAGTGAGTACTGGACTTCTCTTTAGCTCAAAACTCATTGCATTGCTGATCGCCATTCAAGTGGTGCTAGCCTCTACCATTGTGGTTGGGGTGATTGCTCAAAGCTTCTATGGCTATTTTGATTTCGAACTTGGCGTTTACATAAAGTTATTGTTATTTGACGATTTCTTGTCTTTTGCTTATTTGGCTATCTCTGCCATATTTTTTCAGTACCTCATCAACAATAGATACATTGCCTACTTTGCTTTTATTGTCTTTGTTATTGTAAATGGCTTCATTTGGAATGTAGTAAAAGTAGATAGCTATATGGCTATATTCGGCGCGGTACCGAGTATCATTTACTCTAGCATGAACCAATTTGGTCCTTGGGTAAAATCTGTCATTTGGTTCAACTTGTATTGGACGCTATTTTCTGTGATTCTTTGTTTTGTTATTTATGCATTTTATGTGCGAGGTAAAGAAACCAAATTGAACATTCGACTACGGTATGCTGGGCAACGTTTAAAGCAGAACTTTCTAGCTATCGGGATTGCAATAATAGCTTTTATAGCTTGTGCGAGTTTTGTGTATTACAACACCTTTGTATTAAACACTTTCTATACCAGTGATGAAAGCGAAAAAATTCGACAAAACTATGAGTTAAGCTATAAGCAGTATGAAGACTTGGTTCAACCACGCTGGATCAGTATCAATTACGAAATTGATTTATACCCTGAAAGCCGAGATTTAAAGTATAATGTAAGAGCGTTTATCACCAACAAATCGGAGGAACCTATCAGTGAGGTGCATTTCACGATACCAAACTTACCCGATACTTTAGCTATTATAATACCAGGTGCTACTATAAAGTTAAACGATAAAAAGCATAACTACAGAATATACACTTTAGACCAACCCATGCAAGTAGGAGATACCTTGCCTGTAAGAATCACTGGCGAGTATATATCCAAAGGCTTTGAAAATACTGTTTCACAAACTTCTATCGTTAGAAATGGTAGCTTCTTCAATAGCTTTGATGTGTTTCCTAGTTTTGGCTATAATCGCAACCTTGAAATTTCAGACAAAAACAAGCGAAAGGAATTAGGGTTACCCGAGCGCTTGCGAATGGCCAAGCTAGATGATAACAACTTAGCCGCGAGAGCAAATAACTACATTAGCAATGATGCGGATTGGGTAGAAATAAAAACCATTTTTGGTACATCAGGTGACCAGATTGCCATTGCGCCGGGGAGCTTGGTAAGAGAGTGGCAAGAAAATGAAAGAAATTATTTTGAATATCACCAAGACCATCAATCGGTTATGTTCACCTCTTTTATGTCGGCCGAATATGAAGTCGCACGCGAAAAGTGGAATGATGTAGATATTGAGGTGTATTATCACAAAACTCATGCGGTAAACGTACCCAATATGATCGCAAGCATGAAAAAATCGATGGATTATTTCACCCAAAACTTTGGACCTTATTATCACAAGCAGTGTAGAATTATTGAGTTTCCACGCTACGCTAGTTTTGCACAAGCCTTCCCTGGCACCATGCCGTATAGCGAGGGAATTGGGTTTATCACTGACTTACGCAATGTGACTGAAGACGACATTGATGTGGTTTTCTATATCGTTGCACACGAAATGGCGCATCAATATTGGGCACATCAAGTTATTGGACCCAATATGCGAGGTTCCGAAATGTTTAGTGAAAGTTTTGCTCAATATAGCAGCCTTATGGTGATGGAAAATGAATATGGCCGTGATAAGATGAAGAAGTTTCTACGCTACGAAATGGATAGTTATTTATCAGGCCGTAGTTTTGAAACTCAAGCAGAGCGTCCGCTCATGGAAATAGAAGGCCAAGGCTATATCCACTACAACAAAGGGTCGGTGATAATGTACTATCTCAAAGAAATGATAGGGGAAGAGAAGTTGAACCAAGCAATGAGAAAAATGATCGATACCTATGCCTACGCAGAGCCTCCTTACCCTACATCTATATCTATTGTAAACATAATAAAAGAGTATACGCCAGATAGTTTACACTACCTGATTTCCGATCTCTTCGAATCCATTACACTATTCTCTAATCGCGTTGTGGAGGCTGAGTATAAAAAAATAGCCGATGACGACTTTGAAGTAACATTTAGCACGCTTTCAGAAAAGTTTTTAGCGGATAGTCTAGGGAAAGAAAGTCCACTTCCACTGAAAGACTATATCGATGTCGGTGTATTTGCCAAAACCAATAATAGTAACCTACTGGGCGAACCCTTGCATTATGAACGGGTAAAGCTAACTCAAAAAGAGAATACGTTTACTTTCAGAGTAAAGCAAGAACCTAGTGTAGTCGGTATTGACCCCTACAATTATTTGATAGACAGATTGCCCAAAGACAATACCAAAAAGGTAAGTTTGAAATAGAATCAGAGTAAAATGAGGTGGGTTTTAACAACTCACCTCTTTTCATATAAAGCCTTTTGTAAAAGTGAGCCTGAGATTTATCAACAATTGAACACAGAGACATGAGTTGATGGATTTAAAAAAAGTCTCAAGTGCGATAGATTCAAGACTACTAATGAGACTCTTCAAGCAGTACTAGTTAGCACAATTGTCAGATTTTGAATATTAAAAGAGTGATTGGAAAAGTTGAGTGCAAAAACACATGAAAACAACTAATAACACAGAAGAATTTAGGACTTTTCTTCGTAAGCATAGACACTCTTTTAATACTCTTCTCTCAAGTAACCTAAGATCATAAACTACAATAGCCTCGCGATTGTCAATAGAGCAAATTACATATAGTTAGCGCCTTAATTCGTTGACATCAAAATCCCAAAATGATCCCACCAAATGTATTCAATACCGTTCCCCCCTTCATGGTTAAAAACTAGAATCTTGTTAGTTTGAAAGGAATTTAGAAAATTATTGATCAGATTAGTCATCTATATGCTATCTTTTAAAAGCCTCAATTATTTTCAATGTGACTATCGCTTTGCAACCGACTTATACATATATTGAGCGTTAAAATTGCATTACTCATCAACTGAAACCTTCGATTAGCATTGAAAACCATCCTCAAAGACCTCAAGCGCTTTTGGAAGCTCGATTTTTCGCTCGCTTACTATCTTTTCAGTATTATTTTCCTGTCGGCGGCCATCTATCTCAACTATGAATACCAATTGTATAAAACCTATATCAACACAGGTGGCCATATAGAGCTATTTTTTCGATTCTTTTTATTTTTCGCTATCCCCTATTTCCTCTTTGTAGCACTCCATCTAAAAGGAAAAAACATCTTCTTTAACCAACCCAAATTTTGGTATTACTCACTTTTTTTCCTGTTCCTCTTGGCACTCAATAGCTCATGCAAGTGGTACCGAGACCTCTTTCTACCGCTCGATGCCATAACATGGTCTGACTTTTACCTTGGCAGATTGCTCAGCAGGGGGAAATCCATCTTTTTAATGCTCATCCCTCTCACGCTATTTATCCTGTTTCATGATCGAGCAAAAAAAGATCGACTAGGAATCAATACAGAAAACCTACATTATCGACCCTACCTTTTCATGGCGCTCTTTATGCTTCCCCTACTGCTGTTTGCGGCTACTCAAGCCGACTTTCTCAAACAATATCCCTCTATTAAGATGACATGGCAACAACTATCTACGCTTGGCAATCCTTTGCCACACTATCTGCTGTACACGCTCATTTATGCCTTTTCATTTTTTACCGTAGAATTGCTATTTCGGGGTGCCTTGGTCGTATTTTTGAAAAAAGAAATCGCCCAAGCCTGCATCATGCCCATGGTGGTCATCTATGTGATGCTGCACTTCGGCAAGCCTGCCGGCGAAGCTATCAGCTCAGCCTTCGGTGGCTATATATTGGGAGTAATCGCCTACTATTCAGGCAACATTTGGGGTGGGGTCTTCATTCATGTCTTCGTCGCCATTGGCATGGATACCGTCGCCATCATCGCCAAGCAATTATAAACTCACTTGCTCAAAGCCCCTTTTAAAGGCATCAAAAAATCAATCACTGGCTCAAGTGATCTTGCTGCATCTTCCTCCATAGGAACATGCCCAAGCTGATCTACAATGGCCAATTCTGAACTAGGCAGCTGCGCATGAAAGTAATTCGCATTATACACCGGTATCCATCGGTCTTGCTTTCCCCAAAGTATGAGTGTAGGTTTTTCGAGGGATGAGAGTTCATCAAAGCGCAAGGGTGAAGATTGACCTAATCTATCTAAGGTCGCCTGCCGATTTCCTGCTCGGCAAATCAGCCGGTAGTAGCGATCTACCAACTGATCGGTCACCTTATCCGAATCATAAAACACTTCTTGTAAGTTTCTTTCAAACAAAAACTTGGGCGTCAGCTGTGTGATCATAGATCCGACGACAGGAGTTTCCAAAAGCTTGAAGATGGAAATGCGATTAGACCGATTATTAGAAGTTGTAGCTACAGTCTTGCGTGGGATGCTGTCACTAGCAACTACCCTTTTAGCACCGGCTGCATTGACGAGGATTAAAGCTTGGGTGCGCTCAGGATGCTCAAGAGCCATCTCATAGGCAACCCGCCCACCGAGCGAGTTACCTGCAAGGATAGCAGTATCTATTTCAAGCTGATCTAATAGTTGCCACAACAATACAGCATAATAAGCCGAGGTATATATCCCCTCCTCATTCGGTCCCGTGAGCCCATGACCTGGGAGGTCAACTGACAAGGTAGTAAAATCTTGACTTAACCCATCTTCCCACATTTGCCATGTATGAAGGGAAGAAAAACTACCATGAATCAATAACATCACAGGCCCCTCTCCTCTCAGCCGATAATGTATTTTTGAATCCCCTACCTGAGTGTAAGCAGACTCAGCGGTGAAAAAATCTGGCTCCAAATCAGCTAACTCAATCTCAGGAGAGCGATAAATGAAAAACAGGATGACCGCTAGTGTACTCATCCCAAGAAAAAAGAGAAGAAAGCCTTTCAGAATAAGGATAAGCACATTTTTCAACATATCGCCTGTTCTATTGATTGAATTTTTTGGATGATATTTTTCAAAATCTTACCTACATTCATAGGTTAAATTAGAGGTCACACTCACACCCGATTGCGTCATCACCTCCACAATAGGGTAGTCAAACTCATTGTATTCGTAGGAATAGGTAGTTTCAAAAACTGGATTACCAGGACTACGCATCAGCATGCGAAGCGGATTGTTTTCAGACACTAAATTACTGCCAACGATGAAAAGTGAAGCCTCTCCAAGTTGTAAAGCCGCTCTTTTATTATCGTACTCATATTCAATTCTAAATGCAAAATCATCATTGGTGCTTCTTGCGCTTAAAGCTTTGTGCATTCGCGGCATAGCTGCTTTGATTTGTTCTTTTCGAATGAAAGGTAAGTCCTCAAAGGCTGCATCTATTCTTATCTCCTGCGAGGCTAAGTTATTTCCTGACCAAGTAAATGTTGTACTAGCAATGTCAAACTCACCAAAGAAAGGAATGGATATTTGCTGATTGATCTCAACAATTCTGTTAGACTCGTAGCGAGGAACAAATTGAATGTCGAGGCCATCAAAAGGGCTCGTTGCACGAGTGATTCTACCATTTGAATAAGAGAATTCTATATCAAGGTTATTACCAAAAAAATCAAAGTCAAAATCATCATCGAAGTCGAAATCATCCTCATCAGGCAGCCTCACATCGTTTTCTACGCGGATACTAGCAATTTGATCACTGCTATTGTAGCGAATGAAAACCGAAGAACGAGTACAATCCCCATCCTCGCAATCTTCAGACCTGATTTCTACGAGTCGATTCGTCTCATAAATGAATTGAACATCAAACTCATCACTTGCTATAGTTTGCAACAAGCAAGTGTTTGTCGCTATATCATCGTCTTCAGAACAAGCCGAAAAAATGTAGGTAGCAAACATAAAACCGATTAAAAATAACTTCTTCATACTGATTGTAATGATTAAGGATAGATAATTATTGTACTAGATGGATTGGATAAAATAAAACCTCAAGGATTTTAATCATACAACCTTCAACGAAATCTACGACATTCTTTGAATATTGTGCTATTTATTTTTTTACAAGCCAAGGGCTATGAGCAATTTTGAGCATCTAACAACATTGTATTTTACACAAATTTAATTTGAGTAATCTATTTCATCATCCCTTAATGCCATTTTACACTATTGGTTTTCATCCGCTTCTGGCATGCCCGATACACCACCACTCACGATGAATTTCATTACATGAGTACTCGATATATCCAAAGGCTTAACAAACTTGGGGTCAATCAGGAATAGATTACCCGAAAAATTGTATGAATGAGGCATATAGATCGCTACACGATCTTTTACTTTCAAAAAAGTAAGATCCTCTTGTGTGATAAAGCCAAGCCGCTGCAAGCCGGTTTGTTCATTGAGTGTAATTAAAGCCGGTTGATTAAACTTTTTCTTATCTCCTACAAATGCCCCAATCAAGTCTTTGATACTGGAATAGATAATAGACACTAAAGGAAGCCTCCCCAACATGCGCTCAAACCAAGCAAAGATCGGCGCGGCAAGAAAGCTAGAGGCTAAAAAACCTATTGCAGTGACCATCACCACAATGGTAAGTATCCCTAATCCTGGAATTTTAATTGGAATAATACCATCAATCCATTGGATGGCTTTGAGCAAAATATACACTGTCAGTGCAATGGGAGCGGTAAAAATGAGCCCCCTGAAAAAATAGGTGATGTAGCGGTTGAGCGTGAATTTTGACATCTTATCTGTGGTCAATAGTTTAAAATATTCTTGCACTAAGATAAGGAAGTCTCAAAGAAGTTTGGGCAATAAGATTAAAAAACTGGTCGTAGTGTTTGTGAGAATGACTTTCTTAAGTGGCTAAATACCCCTCAAAAAAGGTACAAACAATCAAACTTTCATTAATACGGTAGCTTTAGCATTCCACCTTTGACTATTGTAATCCTCCTTCAGAAAGGGGTGTCTTATGAAGAAAGTGAAAACTAAATATGAAACAACAGCGAATGGGGTCTCTTAAAAGGCTTTAACTATATACAAATACTTCATTTGCTAGTTTAAGTTGTCATCTCCCCCCTTTTCCTTTTCCCAACTAGCTATCTCCGATGCGATATTCAATAAATAGTCAATGTCATCCAATCCTTTCAATAAACATTCTTTCTTGTAGGCATTGATGGCAAAAGACGCTTTCCAACTATCCGTACTTACGGTTTGGTCGGCAAGGCTGATACTGACGATGCTATCTTGTGGTTTTCCCCACAAAGAAGCAACCCTCGATTGGGGTAATTCGATCACTAAAAGACCATTGTTATAAGCATTGTTTTTAAAAATATCGGCAAAAGAAGGTGCTATAATCACACTAAATCCCAAATCTTTTAAGCACCACACGGCATGCTCTCGACTACTCCCACTGCCGAAATTCTTTCCAGCTACTAAAACCTGAGGCATCTTCTCATATTGATTTAATACGAAGTCTGAATTTGGTTCTCCATTTTCATCGTATCGCCTATCGTAAAAAGCATATTTCCCTAAGCCTTCTTTGGTGGATATCTTCAGGAACTCTCCAGGAAAAATCTGATCGGTATCTACTTGATCGATCTTCAAATTAACCCAAGTATCCTTTATTTTATTAATTGCTTGCATAATATTAATTTTCAGTGAATAGGAAGCAAAGGATCAGTAAGTTGTAAACGGTGAGCGTTTACTATAAGTAACATCCATCACCTCTGCATGACCACCGCATCATCATTGTATGACGATGGCAACATCCACCTTCATCTATTTATTAAATCTCTTGTCCCCAATTGCAGATCTAATCTCTAACCCAATCTCTCGGGTCAGTAATTTTTCCAGTAATTGCACTTGCCGCAGCAGTCATAGGGCTAGCGAGAAAGGTTCTCGCACCGGGGCCTTGTCGGCCTTCAAAGTTACGGTTGGAAGTACTCAAACAATAGGCTCCTTTTCTTACCTTATCCTCATTCATGCCTAGGCAAGCACTGCAACCCGCCTGCCGCATTTGAACACCTGCGGCTGAAAAGATTGCTGCCAATCCCTCCTCTTCAGCTTGCGCTGCTACTTGGCTTGAGCCTGGCACTAAATTGATGCGAAGATTGGGGTCTACCTTCCTTCCTTTCCATATTTGTGCTACCTGACGCAAATCTTCAATTCTGGCATTGGTGCAACTCCCTATAAATATCTCATCTAATGGAAAATCAGACAAGCTCATCCCTGCCCTCAAATCCATATAGTCTAAAGCTTGTTGATGTTGCTCTGCATCTGTTTCATTGTTCAACTGGTCGGCTTTGGGTATGGGCTGGTCAATAGCAATCCCTTGCCCAGGGTTAGTGCCAAAGGTAATCCTAGGACTCAAATTGGATATATCAAATTGATATTCGAGGTCAAATTGAGCTTCTGCATCGCTAAATAAGGTTTGCCACCCTCTTAGCTTCTCATCCCACGCTAAACCTTTTGGCGCAAACTGCCTGCCCTTCATGTAGGCGAAGGTAGTCTCATCAGGTGCTATCAGTCCTCCACGGGCTCCGAGTTCGATACTCATATTGCAAATGGTCATGCGCTCCTCCATGCTCATGTTTTGAATTGCCTCTCCCGCATATTCTATGAAATGACCGGTGCCACCAGATGCCGTCAGCTTAGCCAATAGGAAAAGGATCACATCCTTACTAGTGCAGCCTTTAGGCAATTTACCATCGAGGCGAATGCGCATTTGTTTGGGTTTATATTGCATCATACACTGACTCGCCAACACCATCTCCACCTCCGAAGTGCCAATACCAAAAGCTATGGTGCCAAAAGCTCCGTGGGTTGAGGTGTGACTATCTCCGCACACAATGGTCATACCCGGTTGCGTAATGCCCGTCTCTGGGCCTACCACATGCACAATGCCTTGCAAAGGATGTCCAAGGCCATAAAGCATAACCCCATGCTTTTTGCAATTTTCTTCCAGCAAAGCCACTTGCTTGCGGCTCATCTCTTCTTTTATGGGAAGGTGCTGATTCCAGGTAGGCACATTATGATCTGCTACTGCCAAAGTGCGATCAGGCCGCCGTACCCGCTGCCCTCGCTCTTCCAAAGAACGAAAAGCCTGCGGACTGCTCACCTCATGAATAAAGTGCTGATCGATATACAAAACCCCAGGTCCTTCAGGAATGGTTTTTACCAAATGTTGATTCCAGATCTTATCATACAAAGTATCAGCCATAGTTTATGCCTTTTGTCCTTTAGTGCGCTCCAACTTAATGTTTCCAAGCCATTGCGATAGCTCGCCTAGTTTCTTTGAGTCAATGCCCGTATCAAAGCCCTCTGCCTCGCAAATGGCTACTAAGTCCTCACTTGCGATATTCCCCTTAGCCCCCGGTGCAAACGGACATCCGCCCAAACCTGCAACAGCACTATCAAAATGACGTAAACCCGCCTTTAGTGCTACTCGAAGATTTTCAGCTGCGTATCCATAAGTATTGTGAAGATGAAGAGAAAGCGTTGTTTCCAGTTGGGTATAGACAGGAATGGTAGCCTCTAAAACCCGTTGGACTTGCTCTGGTTTTGCCATGCCATCGGTATCAGCCAGGCATAGATCCGCTACTCCCAAATGCTGAAATTCATTAATCCATTCAATCGCCTTTTTCTCGTCTGTAACTCCCTCAAATGGACAATGGAATACTACTGCTAGGTAAAGGCGCATATTCAGCTGATCTTCTTTGGATCGTTGAAAGATCTTGAGAAATTGCTCAAAGCTATCTTCCACACTCATTCGTACATTTTTTTGGTTCATCTCCTCCGTCACGGCCATTACGAATGCCATATTGCTTACGCCTGCAGCTTTGGCTAGCTCATACCCTTTTTCATTGGGGATGAGAGCATAAAAATCACTTTTCGAAGCTGATTGGCCAAGGTGGTTTTTAAATAAATCCGCAGTGCCTGCCATTTGAGGTACCGCCTTAGGGTTCACAAATGCACCCGCTTCAATCCGCCGAAAGCCAGCCTCGGCTAAGCCATTGGCTAGGTAAAGCTTTTCTTCTTCCTCAAGCAGAAAGGACTCATTTTGAAGCCCGTCCCGCAAGGTGACGTCCATTATTTGTACTTTTTCCATATCTAATTCGTGACTCGAAATTTGTGACTCGTTGTCGATCTACTTCCCTAAATAGCATTGACCGCTTGAGTGTGCTTTTAACTCATATGAAGAGCGTAAAGGGTGGTAATCCATATTATTGAATAATCATCGCATCGACGACGTATGACCACCCAATCACTACTGCATTCCTCTAGCTAATTCCAATCCCTACTACAATAATGCCATCCCTATCGGGATTGGCTTCTCCAATGAGGACAAGGCGATAGCAGGTGTTTTTACAATCGAATGACCAACACTTATCTATTGAATGACTATCGTATCACAACTGTATAACTAATACCTAGTCCCTAATCCCCAATCAAACAATTCCTTTTTTTACAAACTCTTGATACTCCTCCTCGCTAATCTTCAGCAATTGGCGATACACCTCCTCATTGTGTTGACCGAGTTCGGGTGCAGGTGTGCGAATACTCCCCGGCGTAGCTGATAGCTTAGGTGCTACATTTTGCATCATCAAGTCGCCTACTCCAGGGTGATGATGTTTCACCAAGGCTTCCCGATGCTTAAAATGCTCATTTTCGAGCATATCGCCAGCAGTAAATATTTTACCCGCAGGTATACCCGCCTCATGCAGTCGGTTGAGCAAGTCTTCTGATGCACGCTCACGTGACCATAAACCAATGATGTCGTCCAACTCCACCTCATTCTGACCGCGACTTACATGATCGGCATACTTAGGGTCTTCAGCAAGTTCAGGCTGCCCCATCAGGTCTGCCAGTCTCCTAAAAACCGTATCTTGATTAGCACCAATTAAAATTTCGCCATCACGAGTAGGATACACATTGGATGGGGCAATATTAGGCAAGCGAGAGCCTGTTCGCTCCCTCACATATCCCGTTTTATAGTATTCCGTCACCAAGCTTTCCATCATCGCCAGTACCGATTCATAAATAGCGGTATCGATTACTTGGCCTTCGCCGGTAATTTCACGCGCTCGCAATGCCGCCAAAGCCCCCATGGTCGCATAGCTTGCTGCCAAGCTATCTCCGATGGAAATACCCATTCGTGAAGGCGGCCTATCTGGTTCGCCCACAATATAGCGCAAGCCACCCATTGCCTCCCCGATTGAGCCGTAACCCGCTCTGGGTGCATAAGGCCCCGTCTGACCAAAACCACTCACGCGCACCATGATGATACCCTTATTCACTTCTTTCAACTTTTCGTAGCCCAAGCCCCACTTTTCCATGGTGCCAGGCCGAAAGTTCTCCACCAATATATCTGCTTCCTTCACTAAGCGCAGCAGGATGTCTTTGCCTTCCTGCTCCCTCAAGTTCAAGGTGATCGACTTCTTATTTCTTGCTACAACAGGCCACCATAGTGACTGTCCATTTACCAACTCTCGCCCCCACTTCCGTATCGGATCTCCTTGGTTCGGAAGCTCCACCTTAATCACTTCCGCACCCATATCGCCCATCAACTGACCTGAAAATGGCCCTGCAAGTAGCACCCCCAACTCGATCACCCGAAGGCCAGTCAGTGGTCCGTGTGGTAATTTATCTTTTGCTGTTTCCATATCTGTATCGTTTTTCTATCGCTATCTTTTCTTTTTTTGCGTGGAATGAAGGGGTAAATCAAGGCCTTACTAATTTATCAAAACGCTTAACCCCGCCTAGCTTAAGCTGTTTTTAAGCTTTTCATCATCCAACTAAGCCTGAAATTCTCGTTCTCAAATCTTCTGCTCCTTTTGATCTTATGATTAGATCAAAGCTGATGTCAATTCTCATTCCAACCTATGTTTTATTTAACGCTAACTTTTTTGCTATTTCTTCATGGGTATATAAATCTGCGTACTTCATTTGTAGATCGAAGAGATTCTGATGGTGTGTCTCTTCGGAGCGGTCACCCACTGCCTCATAGGCAATCATGGGGATGTAACCCGCCTGAATGGCATCAGTGGCAGTAGCTCTCACGCATCCACTTGTTGAAACGCCACATATCAACACACTATCGTGCTTGCCATAAGCCAATAAGGTGCGCAGCTCCGTACCCCAAAAGCAAGAGGCATACTGCTTTGTGATGATCAGATCATCGAGCGCTGGCTCAATGCCTTTGCTGAACTCCTTCAAATGCGGCTTTTCTGCCAATAGTTGTAATCCTTTCACCTTTTTGACGAAGTGTCCTCCTCTGCGATGCGCCTCATCGTAATCAAGATTGGTAAAAACCACTGGTACATCATTTTTTCGTACTATGCTAATGAGTTCTTGAATTTTGGTCACTACCTCCGCATAAACAGGTGCGTAAAAGGGAGATTCCTCCTGCGTATAAGCGGCTATCATATCAATGACTAGCAATAGAGGTCTTTTGCCAAACTCGAGTGACTCCGCATATCCGTTTTCGCTATTATATGGATTCATATGTATTATTTCATATTTGATGAGCTGTGAACTGTGACCGCTAAACTGTAAGCTATGAACTGCAATTAAGCTTTACAACCGCATATCTATTGAATGACCATCGCATCACAACTGCATACCTAGTTCCTAATCCCTACTCCCTACTCCCTATTCCCTATTCCCTAATTCATAGTCACTATACGCTACCTAAACTCCCCGGCGGCACGTTCCAAATGAGTACGCATGATGCTGGCAGCCTTTTCAGAATTCCGATCTTGAAAACATTGGATCAACTCATCATGCTCTTCGAGACTTTTGAGCGCCTTGCTCTCATCGTAGAGTTTGTAGGTACTGATCATGGTTGGGATGTTAATGTTTTTTAGCAAAATCTCATTCAGTACGCGATTCGTGCTTTCTCTCCAAATGATCTGATGAAACTCTAAATTTAACTCCGTCATCTTTTGAATAGAATCAGTAGTTTTGTATTTCACCAAACTCTTTAATTGGAGATTAAGAAACTTCATCTTCTCGATTGCCTCATCACCAATACATTGAGCGGACATACTTACCGCCTCACACTCCAGTATCATTCTGACGTGGAAATTGTCTAAAACATCCTTTTTGGTCCATTCACGAACTTTCATACCTCGGTTAGGCAAATATTCAAGCCATCGATCATCTACAAGTCGCCTCAAGGCCTCGCGAACAGGTGTTCTACTCATACCTAAGCGTGATGCTATCTCCATTTCCGAAACTTTGGCTCCCGAATCCATCCCATTCTCTGCAATAAGCCTTCTAATTTGATGATATGCTTCTTCTGATGTACTTGCCACTTAATTCTAAATTAGTTAATGAAACATTTGTCTAAAGCCATCCCCAAAAAGGCAAGAAGCTCAAAGCCAAACCGACTTTCAAAATTATATGGAATCCCTGATTCGAACCTACAGATTCAGGCTTTTTTGGACTCAAATGATCAACTTTAGCTCTACGCTTAAAGAACACCATATTTCATCAGTTAGCTTTATACTGCGTTCTCATTCCAACCTAACCAAAAGCAAAGAAGCTTTATGCCGTTGAGCACTTGCTAGATTAAAAGGAAAGTAAGCACAAGGCCTACTCCCCTATTCATTCAAACCTAAAGTCATCTATTTTCCATCATGGCAGTTGCTCTTTTGAAATCCGGCTGTTTGGGTGGTTCCAGGCCAGTCTCCTCCTTGCAAGTTTTTCTGAGCTCCTCAATCGGCCTACCAAAGTCGAAGGTTTTTAATTCACCTCTTTCGTTGCGCATCTTCTCACGCAGTTTTTCAGTAGCCTGTGCATCTGGCTCTTCATCGGCATTGAGAATAACGCCATAGTTTTTCTCTGCACTTTCAGCACTTACAAGCTTACGGCGTACGTCGAGGGCTACTTTTTCTGGCTCTCGCTCAAGTGGGTCTCCCCATCCGCCACCACCCCAAGTGATGAACTCTAGCCTATCGCCGGGCTCTACGAAAATACGGTCGCACTTGGCGGGTAAACTTTCTACCGTGCCATCGGTACGGTGCATGATCTTACGGCTACGAGCGGCAGGATGTCCGCCATTTACACCCCAGGGCGGCAAGAACCAACGATCATCATGAATGCTGATTTCACCAGGCTCTAAGAAAGAATAGACAAGGTTTACGCCATTTCCACCTCTGTGCTTACCGGCACCTCCACTGTCGATCACCGTTTCATTACGCTCAATGCGTAGCGGAAAGTAAGCTTCCAAAAACTCATTGGGTACATTGGTGAAGGATGGCCATAGCGAATGACCGTCAGGACCATCGCCAAAAGGCTTACCTGGAATACCCCCAAAACCAATCTGAAAGAGCTGATACCACTCTTGGTTTTTATCGTAACCGCTATACATTAAGTGCGGTGATGAAGAAAAACCGGCAGCATTTAAGAACTCCGGCTGACGCTGACCGAGTAAGCCTCCCAATACATCGAACATTCTACCCAAAGCGTGGGTACGGCAAGATAAAGCCGCGGGATAGGTAGGCTTCATGAGGCTACCCTCAGGAATATGCACGTCTACCAGGTCGTAGAAACCGTCATTGAAAAGGATTTGCGGGTCGAAAACCATGATCATATAGATGCCAAAGAACATTTTGAACATGTTTTCATTGAGGTAGAAATTGATGGATCCGAAGGCTTGCGGGTCAGTGCCTGTCCAGTCTAAGATGACTTTATCTCCCTCGCGCCGCATTGAGCATCGGTATTTGTATGGGCCAAATCCACGACCGTCATCGCAGAGGTAATCTTCAAACACGATTTCTTCCTCAGAAACCGAATCTCTAAACAGCCTGCGCATGGCTTCTTTGTTACGATTGAGGGCGGCATCTAAAGCTGAGCAATAAGTATCTACCCCAAATCGATCGCAAATCTCTACTACCCTTTTGCCGGCAGTTCTACAAGCGGCTACAATGGCATTAAAATCTGATCGGTTCCAGTGCGGCAGTCGGCATTGCTTGAGAATAATTTCGAGTGCCGTACTGTTGAGTTCGCCTTTTTTATAAATCTTGAATGGCTCGAAGCGAATCCCTTCTTCAAAGATGGTAGTAGCATCCGTAGGCAATGATCCAGGCACTTTACCCCCCACATCGGTCATGTGACCAAACATGGCTGACCATCCCACTAGCTTTCCATTGTGAAAAATCGGCATCATAACGAGCCAATCATTCAAATGCGAGATGGCACCTTCTACACTGTAGGGATCGTTGGTAAGAATCACATCTCCCTCTTCAATATCGCCATCGTATGTTTTGAGAAATCCATCGACAAAGGATCCAAATTGTCCTACTACCATCTTGCCATTGCGATCGGCAATTAGCGGAAATTCATCGTGTTGCTCGCGTATACCCGGGGACATGGCAGTACGGAAGAGTACGGCATCCATTTCGTATCGGGCATTACGAAGGGCACTTTCTATGATATCGAGCGTGATCGGATCAACATCTACTGACTTGATCGGCTCTTGATTGGTTTCTATAATTTTAGCTTTAGACATGATTTCTATTTTTTGGGGTTGATCAAAATGTTACCAAACTTGTCTATTTCACCGATATGGTCAGGCAAAATGACTGAGGTAGAGTCCATTTCGGTGACTACCGCAGGACCTGCAATTTTATTTCCGGCTTTTAACTTCAATCGATCGTAGATCTTAGCGGTATATTGCTTGTCTTCATACCAGAAATTGTCAGAGCTTTTGATTACAGCCTCGGAAGCATCTTCACTGCCTTGAGGTAATTCGGGTGCTCCAAAAGATTGTTCTTTTTCTTCCACTACAGCTCTTAAGTTGACCATTTCATGAGGCAAGTCTAATTTGAAAGTGAAGAGTTGCTCATGGACTTTATCAAATTTATCGGTGATGGCAGAGAAGCCTTCCTTTTTAAGTTGCTCTAAGTCGATCTCTATAGGTACTTCAAAGCCTTGGCCTGAGTAGCGTACATCCACTTGGAAAAGGGTTTCGCGGCTGTCAGCTCCGATACCTTCTTTTTCGAGAAGTTCGGCAGCTTCATCTCTCAAGTTCTCCAGTTGCTTCACTACCTCTTCAGGCTTGAGCTGATTAAATCGCTTAATTTCTGTTTTGGCAGCTTCATTTCGCGTTTGTGTGGTAGCGTCACCGTAAGCACAAAGTACTCCAGGACTAGGTGGGATGATAACAGGCCAAGACCCCATTAATTTACCAAGAGCGTTGGCATGCAGTGGGCCTGCGCCTCCAAAAGCGATAAGTGCAAAGTCTCTCGGATCATATCCCTTCTCGATAGATACTAACCTCAAAGCTCCAAACATATTTTCATTGGCAATATTGATGATACCGGCGGCGGCTTTTTCTACCGAAAGACCTAGCGGATCAGCGATTTTCTCTTTGATTGCCTTGGCGGCACCTGCGCGATCGAGCTTCATTTCACCACCCAATAAATCTTCTGGTAAGTAACCTAGCACCACATTGGCATCGGTAGTAGTCGGCTCTTCGCCTCCTTTTTGGTAACAAACCGGTCCAGGTTCGGCACCCGCACTCTCAGGACCTACACGCAATGCTTTGGTCAATTCTGGCACTTTAGCGATAGATCCACCTCCTGCACCTACTGTTCTCACATCTAAGGAAGATGCACGCACATTCAAATCCCCCACTTCGGTTTCTCTTCTTAGGGCGGGCTTACCATTTTCAATAAGTGCTACGTCGGTAGAAGTTCCTCCCATATCGTAGGTTAGCAAATTTGTGAATCCCGCTTGCTTAGCGATCCATAAAGCTCCTTTTACACCTCCGGCAGGACCAGACATCATGAGGTTGACAGGCTTTTCGGAAGCTAAATCAAAGGCCATTAGACCCCCATCAGAGCGAAGTACTTTCGTATTGGATTTAATCTTATTTTCTTCTAGGGTAGAAGTTAGGGATGCGAGGTATTTGGAAAGGATGGGTCTTACGTAGGCATTGGCAACGGTAGTGAGTGTTCTTTCATATTCCCTCATTTCAGGTAATACTTCACTTGATAGAGATACTGGAATATCAGACCATTCTTTTTTGATAATTTCTAAAGCTCTCTTTTCATGATCAGGATTGGCATAAGCATTAATAAGAGAAACGGTGATGGACTCTACTCCCCGCTTTTTTAAGTACTTAACGGCATCTTTGACCGATGCTTCATCGAGTTCTCGGACTACTTTGCCGTCAGCGCCTACTCTTTCATTGATTTCAACGGTATCTTGAAGGTCTGCAAGAGGATCTGGTTTATTCCAAACAATCCATCCTGCAAGACCACCGGGTACAAAAGAACGGGCTATTTGCAGTACTTGAGCATAACCATCGGTAACGATCAGACCGACTCTCGCTCCTTTTCTTTCTAGCATGGCATTGGTGGCTACCGTAGTACCATGCATTAATTCAGTAATTTCAGAAGGATCAACACCCGCTTTTTCACACGCCTTCAATATACCTTTAATAATTCCCACAGACTGATCGGAAGGTGTGGAAGGGGTTTTCGCTCTAAAGGTGTCTCCAGAGTCCATGTTCATGAGCAGCACATCTGTGAAGGTTCCGCCAACATCAACTCCTAATCTAACTTTTGCCATATCATTTAGGATTTAGGTGAGTATAATTGAATAATTGTATACAATCTACATAAAATTTCTTATACAATACAAACGATACCCATAAATAATGTTTCGCAAACAAAAAACAGTAGATTATATATCACTAATAAAACAATGCATTAAGACTCAATATTCATAAAGAAAGCAGCGAATTATTAAGAAATCTTTACACGAAAGAGCTTTAAATTACAATCTATGTAAATCTCAATCGATTGCAATTAAGCACCTTGTCCTAGATGAAGATATTGAAGACTTATTTTTAACCGAATATTATTTGGTAATAGAGTTAAATAAAATAGCTAGTTGTCCATTCCTTTATGAGAATATGGATTGAAAGCAACAGCATAAAAACCCTATAATAAGGCTTGACACCTCTCATCCTAGTAATAGATAGCATGCAAGATTCAACCCAAAGCAAGGACATATCGTTAATTACAAAAATTTTTGATCTATGAGATTCGGTTATTTTTTGGTGTTTTTCTATCTCTTTTATTTCGAATCGAAGCAAATAATGGCTCAAATCAGTCAAGCATCCGAATCATTGGAGAGACAAGTAAGGATAGGCGCTTACATCAGCGGGGTTACCCACTTATTTGAAGGTAGCCAAGGCGAAGATGATCTACTTGCAGATTTCTTTCCTCTTCGTTCTTTTGGTGTGCCTGTGGGTATCAATTTTTGGATAAATCATGATCTCGCCTTTTCGATTGAATTTGTACCTGAGGTAAACGTAGAAGATGGACTTGAAATGGAAAAGTTGCTGTTCCATCCTGGCTTTATTTGGATTCTGTCAAATCGTACAAGTTTTGCCGCTCGCTTGGCATTTGACACATCGGGTAGCGTTGGCTTCACTCCCGTATTAGGTTACAACATCATTCAGCTTGAGCAATCCTCAGTTTCTCTTGGCATTCCCTTTCCCATTCGATTTGGCAATGATATGCCACTCATGATTGCCATTGGTTTACAGCTGGGATGGGGATTTTAGTTTTTATCCATTTCTATTCCTTTAACGATTTATTTGCGAGCAAGAAGGCACTATGATTTTTGAGTCATTGGAAAATAGCCAAGTAGCATATTTTCACAGCTATGTATGCCTAATACTTAAGCATGCTTAAAAACAGCTAAATAGTTGATAAATAAAGTTTATACTTTATTTATTTGAGCGCACGGTTTTTAATCAAAAATCGTGAAAATGCTTGCGCTAAAATGTCTGAAACCGGCCTTTTGCGACTCAACCCAAAGCATTATCGTGATTGGTATTGATATTTAAAAAAAAATGAAAGCTGAAAATAAGCTTCTTGAAGTTGATCATTTTTTCATTTGTTAGAACAGGCGAAACTTGTGCCACCTAGAGTCTGTAGTACTTGGGACTTTTTAAGCAAGCCTTACTTAGGATAAATCCCATTCTTTTAAAAAGAACCAGCTGAATCACTTCCTGCAAAATGTTGAATATTCATGCTTTTACATAGTCGATGTCACTTGTTTCTTGACTACAATTCGAGACACAATTTTATATTTTGGCACTATCGTCTTCATGCACTTGGCGTATAATAATAAAAAGAGTGATAAATTGAATTACAAATATTAATGAAAATAAGCTTTCGATCATCCTCTTCGAAGAATCAGTCCGGGACCCATATGGAATGTAGGATGATTGCCAAAAAAAATTTTAGATATCAACTGAAATGAACTATCTAAAGCTTCTTTATTAGTTGAACTTTATAGCATTTAAAATATCGACAGCCTTATTTGGTCTTTAATAGAAAACGGATTGTTTTATAAATAAAGACGGATTAGCTCAATAAATAAAAGTACACAAAAAAAGCTCATCCAATCAGGGTGAGCTTCTATAATAAATTAGCTTGCAATTTTGCAATTAAACCCCTTCAAAACAATCTGAAAAACTCGATGCTCCTTCAGCCACCTCTTCCATTAGCCACATTGGTGTGCTCGTAGCTCCGCATATTCCTACTGATGCGACTCCCTCAAACCACTCTGGCTGTAAGTCATCTGCATTTTCTATAAAATAAGAACGAGGATTTTCTCCTTTGCATACTTGGTACAAGGCCTTACCATTAGAGGACTTCTTGCCACTCACAAACAATATCAAATCATGCTGATTGGCAAATATTTTCAATTGCGGCTCACGGTTAGATACCTGCCTACAAATGCTGTCATTGGCTGTATAATCAATCAAACCATCTTCACCAAGATGATTTACAATTCTTTCCTTTATCTTATCTCGGATAGCATAAAAGCCTCTTGTGCTTTTAGTCGTTTGGCTAAATAAAATGATCGGACGACTAAAGTCTATTTTTTCAAGATCATCTTCTGTGGTTACGATAATAGCTTTATTTTGGGTTTGTCCTTGAAGACCCAAGACCTCAGCATGTCCCGGTTGCCCATAAATCACCACCTGACCTGCTTGTTCACTCATAGTGTCCCAAGCATGTTTGATCCTATTTTGCAGTTTCAGTACCACGGGACAAGAAGCATCAATGAGCTCAATGTTATTGTTCAGAGCAATTTGGTAGGTTTCAGGTGGCTCACCATGTGCACGAATCAAGACCTTAGCATCTTTAATATCTTTTAATTCATCTCTACTAATCACTTGAAGTCCTTTTGCATTGAGTCGGTTAACTTCCATGGCGTTGTGCACAATGTCACCAAGGCAGTAAAGAGTTTCCGTGCCCATCATTTCAGCCTCGGCCATCTGAATAGCGTACTCAACGCCAAAACAATATCCTGAATTTTTATCTATTTCTATTTTCATAAGCTTAAGATCCATTTAAGACTGTCTTAATTTGAAGACATCAATTATGCAGATCAATAGAGGGATGTCATTCATCAAAACGCCCTATTTCTTCTCTACTTCTGTGTTTTTCTTTTGTAAACTGTCAAGCATAGCGGAGGTAGTATGTTGTAAAATCTCCTGTACTTGCTCCTCAAAGGTGAGAAAGGTGGTATCAATAACCACCGCATCTGCGCACTGAATAAGTGGATTTTCCTTTCTTTCTGTATCTATTTTGTCCCTTTGTTTTAGATTTTCAAGCACCTCATCAAAGTTGCTCAGCTGCCCCTTTTCAAGTAATTCCTGTTGCCTCCTCTCAGCTCTCACTTGAAAATCGGCAGTCATGAATACTTTTAACTCAGCCTCTGGAAATACATTGGATCCAATATCTCTTCCATCCATTACAATTCCTTTTTTCTTCCCCATTTTGCGCTGCTCATCGACCAATTTCTTCCTAACCGCTGCAAGTGCCGCTACTTCACTCACTCGCTGAGAAATCCTCATCTCACGAATTTGTGATTCTACCTTGAGTCCATTTAAAAATACTTCGCTCTCACCATTTTTACCATTGACTAGGAAGCGAATCTCTATTTTGGCAAGTGCATTTTCCACACTTTTTGGATTGGTGATGTCAATATAGTTGTCAACAAAATATAGGGTGACCGCACGATACATCGCGCCAGTGTCAATGTACTGATAGTTGAGTCGAGCTGCTATCTCTTTAGCTGTAGAAGATTTACCACAAGCGGAGTAGCCATCGATAGCGATAATGATTTTATGCATTCTTGGATGTTTTTCTTAACAATCTTTAATGGGACATGGCAGCGGACCTCTTTTGGGTTGCTGCTTTCCTTTTTTGCCTTTACTGGTAGTGCAAGAATCCATTACTCCCAGCATCCCAACTAAAAGAAGACACATAAGAATGCGCTTTCCTATTCTGTAAAATTGATGAGTATTCAAATCTATATTTGCTTAGTAGGTTAACAAAATGTGCTAAAGAAAAATTTCATAAATCATATTGATATCCTTTTAGGATGATTGCAATCAATCCGATTGGTTGAAATGAGAATTCAGGCAGCTTTTAAGACACCGACAAAGATAATATAACCGCTATAAAACACCATCTGTTCAATCATTTATGTTAAAACCAGCGCCTTTAGGCTCATGTATGTTTTTAGGTGGAATGAGGACGCAGCTTAAAGTGCACTTTCTCATAGACCCTCATTTCAAGATATAAACCCTCATTTCAGGCTAAAAGTGGCATAATGGATATTCGACTTTTAAGAACTCAAATAAAAGAATCAAGTAACTTTCTCAAATGATATAGCATTAAAAAGGCCAAATGATAGGAATGAGCGGGGTAGCGGTCGCGACGATAAGGACTTCAAGTGGAAGACCGAGCTTCCAATAGTCGCTAAAACGGTAGGAGCCCGGACCAAGCACTAAAGTATTGGATTGATGACCGATAGGAGTGAGAAAGGCACACGAGCCACCAACAGCCACAGCCATGAGGAATGGATCGGTAGATAAACTAAGGCTTTCAGCAATCTTGAATCCGATAGGTGCCATGAGCACTACAGTAGCAGCATTATTGAGCACATCGGAAAGTAGCATAGTAATGATCATCAAAACAGCCATAATGAGCCACGGCTCCCAATTCTCTCCGAAGTCCAAAAGCATTTGAGTAATAAGACTGGCAGCTCCACTCGTTTCGAAAGCCATGCCAACAGGAATCATAGCCCCCAACAACACAACGACCGGCCAATCAATAGAATCGTAAACTTGCTTGAGCGGTAGTATATTGGTTACTACCATGCCAAAAGCGGCACCCACGAAGGCTATTTCTACCTTCAAGATGCCAAAAGCAACTGAAAGGATAGCCCCTAGTACCAGTAAAACCGCTAATATCGATTTCTTTGCGGAATTACTACCCCATATCGTTTGACTCAGCAAAAGACATTTCATTTGCCTGAGTGTGTTCTCTACATGATCGGCCTCCCCTTCTACTAGAAGAACATCACCCCCTTTGAAAGGCGTACTTTCCAGCTTGCTGCGTTTCTTTTTTGACCTTCTAGCGATAGCAATCACCTGAATACCAAAGCGATCTCTTAAAGCAATCTCCTTCGCTGTAGAACCAATCAGCGGACTTCCTGCCATGACCACGACTTCGGCAAGTTTTAAATTTTGCTCTTCCTCTCGCTTTTCAATTTGCTTTTCGCTCTCTATCTCTTCCTTTTGCTCATTGATACTAGAAAAGAAAGATTTCAAGTCTTCTGGCTCAGCCTCCACCAAAATTTTATCGTTTTCAATAAGTTTCCTTTTGCGATCATTGAAGCGAATTCGCTCGCCATTTCTAATAATTCCTAAAAAATTGACATCATTCCCATGTTCTTGTTCTAATTCTTGAAAGGTTTTGTCCAATAAAGGTGAGTCTTCTCTGATTTTCAATTCTGATACGTAAGTATCAATTCCAAAATCACTAATCACGCGTTGGTTTCCTTTCCGCCTAGGTAAAAGCTTTAAGCCAACCGTGGTGATGAAGATAAGTCCGATGATCGTAAGTGGTAATCCAATTTGAGCAAATTCGAACATCCCGAATGCCTCCCCTAGCCTATCCTTCTTAAAGCTTGAAATGATGATGTTGGGTGGCGTACCTATTAGGGTATTGAGCCCACCAAGGATGGAGGCGAAAGCAAGCGGCATCAATACTTTACTGACAGGGTATTCATTGGCTCTTGCGATCTGAATGGCTATTGGCATAAAGATCGCCATGGCTCCAATATTATTCATAAATGCAGAGGCAATGGCCACTATGCTGGACAGTACGATAATTTGAAACCTCATCCCACCCTTTATCTCACGGACTTTTTTACTCACTCGATCAATCACTCCTGAATTCACTAAGCCTTGACTGACCACCAATATAGCGGCAACGCTAATCACAGCAGGGTTTGAAAAACCCGTAAAAGCCTGCTCCTTTGGCAGTAGTCCAGTAAAAACAACTGCGAGCAAAGCACCCAAAGCCACAATATCGTATCGGAATTTACCCCAGATAAAAAAGGTAAGTGTCAAGGCTAAAATAATGAAAAACACCGTGGATTGCATATCTACTTGGCTTGTCGTGCGTATTTAGTAATTAATGATGTAGAAATTAGACAGAAGATATGAATTTCCCAAGAATAAAGAAATTTAGCTTTCCAAAGCTAGTACAAGACTTTGAAAATAAAGAAAAAATTATCTTAAGGGATTACCTTGCCTTAGAAAGAACCAGCTTATCTAATGAACGAACCCTTTTTGCTTATGTTAGGCTAAGCTTCTATTTAATCATTGCAGGCATTGCACTACTTGAAATGAATCGCTTTGCTCAGTATAGCTGGATAGGGTTCTTTCTTTTTGGTATTGCCTTAGTCTTGCTAATTTTTGGTGTGATCAGATATCAGGTGATGAAAAAACGGCTTTCAAAGTTTTATAATGCCATTGAGCTAGAGAAATTAGAAAATAAAAAGTCATAAAAGTAAATAGTCAGGAAGCTTTGGGTATATGAATCGTTCGGCCGCCTTCGGGATCGTTGACTTTTTAAAGTTTTGCTGCTTAAAATGGGTAACCAATTTTTAGGCCATTTTCTGTGTTTAAAACATTTGATTTCTTCTGCAGAGGCAGTTAAAATTGTGTTTAAGAAAGATTATGTCTGTACTCAACCCAATATAAGTCAGAATCTATGACTTACGCTCCTGCTGCCCCTTTCAGTCGCACAATGTGGATTTAAACCTTTGCAGAAAGTATTCCCATGGCTTGCTTGAGGAGTATGAGATCACTCATCCCTCAACGAAAGAAAAGACACTGCTTTACTTCAATGTGTTTGATGAGTCTGCAGAGCCACTGCGAGCACCAAGGGGATTTAAAGGGAAAGATTGATTATTCTTTTCACCTAAGGGTGTGAAAGCAGCTCAATCATCAGTGAATATTTTGCTCAGAAGTAATTTACACCTGTCATGGGTGCTCATAGCAGTTTGATACTACTCCACCTCAAACCTTACCAAATAATATTTATTCTGCAAATCAGGATCTTCATCCTCCACATTGCGCTCGATGCCCCAAAACGAACCATCGGATAGTGGGTATAAATTGCGATATTTTTCACGAAGCCTATCGCCTTTGCCCACTCCTACAATCTCACCGTCCCTAAGATAAAAATGAGCACGCTTGAAATTGCCTTCATCCATCATGGCTTCAAAATCCATCTTGTCAGCTTGATCTCGATCCTTATTGACCTTGTAGCCCACATACATCAAGTCTCCCATAGGCACTATTATCGATGCAGTAAAATTCATACTAATTAAGTCTTTTCCTACTTGATCTGAAAGCTTAGTAATAAGATGCTCATATTTGGTTTTTAACTCTATCTCATTCTCTACTACTTCATAAATATAGATATGAGGAAGTCCGGGTATGATCATCCAATACTGATCCCCGACTCGTTTGAAAGTGTAAAAAAATCTATCATCCTTTAGTGTAGCCACCTCTTCAGGAAACTTCAAATAAGGCTGATAAGTCTCGCCCTCTAAATCAAACTTCCAAATGGCATAATCGCTGTAGGCATGATCTGGCGTTGACAAAGAAGAACGATAGACATTATCTCCGATATTGAATGCGGGAAATGCCATGCTTTTTTGAATTCCTTTTTCAATATCCATTTGGCTATGGATCAATGCTCCCGAGGCATCGTAAATATTGGTCGATATAATGCCATCTACAAAGGTAGTGCTATCATTCCGATAGGCCATTGAAAGCAGAATACCTCCTTTAAGCTGATCGGGGGTGTCTCCCAAAATATCATAGATAAAAGTACGCTCTCCCGATCTGTTGTATCGGTAAGAAAGCTTTTTTTGATTGACCCTAAAAACACCACTTTCTAACTGCTCATTCCAATGCATGAGCACCATTGGGCTTTCCTCATCGATAAAGAGTGAGTCTAGCTTGATGGTATTAAAACGTATCCCATCATGATGCTTGGACTCGTTTTTGCAAGAAGATAGAACTACAATAATGATAAGTAGGTAAAAATTTAATTTTTTCACGAGCTTGAAATGATGGTTTGTGAATGAGAGCATTTTTAATTAGAGATGAGGTAACTTAAAATTGACTTACTTGCTCAATACTCATACTTACCCTTTCTTTGATCTTTAAATTGTTCTTCTAAAGATTGCTCTACCTCTAAGTCTTTTCTTACTTTTGGATCTATGTCAGCAAGGGGTAATACTTCGAATTTGTTCCAAAATCTTTTATTGTAGCGATACGATTTTTGATATAAATTATTGTTTATATGAACTTGCTGTCTACTAGGTATAGGCGTTGGAGAATCAAAGACTACTTCATAAACCACTAATTCCGAGTACTGCTTATATGCATTTATTATCTCGTTTCCTTCTGCGTCTTTAGTTTGATTTTCAATCACGCCAGAACATCCCCCGTCTCTATATCGAACTGCTTCTAGATATATATTTTCATCATTCTCTGAATAATTAAATATGTATTCTGTTAAGGTTTTTTGATCATCGGTAAACTTACTTAAGCCCGATTGCATTCTCAAATCAAATTCATCCATTTGAAACAAACCTTTTCGCTTCATATTTAACCTCACTATACGATCAACATCGACCTTTACTTCAATTTTTGGAATAAAATGATCGTTTCTGCGAATGTAAAATACTACATCTGTAGGCAAGTTTTTGAATTGATCTAAACTAGCTCTGATTTTAATGACCTCATCCTCACCGTAAGCCTCTATTGACTCAAAATAATAATTATAGTGATCTTTGTTGTATATATCTAGCGTGTTGACCTCTATATTACTCACTGAAGATATGTAATTCATAAACGGGTCTTGTCTAAATAATTCATAAAAATCGTTTTTGTTGTAATTAATATCATCAACGCTTTTATTCCAATTCAAACTCCTATAATCATTTGTTCGCCGCATTTGATCAATCGAAACTTGTCTATTCTGTAAAATATAATCACCAGGCTCGTAATATTCTAAAACAACTTCTAGCATTCTTTTATAAGCAGAATCCTGCATACAGCAATTCCTAAAAAATGCTTTTCCTCTATGACTATTTTGATTTAATCCTTTTCTCATGCGATCAAATGCTTTCAACAACAAATGGTAAGCACTATCTTGAACATCAAAAATCACCACCTCCTCTAGAAGTCTGGTTGAAAAATCAAGGTAAACTGTATCTTTCTCAACTAAATCGGATAAGGAGAATTCACGTGTATGAAATCCAATAGCCGATATTTTGATAAGATGATGAGTTTTATCGCAGAAAAGTTTAACCTGACCAGTTTCATTACTCACTGTTCCTTTATTAGATCCTACAATTGAAATTGATGCGAATGAAACAGGATCCTTGCTAACGCTATTTACAAGTCTGAAATCAACAAGTTCTTGTGAAAAGATGGCATCAGGATATAATGATAAAAGGAAAAATAAAAATATAATCCTAGTCATAATATGTTTATGATTCAATTAATGAGACTAGGCTACACCTAATCTCATATTCTAAAATTCTATTATGGAGCATCTGGTTTCCAGCACTCCAATAAAACAATTGCTTCAATTAAATTCCAATTAACATCCGCATTATTCTCAATATCTGAGGCCAACTGACCTTTCAACCAATCACAAATTGCACCAGCATTCACTTGACTACTAAAACCCATCACTCCCAAAAAGGATAAGCAAATTAAAAATTTTTTCATAAGAATTAGATTTTGTTTTAAAATAATTACCTCAACGCTAACTTAGCGTAAATCAAAAAATACCGCTGCGCAACATTTTGTACTTTTGATGAGGCTAATCTAAATAGTTTTTTTTTGTAACCAAATAATCATTAAATTAATTACTATGTTTGTGAGTATCACGCTATCTTTCTTTAAATTCATTCATATCAAATAACATTGAAATAGTAAAGTAATATGCACGCTACTTCCATCATAGCAATTCTTTGTCTTAGTTTAAGCATCATAGCTTGCTCTAAAAAGCCGCAATTTTATACAGAAGCAGAAAATACGAAAACAGCCTACCCCACCACAGAGAGTGGCCTTTTGAAAATAGAAGGGAATTATGATAAGAAAGTAGGCTTTAGTACAAAAAGACCCATCTTCTTAGGTTTGCTTGAGTCAAGAAAAGGAGAGAAAACCCTACATCATTATCTGAACTCCCTAGTATTTGAGGATGGAGAATCACTACAGTTTAAGCGGCTGCGCTCCTGCTGCCCCTTTCAGTCGCACAATGTGGATTTAAACTTTTTCAGAAAGTATTCCCATGGCTTGCTTGAGGAGTATGAGGTCACTCATCCCTCGACGAAAGAAAAGACACTGCTTTACTTCAATGTGTTTGATGAGTCTGCAGAGCCGCTGCGAGCACCACGGGGATTTAGAGGGAAGCTATAAGGATTCTTTTAATCAACTGTAACAAATGTCAATCTTCAGTAAAGTCTTTTCTTAAAAGAAATTTACACCCTTTGCAAAACCGTACATCAGTTTATACTATTCCATTTCAAAACGCAATCGATAATATTTATTCTGTAAATCAGGATCTTCCTGGTCTATATTGCGCTCGATTCCCCAAAACGAACCATCGGATAGTGGGTAGAGATTGCGGTACTTTTCTCGAAAATGATCCCCTTTGCCAACAGCCACAATTTCACCGTCTTTCAAAAGGAAATATGCTCTGAGGTAATTTTCTTCAATAAAACCACCGAAATTTTTAGGCTCTTTTGCAATTTTTCTATCTTTCCATGCCTTATACCCTACATATACTTGGTCTCCAAGAGGCACAATATTTTCGGCTTTAACTTCCAACGCAATCATGTCGGCTCCTAGCAGATCTGATAGTTGTAAGATTACGTTATCATATCGTTTTTTAAAGTGTATCTCATCTCCTACCACTTCATATATATAAATATGAGGTAATCCAGGGATAAACAACCAATACATTTCTCCAACTCTTTTGAATGTATAATAAAATTTTTCATCCTTCAATGCTGTAACCTCTTCTGGAAATTTCAAATAAGGTTCATAAGTTTTATTTTTTATATCAAACTTCCATAAAGCGTATTCACCAATATTTTGTTGAGATGAGGACATATCTGAACGATAAATATTTTCGCCAATACTGAAAGCAGGAAATGCCAGACTTTTACGAATCCCATAATTAATGTCAATATGCTCATCTATTAACTCGCCTGCTGCATTATAGATATTGGTAGAAAGGACACCTTCTACAAATGTGCTACTATCATCTAAGTAAACCATAGATATTAAAATGCTACCCTTTAACTGATCAGGAGTATCTCCCAAAATATTATAGGTAAAAGTACGCTCGCTTGTACTATTATATCTGTAAGAAAGATCTTTCTGACTAACTGTAAAAAGTCCACTCGCCAATTGTTCGTTCCAGTGCATGAGCACTATCGGGCTTTCCTCATCGATAAAAAGTGAGTCTATCTTGATGGTATTTAAGCTTAAATGATCTTGTCGCTTTAAATTACCTTGACAGGAAAATAGAAACATAATTAAGTAAAGTAAGTAAAGGCTAGATCTAATCATGAAATGAGATATTTTGATTTAGAGGACTCTTAACAGAAAGGGATGAGATAAATTTTCATACCTATCCTTATCAATAGTCATATCTAAGCTTCCTTTGATTTTTGAATTGTTCTAACATTGGCTTGTCTGTTTCCAAATCTTCTACCGCCTTTTGATCTAGTTTTACTAAGGGCAGCACTTTAAAATTATCCCAAAAACGTTTATTATAGCTATAACTTTCTCGATATAGGTTCTGCTTCAATGTTGTCCGCTTTCGCTTAGCTATAGGTTTTGGTGACTCGATATTTACTTCATATACCAATAACTCTGCATATTGCTTATAGATCCCTTCATTTTCAGATGAAGTATTGCTTGCTATTTTATTGTTTTGCAATACTCCTGAGCATCCAGCAGAATAATGTCGCACAGCTTTCGTGTAAGCAAAATCTCCTATGTCCTCATATTGATAAACATAGCGAGTAATGGTTTTACCGTTATCAGTAAATGTTTTGAGGTTTTTAGATAAATTAGATAGCCTGTTATCAGGCCTATTTAGCCCCCTTCTCCTCATCAGTAAGTTGGTTATAAGCTCCGTATCCACTTCTAAATCCACTTGATAAATAAAAAAATCTTCCATTCGGATATAGAAAACCATATTAGTCCAAAATCGACCTTTTATTTGATCTTGAACCTCATGAAAAACAGCACTTATTTTTATAATTTCATGACCGTCATAATGATAAATCGAATCGAAATAAAAGTTATAATAATTTTTAGAAAAATTGTTGTGCTCTAAGCCTGTGCTTTTCGATTGAAAGTTAGTATAAGTTGTAAAAGGATCATGGCGAAGGATTTCGAAAACATCATTTTTTTCATAGCCATATTCTTTATTAGCACCCTCCCAATCCATGTTTCGATGATCATCAGTACGACGCATCTGTTCGACCGAAACTTGGCGTTCTTCTAAAATCAAATTGCTATTTTCATAATAATCAAAAGCAACCTCAAGCATTCGTTGATAAATAGCATCTTCTAAACAACAATTTCTAAAGAAAGCTTTGCCACTATGTGGTTGAGCTTTTAGCTTAATTTCCATATTTTCAAACGCCTTTAAAAGTAGGTAATATGCGCTATCTTGAGGATTTTTGATTACTACTTCTTTAAGCATTCTAACTGATGACTCTAAATGTAAGGTATCTTTTCCATCCAGTTCGTTTACTGATACCTCCCTACTCAAATAGCCAATAGCTGATATTTTTATTAGTTGGTCTACATTATTATAGCTAAAGTTTACTTCACCATTTTCATTACTTACGGTTCCTTTAGTAGAACCTATAAATGATATAGATGCAAAGGATATCGGTTTTTTGCTTACCTTATCAACAAGTGTAAAATCAATTGAATTTTGAGAAAACAACTGATTACTGATTAATAAAAGAAGGATTGTAAAAATTCTCATTTTCAAAAATTCATTCGAACCTTAAAATAATCTCAGTACATAGCAAATAACCTTTCCAAGGCGATTTTAATTTTCGACAGCTATAAGATTCATAGATGACTTTTTCGTCATCAATTAGGGTATAATTTAATTCAGCATCAAGTTCTAAAATTAAGCCAATATCTCTGTAGTACTAAAAAACTTCTATCATAACTTGCTAAAAAAATTCAATAGCATTCCAAAATAATTGCTAATTCCTGAATAAAGACCACGCTTGAATTAAGTATGGTCTTTATGATTAGTATTCAGGGTATGCTTAAAAACGGCTAAATTGTTGATAAATAAGTTATAAAGTCTAAACTAAATTTATCTGAGTGCATGGTTTACAAGCAAGCCCTATTTAAATACAGCTTGTTAAAGGCCTGAAGATGGACAATTTAAAAATATAATATCATCAAATGTATCCATTGCAGCATCAAAATCTCCACTTTTAATATTTTCACTAAATCGCACGCCCAGATACTCACAAATCGGCCCAGCACTTAAAAAACTACTAAAACTTATCAACCCCAAAAAGGATAAGCAAATTAAAAATTTTTTCATAAGAATTAAATTTTGTTTTAAAATAATTACATCAACGCTAACTTAGCGTAAATCAAAAAATACCACTGCGCAACATTTTGTACTTTTAATGAAGCTAATCTAAATAGTTTTTTTTTGTAACCAAATAATCATTGAATTAATTACTATGTTTGTAAATATCAGGCTATCTTTCTTTAAATTCATTCATATCAAATAATATTAAAATAGTAAAGTAATATGCACGCCCCCTCCATCATAGCAATTCTTTGTCTTAGTTTAAGCATCATAGCCTGCTCCAAAAAACCGCAATTTTATACAGAAGCAGAAAATACGAAAACTGCCTACCCCACCACAGAAAGTGGCCTTTTGAAAATAGAAGGAAATTATGATAAGAGAGTTGGCTTTAGCCCGAAAAGACCCATCTTCTTAGGCTTATTAGCGTCAAGAAAAGGAGAGAAAACCCTACATCATTACCTCAATTCTTTGGTATTTGAAGATGGGGAGTCGCTACAATTTAAGCGGCTGCGCTCCTGCTGCCCCTTTCAGTCACACAATGTGGATTTAAACTTTTTCAGAAAGTATTCCCATGGCTTGCTTGAGGAGTATGAGGTCACTCATCCCTCGACGAAAGAAAAGACACTGCTTTACTTCAATGTGTTTGATGAGTCTGCAGAGCCGCTGCGAGCACCACGGGGATTTAAAGCTAAGAGTGAACAGTGAAAATATCATTGTTCACTAGCATGCTCGCAGTCTTCAAAAAGAAATACTTGATATTCATTGACACCCTATACAAGCGCTCATACTTAAATTTCTAAGAACATTTAGTTTATTTTTTGCGCCAATATCAAAAAAGTGCATACCAAACTAAAAAGCTGCTTGGTTCTTCAACTCTAGCTAGCGCATCCAGTTCTTGACCTTTTAGAAGAGAGTTAGAACATCTAAAAAGATTTAAATAGGAGTAGGTACATTCATCCTAATATCCCGATGAATAGTATTTTAATTTAACTACTAATAATAGCAATCCCCCTTGTTTTCTCATCCCACGAAAAAAGAAAAGAAAAAACGGTGACATTTTATGGACAGCCAACATCTACTAATACTCAAGACGAATCTGCTTGGGTAGATAAGTATTGGTAACCCTAAAGAATCCTGACATGAAGTTTTTCCTTTCCCTGAGTTTATTGCTCCTATCAGCTGCCCTGTATGCTCAAGATATCCACTGGCAAGCACGACAATATCATGATAGTGAGATCAAAAAGAAGCATAAAAAAGAATTGCAAGCGTGGCATTTTACCGACCTGAAGATTAAAAATGACAGCCTGTTTTTTTATAGCTTCGGTGGACCTGCTCATAGTATGCGGCCCCGGCATGAATTGCATCTATGGATTTACCGATCCGGCTCTGTAGAAAATACCTTATTACTTGATCAGAAAAACATTGCTGAGCTGCTCGAGGCGCAAATGAAACAACCCTCGATGAGCTGGTATGAAAGCATTTGGAAAAAGCGAGCACATAGAAAAAGCTTTATCAAACAGTCTAAGCGAGAGCGCAATTATCGCGGATTTGTCTTTGCTCTTCCTAGCTCAGTAGCTCTGGCCGACAGTATTGCACTCGTGCTCAAGGCAGGTGGCAAAAAGTACCTCACCTATAAGCTATATCCACAAGAAGCCGCTCAATTCACTTTTGGTGAAATCTACCGAAATAACCGAAAAGACAGCTGCACTTACTTTCATCCTGATCAAATTTTGGAAGAGCGTTTTGCTCATGAAAACTTTCATGACTTCAAAGCTATTCAATTCAAACCCATCCACAAGCCGGAGCGCTTTCACTATATCAACGAAAGCGTTTATTCCTTTGATCGAAACAGTTATACTTTCAAAAAAGGGGACTTGGAGCTGATCAGCAAGTTTTTTGCCAATACCAGTACCAGACAAGTAGATAGTCTTACAGTGAGGATCCTTTCTTCAGTGGAAGGGGATGAGGGGGCAAACTTGGCTTTATCTGAAAAACGAGGACAGTCAGTAATCAACTACCTGGAGAGCAATATCCCCGGCATTGAAGAAAAGTTTACCGAAATAGAATATGTGGAAAATTTTGAGCTCTTCTGTCATCAGCTATACCGAAAAGACAGCCTGCATCCTTGGCTAGATAAAAATAGTGAAGAGATAAAAACTGCCCTTGAGAATCCATCAGTTCGAAAAGAATACGAGTTCATGCTACGCGATCAAAGGAAAGGAGAAGTAACCATTTACAGCTCGGAGGACGTTTCGGATTTGAAATTTTCAGAGTGGCTGAGCTACCGTGCCGAAAGACAGATTAATATTCCAGTAAACAAATATCTAAAAAAAGAATATTCCTATCCTGTGCTACCTGCACAGCTCGATAAAAAACTCTTGCGAATAAAGAACCAGCTAATCACCCAATTTGAGATGGGACTCGCTACTTACTATGATCTGTTTTTTTTGATTTCCACAGACTCTACCGCCATTGCAAATGCACTAGTAGATCTGAGTGAAGAGAAATTCTATTCTTCAGCTATTTTATTAGACTTCAGCCGATACGATTTTTATACAATCGCACAAGCCTTTTATCGAGGGCAGGAGCCTTATGATGGTACACTAACTCGATTCGTCATTAAGAATGCCTTATATCAGTGTAAGATGGCGATTATCGAAATGAAAAAGAATTATTTATGGAGCATTAGATTGTTGCACATGCTACATATTCTCTCAGATATGGTGGAGTCCGGCTACATTAGTCGTGAAATGGCAGCTAGCTGCCTACCATCCTTCCACGAACCTCTCATGGCTCCTTTTCGACTACAGATCTATCACTTAATCGACAGCCAGCCTAAATTTGAAACCAGAGCTTACGACCCTAATCGTTTAAAATCAAGGGAGTTTCAACTAGATGATTGGAAATACTCTATTTATATGAATCTGTTTTTTTATCGGGATAGTTACCTGCCCGATTGGTTTTATGAAATTTATGCTGAATTTTGTTTTCAAGCTTTAGTACTTCATCAACTCAATGCACTGCAATCAGATACTGCCAGCCCTGAGGATGTCAAATTCTTGTATGAACTGCATAAAAGTTATCACGCCAACATCCGGAATACTTGTCGCAATACTACTCGACAATTGCTTTATTATGGCATCGAAAAATCTGCAGAACTAGCCAAAAATAAACATGTAAATACTTCCCTTCACTTTCGTGACCTTTATCGATTTCAGGTCCATCAGCTGAACTTGCAGTATGAATATTTAGATGTAGAGGGCTTTGAAAAATTACAAAAATCACTTAACACAATTGAAAAATACGGTAGCTTCAGCATGCAGCCACTTATCAATCAAATCGGTCGCAAGCATAAAAAACTCATGCAGGACAAGGCAGTAATTTAATTTTGCGTGGAATGAGGGGGTCAATTATTTACCCCCTTATTGATTAATCCTTATCTTTTTGAATAGGCAGATTAGATGAAGCCTATTTATCTTTTTTTCAATACCCTTTCAACTCATCCTTATGATCTTAAGGAAGAATTTGAGCAAACTGCCTAAAATGAGATTCCCCTTTCGCCTTAATTACCCTTGATAAATTTATAGGGCTTACTCGTCGCACCCTCTCCTACCAATCGTAGAAAATAAACTCCTTCAGCCAATCCTCCCACTCCTAGTTCTGCATAGTAAGCATTAAAGCTTCCAGATTGTCGCTTCATCCCTCGCAAATCAAAAATCTCATATCGATTA
>JAFIEW010000164.1 GCA_020832375.1 Cyclobacteriaceae bacterium
CCTGATCATTATATACTGAATACCAAGATATTAGCATTTAACAAGAGGGGCCTATAGTAACTCTTTACCAACAAGATATATATGAGAGGATGAGAAAAAAAGGTATTAGATCGATCCCCTAATATCCTAACCTATTTGATTCAACTATCAGCGTAAAAATTTTATTTTTTTGACGTTGAAACTCAAAAAAAATTAACAACATATTATCCAAATCAAATATACAACCAGCTTTAAACTGAAATCAATAATAGAAAAATGAAAAATAGATAATAAAAACTAAACAGGTCTAATAAACCTGTTTAGTTTTTAGCAATTCAATTTAAAGCAAAGTAATTCTTATACATCCCCCTCTTCATCAATCTCATCAGTTCCATCAACACCCCCAATAAGTTCACTTAACACTTTTTGCTCAATTAAATTAAATTTATCCTCGCCTATTAGCTCAATCACCTCTGCTTTTAACTCTTTTAATTGCTGAACCAATTCTTGTAACTCCTGAACATCCCCTTTAAATTCTTTTAACATTTCGCCTACTTCAGATAACTCTCTAATAACTGGCTCGGGGTTTTCTTTAATATTCTCTGGCTCGAAATCAATTTCATTCTCTATATTCTCTATTTTTTCAGTTGCTTGGTCACTTAAAGATACTTCTTTTGACTCTGGTAAAAGATTTTTTGGTTCCATTGAAAATTTTTCACTTAAGGAATCTAAAGTTTTTTTCAATAGCTCAACATCAAACACTTTTGGGGATACCCCTTCTTTAGATATACGATCACCAATTTCTTTAATAAGTGTCCCTGCCGTTTCTTTGATAAGTTTTGTAGTTTCAATTCCCATTTTTTATTATGCTTTTAGTTAGCTTATATATTTTGAGCACGGTGTCTTTTGAATAATACATTTTTAAAAAACTATATAGATTTTTCTTATAATTACGCGAAAATACTTTTTGATTTAATGAACTGGAATTATAGATGGTAAAATTGATGACTTCAGCCACCTTAAGCACCTTTAAAGAAAAATCATTGATTTCTTTATTATTTTGCAATTTCTCTATGACTTGACCATAATACTTAAAGTATGGCTCCAATTCATACTCCATCACTAGATCTGATAAATTAAATTCTTGTCTAAACTCATGATCGAACCAATATCTTGCAAGCGTTAACTGTAAAGCTCTTTCGTCCTTCAATACTGGGGATACATAATTCTTTTCTTTATTTTCAAATAAGTGAAACTTACACAAAACAGCTTCTTGCCAATCATTCTGATAAACCGCCGCAACACCAGTATTTAAAGATGCTAATTCTTTAATTTGCTCATCTGACAAATTCATCGCCTTTCCTACCAATTCTCTATCATCAAAATCAGGCAAACGCAAACAAATTTTAGTGTTGGTATTTCTTATAGCTGACATATCCATTAGACCTGGGGCTTGATCTGCCAGAATAAACCCCTCACCGTAAGAGCGCATTTCAGCGATTGAATTGGATATCATTTCAACAGATTTTCCCTGTATATTCGCTGAATTTGAAGATTGATCAGATGAGGTCTTTTTTAATAAATTATGCGCCTCTTCTAAAACTGTCACATGCTTTAAATCATTATTATTCTGATCAATATTTGAAATTCGATATTCGTTTAATTTCATAAATAAAACGCCCATCAATAAAGCCTTAGTTTCAGATGATGCGACCCTAGATAAATCTGCAATCACATTTTGATCAAAAAGCTGTTCATCTGAAATCTCATCTTTTGAAAAAATCAAAGACAATATTCCATTTGTAAGACTCTTCACCCTGGTCACTAATGCACCTTGATAATTACTTTTAATTTCTTCTGAATAACCTGTCTGTTTGATTACTTCTGGCAATACATAGAGTAAATCATGGAAGTCTGGAAAATCGCGACTTTTCACTGGGTTCACAGACTGTATTAAATCCCATCCCTTATTTATATATGCCTTTTCAATCGCCTCTTTAATAATGGCTGGCATGGCAGATTCCATTGGCCAACAGGCATTTAATATTTCAATGAAACGATCTATATGTTCATAGATATGTATGTTCGCAGGAAATGAAAAAGGATTCAATTTCAAAAGGTGATTTAACTTTGGGTTAGTTCCAAAAACATTGACATCTTTCTTATTGCCAAATACATCCTTATATTCACCTTTTGCTGGCTCGACTACTAAAAATTTGACCCCCTTATTATATAAATTCTCTAGTAAATTATAGGTTACATTAGATTTTCCAGAACCTGTGCTACCTGTTATGAAAACATGGCTTGTAAACTTATTTGAATCAAGATATATAGGATTGGTATATTCTCTATCATAATTAAATAATCTCCCAACATCAATTTTCTTTATCGAATTTACAGTTTTTAAATTAGAGCCGAAGGAAGCAACCTCAACAACATCCAAACCAGGAACTGATTTATTAGGAAGAGAAATTTGAATTGTTAATTCATTCGTATTTATTGCGTTCGCTAAAAAGGTATCGTCATTATCTCCATTAATTATTTTAGGTAATTCATAATTAGACAAAGATTCTTTTATTTCCTCTAGACCTTTTTCAATAGATGAAAAGGTTTCTATAAGATAAGGTTCAATCTGAGATTGTTCACCTTTAACAACGCCAGCATAAATATTAGCTGCCATTACACTATTTTGGTACCTATCGGAAAGAAAATAAGCACCCACATTCCAAAAGCCTTGACCCTTTCCCGATTCTAGCCTTTTAATTTGATTATCAATCTTTTCTAAAAAATTAACAACCCTTTTATTAATGTGAGTTCGTTGAGTACTGAATGAGGTACCAGATGTATTTGTTTCATTTCGTGAAGATCCTTCTGTTCTACCTTCTGTCAAGGTATCACTAGTTGAAGAAGAGATGGTATTACTCGAGTTAGTTCCAGTAGTTTTACTGCCTTCAGCTTTTGATTTGAAATATATGTTTTTGCTACTTTCAGAGAAGTTTAATGCTTTATTAACTTTGTTTAATACTTTATTACCTTTTTCCGCATAAGAATCTGCAATAGAATAGAAATGACTATTCGTACCCCCGATTGCATTAGCAATTTTTTTACCAAGCCATGGACTTGAATTGATTGTTTTAGATTCACTCTTACCCTCAGATACCGAATTAGATTTGGTTTTACCACTAGCACGACTTTCCGTAGTAGAACTTGATTCACCTAAAGACTCTGCATAAGATATATTTTCAGCTTGATTTTCAACGTGCTCTTGTAGATGTGATAATACACTATAGACCTTTTCATAAGTATCAACAGCGAAGCTTACTTCTTCATCTCTCACTGGATCTGCTATAAACATAGCGGTAAAAGGTTTACCTTGCATACCAAATATAAGGTTTTCGATGCCTTGAATAAATTCATCATCATCTTCCTTTTTTGCCGAGGGAACACCTAAAACAGCTGTAATTTCTTTTGCACTTTCAACTGAATACCGATTAAGTTCTTCTACTTCAGAATTTTTCAATTCTGTTTTACCTGCTATTGTACTGCCTGGAAAATTCCCTTCTAATGAACCTCTTAACACCTTAATGGCATCAGATACGTTAGAATAAGATTTAACACCTAGTAAAATCTCGCAGCTATCACCATCAGAAATAACCTTAAAGATCAATTTTACTCGAATTGAATGCAGTGCTGAATAAATAGACCTGAGCTTCAAATGTACTTTTGCATTTTTCTCGTAAACGAATTTCTCTAGCCGAATAAATCTTACATTCTTTGCATAATCAAGCGGTTTAAATTCCTGCTTTTTTATCGTAAAATTCCCTTGAGAAATATAACCTCTGAATAAGTCTTGTTGAAGATTATCGATTTCATTTTGCTGGTATTTGGAGATTTTATTCATTTGGATAATAACTTATACAATATAAAAGCAAAAATTATCGCACCCGCCGTAAGGCTTAATATTTTTAAATCGCTTATATTATTTTTGTTTTCTGTTTCTTTTTTTTTAATTTTTTTGTGAACCGCGGATTCTTCGTTTTTGTAGATCTTATGATACACATCTAAAAATGCCTTAAGCCTCTTTTCAGAAAAGTTTTCTTCAAGATTTAATCGTAAGTTAGCAAAATGCGACTCATTTATTTCATCGGAAGAATCATAAGGCAACTCATAGTGTTCTTCAAAATCAAATGAAGAATTGTCTTTAGCATAGCTTATTGAATCTTGTATTTTTTTAACGTCTCCTTTGAAATATAAAACCAAAAATATAAGAGCAATTTTAATGTCACTAATCGTATTACTTTTCACTGATTCTATAAATAGCTTATTATTTTTATAGCTTTCCATACTTTATACCTTTATTTTATTAAAATTCGAATTTAATTCATGCTTAAGTCTCCTATAATCATTTTTGATTTCCTCCTGTTCTTTCTCAGTCTCATTCTTCTTTTTTTCAAAGTCGCTATAGACTTTATTTAACGATCTATTCATTTCGTCTTTTAAGTCTCTAACTATTTTTTCTTGAATATATTTACTACTCTGAAAAATTGATTGTTTAGAAGTATCAATTTCTTTTCGAAGGGGATGAAAAAGCGGATCTACAAAATTGTTTACAATATCAGATGCTGAGTAAAATGTTTTGGTTATTTTCTTATCTTGTAATCCAAACCAGCTGAATGGGTTCCAAAATCTTGTGTTGTCAATTATATGAGTACTTTCTTTTTTGAAGGCTGAAATATCTATGCTATTAGGATCAATTGAAGACACACTCAAAGATAAATCTTTGTTAACAGACCTTTCAAATTGATTCATTTCGTCTGTCAACCTATATTTACTTTTCATCAGTTGTTTCAAAGACATAATATAATCATTTAAAGACTTATTCATATTAGCTCCAAAGGAAGTACGAATACTGATTACATCATTGCTTACCTGTTTTTCAATACCTTTGGCTTCACTTTCTTCCAATTCATATTTTCCCCCTAGATAGCTTTGTATATTACTATGCTTTTGGGTTAATTCATTAAGCATCTCTTGAGCAAATGAAATATCAGGCTTAATATCTTTCACTTCACTTTCCATGTCCCCAAACTTTTCTTTTATTAACTGAACTTGTTCATTTTTGAATATTTCATACTCTCTCAATTTATCCTCATAGCTTTTTGTATCAAGCTCGATATCTATT
>JAFIEW010000022.1 GCA_020832375.1 Cyclobacteriaceae bacterium
ATACTTGATTTTATTGCATTTTGTACTCTCATTACGAATCCTAATGCATAATCCGTGTTAAAATAGCTAATATGCTTATTTTCATAAAGTTAATAATTGAATTATAGTTTTTCATTTATGAATTTTAAGCATGATCAGTTAAAAGCCTTGCAACAGAATGTCAGAATTAACATTATGAGTTTTAGCCTCAGGCCTTGTCTTAATTGGGTGTTCGTAAATCGCAATTAGTATATGACAGAAAATAATAAAAGCTTAAAATAAACTACTCGAAGTTTATCATTTTTCTATGTGCATATCCGCTTGTTTGCACCTTAAGTTTCAAAGGAACTATTATTCCTTAAAAGCGCTGAAGGCGCAATATAGTATTGCGCAGGGTGAAGCCCTGTGAAAAGTAGAAAGCATGCACTCAGCCCTGAAAGGGTGTCACAACCTAAGTATTTGTGTCTTTTCAAAGCGTATATCTATTTATGTAATTATGCGGATAAGCATATTTTTCTATCTATAAAACAGGCGATCCATGTACCACTCCGACGAAACGATGCATCAGAAAAACCTTCTTATCAAGCCCCACCTAAGCATTATTCACCTTGCTCCTTAGGCCTAAGATAAGATCTTTCTTTCTATTGTAAAGAGATTCACTCATCCCAACAGGATAAACATGAGGGTTTTTAAATCGCTTTATACCATCAGCTAAGCTGGCTAATTCATACTTTACACGATTTTTTATGGTGTCTATATCTTCATCTAGACCACAGAATACTCCTTTGTCAAAAATAGGCTGTAGTAAATCAACCTCCTCGATTTTATTTCTATCAATGCGCATTTGCTTTGTAGGGTCGTTCGGATCGATCATTAAAGGCGCATCACTAAGCTTTTCACGCTCATCATGTATCATATCAGCAAATAACAATTGATTGTTGAGGTAGTACCTTTTCACCTGCAAAATACCAGGAGTATTGATCTTAGCTGATTGAGCCGAAAGCTTGATAGTGTCTCGATATTTTGACTTGCCCACTTCTTTTATAGCACTCAATTTATACACTCCACCAAGAGCAGGCTGTGCATCTGCAGTGATCAACTTCGTACCCACTCCCCAAACGGATATGGCTTTTTGTTGTAGCTTTAGATTAACTATAAGCTCTTCATCTAAATCATTACTTGCCACGATAGCCACGTCCTCTAAGCCAGCTTCATCAAGCATTATTTTAGCCTTTTGAGCATACCAGGCCAAGTCACCAGAATCGATACGTATGCCCATCAAATGCTTACCTGCTTGCTTCATTTTCAATCCGACAGCAATCGCCTTCTTTACACCATCTAAGATATTGAAAGTATCCACTAGCAAAACGGTGTTATTTGGCTGCGCTGCTGCAAATTGCTCAAAAGCCTCATCTTCCTCCTCAAAAGACATCACCCAGCTGTGTGCTTGAGTGCCACTTACAGGAATATTATAAAGCTTACCCGCCAATACATTGGAAGTAGCATCACAGCCTCCTATATAAGCCGCTCTTGATCCACTCAGGGCTCCATCAATCCCTTGGGCTCTACGCAAGCCAAATTCTAGCAGCTTATCATCTCCAGCCGCAAATCTTAAGCGTGCCGCCTTAGTAGCAATCAAACTTTGAAAATTGATAATGTTCAAAAGGGCTGACTCGATCAATTGTGCCTGTAAAATAGGGCCTTCCACCCTAATCAAGGGTTCATTAGGAAAGACTATTCTTCCCTCTGCGATGGCATAGACATCACATTCAAAGCGTAGGTTTTTCAAATATTCGAAAAAAGATGCATCAAATAAGGGCTTTCCATCATTCCCTTTCAGTGTAGATAAGTAGCTTAGATCCGAATCTTGAAACCGAAAGTCTTTAAGAAAGGCTATTGCCTGCGATAAGCCACAATTTACTGTATAGCCAGAATTAAAAGGATTCTCACGGAAATAAAGATGAAATACTGATCTATCTTCTGCTTTTCCTGCCTTCCAATAGCCATAAGCCATTGTTACCTGATACAAATCTGTCAATAAAGCTAAGGAAGGCTTATATAGGTTATTTACTTGTGTCATCTATCAACTTTGATAATGTAGTTTAAAAGAAAAAGTGAATTCGATCAAAAAAAATTGTTCTAGTATTAAATACTTGTCTGACAATTATGATAAGCTTTTATCACACAATCATCACCAGAATTTCATTTACGTTTAGGGCCGAAATAGATTTTTAGGGTCATAATCTCGTTTGAATTAACCTTAAATATTATAAACCTACCTATAGGGTTATTTTTGAAGAATTAACAATGAGGTTTAACTCATGGTGAACCACAATCTCTTAATTCCAAGTGATTCAGATGCTCATATCATTATTATTATAAATGAAATAGATAGCTGGTGTAAGCTAGTCTGCCGAATTGATCATATTTAACTTTCAAACTTAACCAATAATAGTAGGAATGTATCACAAAGGATAGGCATAATATTAATCATAGCCCATTAGCTATCTGATCGAAGCTTTCCTGGAATAATATCTACTTTTTCAAGTTGAATTAAATTCATCGGATTTGGATCCATGCCCACTATGTTAGGTTGAAGTAGCCTGACCACCTCATCGTAGAAGAGTACAATGACAGCGGACTCATCAGTTACCATTTGATCCATTTCTCGGTACATATCGAACCTAGTAAAAGTATCCCCTTCTTTTTTTGCTTTTTTATACAAATCATCAAATTCACCTGATCGATAATGTGTTTTATTAGGTCCTGAAAATTTAATGTTTGAACCATAAAAGAAAGATAAATAAGTTTCAGGATCTGGAAAATCTCCCAACCAAGACCCTCTGAAAAATAGTGCTTTTCCTTCATCCACCAATTGTTGATGAATACTGACTGAATTGTTGATAATTTCAACCTCTACTCCAATATTTGCCCATTGTTTTTGGAGAAATTCTACCAAAGCTTTGCTAAACTGAGTAGTATATAATTGAATTTTTTCACCATTGTAAACTGATTTCTCTAATAGATTGGCAGCCATTTCTCTATCGAAAGCAATTCCTTTTACAGGCTCGACGACCTGAGAATAAAGATAAGGGGGTACAAACCCATTTACACCTGCTTCCCCTACATTATTAAACAAAAAAGCCACTAGTTCATCTTTATTAACCGCATAGTTTAAGGCGCTTCGAAAGTTCTGATCTAAAAAAGGATGGTTTGGATTGTCATATTGTTTAGGGTCAAGCTGAAATCCGATATATTCAGTATTCATATAGGGTGTTTTCAGTACTGTAAATTGTCCTGCAATTTCTTTTCTTACCTCTCCAGCTTTATTTAATACGATATCCACCCAATCGGTACTTACACCTGACATCATATCTATTTCTCCTTTTTTGAAGGTGCGAAACTCTTGCATTCTATCACTAATGAAAGATACTTGTATGGCATCAATATAGGGTAAAGAGCGACCCCTATCATCTTTTTTCCAATAGTTGTTATTTTTCAGTAGCACTAAAGCTGCATTCTCATCCCACACCTCAAATACGAATGGGCCAGAGCCAACAGGATTTTTTCGAAAATCATCTCCATAATATTCTACAGCTTCATGTGCAACGATATAAGCGAAAGGCATTGCCAGCCTTTCTAATAAAGCTCCATAAGGCGCATCAAGTCTTATGATAACTCGAAAATCACCACGTGCTGAGATCCAGTCGCTCGCTAACTTGCCATTTTTATCCTTCTTAGCAATGTTAGTAAATACCCAAGCACCAGGGCTTTTAAGGTCATCACTTACAAGGCGCTTAAATGAGTAAACAACGTCATGAGCTGTCACCTCCCTACCGACACCTTCTTCAAAACAAGGGTTATCTTGAAAAAAAATGTTTCTTCTAATATCTATCTCATATACGAGTTGATCATCACTTATACTCCATGAGTCCGCAATGACTGGATCTGGATTGAGGCCTTTACCAAATTGAAAAAGTCCATTGTAAATCTGGGATATTGCCCAAATATTAGCCTGGTTACGAGCGAAGGCAGGATCAAGAGAGCTGATGCCTCCCGCCTGATTGTATCTAAAAACTTTTTTACGCACCCGCTCACCTTGGCCTTCAGAAGCAGGCTCACAACTAATAGAAATAAGAGCAAGGAAAAAAAGAATTATTAAGGAGCGTAAAGGATAGATCATGGGATTGACGATTTTTAATAACCTTAATATATGATTGCGTATAAATAGGATGTAAATATTCATTTATTTCACTAAAATAACAAATGATCATGGAAATCACCTTTTATGGACACTCATGTTTTGAAATTAATACTGGCGAACACCGTATTTTATTTGATCCCTTTATCAGTCACAACGAAAAAGCATCAGCAATAGATGTAAATAAGCTTAAGCCAGACTTTGTATTTCTATCTCATGGCCATGAAGATCATGTGGCCGATGCTGTAAAGATCTGTAAAAATAGCGGTGCAAAAGCGGTGAGCACCTTTGAAGTGATCAGCTGGCTAGGTAATCAAGGCGTTGAAAATACCCATCCGATGAATCATGGAGGCTCGTGGGAGTTTGATTTTGGAAAGGTAAAGCTTGTCAATGCAGTACATTCTAGCTCCTTCCCAGATGGTAGTTATGCTGGAAACCCCGCAGGCTTCGTATTTACACTAAAAAATGGTGACAGCTTTTACTATGCTGGAGACACCGCCCTCACCTACGACATGAAACTTATAGGTGAAGAATTTGAATTAAATTTTGCTTTTCTACCAATTGGCGATAATTTTACGATGAATTTAAAAGATGCTGTAAAGTCTGCAGAGATGGTGGGCGTCAATAAATTCATCGGAATGCATTATGACACTTTTCCCTACATTGAGATTGATCAAGAAGAAAGCAAAAGATTTGCAAAAGAGAAGGGGAAAGAGTTAGTTTTGATGCAAATAGGAGAAACAATAAAAATCTAATCTACTGAGATGGGAAAAATCATTTCGATTGCCAATCAAAAAGGGGGTGTTGGAAAAACCACCTCAGCTATCAACCTCGCTGCATCGCTTGCGGTACTCGAGAAGACTACTTTAGTGGTGGATGCCGACCCACAGGCAAATGCTACCTCTGGAGTGGGAATCAACCCTAAAGATGTAGAAATCTCTATCTACGAATGCATGATCGATGAAGTAGATATTGATGAGGCGATTGTGAAAACAGATATCAAAATGCTAGATATCTTACCTTCACACATTGACCTTGTGGGTGCTGAAATCGAAATGGTAGATCTTGAAAACAGAGAGCGTAAGATGAAGGCGGTGCTATCTAAAATCAAAGATCGCTACGATTACATCATTATCGATTGTTCTCCTTCTCTTGGTTTAATTACTCTGAATGCACTCACTGCCTCGGACTCTGTCTTGATTCCTGTACAATGTGAGTATTTCGCACTTGAAGGACTCGGTAAATTACTCAATACCATTCGCTTGATACAAGGAGGATTAAACCCTGACTTGTCGTATGAGGGTATCTTACTAACAATGTACGACGGTAGAACAAGACTCTCCAATCAGGTATATGAAGACATCAAAAAACACTTTAGTCCTATCATGTTTGAAACGGTAATCCCTAGAAATATCAAACTGAGTGAGGCACCAAGTTTTGGTGAACCAGCAATCTCCCACGATGCAGAAAGCAAAGGTGCTATCAGCTATCTCAACTTAGCTAAAGAAATTATCACTAAAAACGACGCCAAGGCGCAAGAAGCGAGCGCCGAAAGTTGAATTTAAAATATGCTCTCAAAAAAAGCAGGCTTCTATTGAAGGCTGCTTTTTTTGTTGGAATGAGCATAGTATTGATCAAAGCCAAATACAGACAACCTTTTTTGATAAAACGTATTTTTGTGGGATGAGGACAGAAGAAGCAATTAAAATCAAGGAGCTTGATTAAAACAAGTACACTACCATTTCAACTAATTGATCAGTAGTGTTGTCATTCCAAGCAGAAAATTAAAACAAAGATTTTTAATGCATATACCTGACTAGTGAGTAATAAAATTGCTAGGGATGAATCTTCTATGTATTTTTGCTGTCCGCATTTAGAAAACGGCCATGAAGGTTGCTAGGTGCAGTAAAGATAGTAGCTGAAAAAAGAAATTATTAGAATATAAGACTATGAGTAAGAAGCCGGTAAAGAAAAGAAGTGCCTTAGGAAGAGGATTAGGGGCCTTATTAGAAGATTCAGGAGCAGTACGCAAAAAAGAAGGCGAGAGTGAAGAGGAAGTGATTAAGAAGGTGTCTTCAGCTCAAGGCATGAACGAAATACCGGTGACCAATATTGAGGTCAATCCTTACCAACCAAGAACGCATTTCGATAGAGAAGCTTTGGAGGAGCTAGCGGAATCCATTAAAGTGCAGGGTATCATACAACCTATTACTGTACGAAAGCTTTCTGATGACCATTACCAGCTGATCTCAGGTGAGCGTCGATTGCAGGCCTCTAAGCTTGCAGGTCTAGAAAAAGTTCCCGCCTACGTAAGGCTTGCCGATGACCAACAAATGTTGGAGATGGCACTTATCGAGAACATACAGAGAGAAAACCTTAATGCAATTGAAATAGCATTAAGTTATCAGCGTTTGCTATCAGAGTGTTCACTTAAGCAAGAGGAACTAGGTGACCGCGTTGGAAAAAAGAGAGCAACTGTCAATAACTATCTTAGATTACTAAAGCTACCGCCAGATATACAAATAGCGGTTCGCGACAATCAACTATCGATGGGTCATGCCAGAGCACTGATCAATATTGAGAATATAGACTTACAATTGGACATCTTTAAGCAAGTACAAGACAAGCAGCTTTCCGTACGAAAAACAGAAGAGCTTGTACGTAACTTAATGCAGGGCAAAGAAGAAAAGCTTACCGAAAAGAAGAAATTGAACCCAGAGCAAGAACGTACCATCAAAGACTTACAGCGAAAACTATCGTCTCATTTTGGTACTAGAATTAATGTAAAAACAGATGAAAAGAATAAAGGAGAAATCAAAATCCCTTTCGATTCGACTGACGAATTAAACAGAATTCTAGAGTTACTAGATGTATAAGCATTTATAAGGGGTGATTTTTGACGGGTATAAACCTAAAATGTCACCTCCTTGCAAGTTCATGCTGTAGCAGTAAACCATTAGCTTTAGGAAGTAATAATCTAGGCAATAAAATGACCTAAACTAGGCTTCAAAAGCGATAACCCTCATTAAGGCAATTTTCTAAAACACACTTTTAGTATTTATGCGGAAAATAAATTTGGTTGTTTTTAAATGGATATTGCTTATTTTTTTTGGTATGCTAATGGGGTTAGGATCGAGCTATGGTCAAGAAGAAGGTGAAGAGGAAAGCGAAAAAAAGAAAATAGAAGAAAAAGAAATAGAAGAAAACCTCAAAAAAGGTAGGCAATCATTTGAACAACTTGACCTCACTGATATTCCTCGTACACAAGAGGCCATTCAAGGTCTACCTCCCCTCCCACCCGATAGCGTCATTCAGCAATATGAAGGAATTGATATCACCTCAATGAGGGGGGCAATAGAAGAAATATTTATCACCAGCACTCATAGTCCACGAAAAGCATGGTTATACGCAGCAGTATTCCCCGGTCTTGGACAAGCCTATAATCGGAAATGGTGGAAGATCCCTTTCATTTATGCTGGGGGGGCCGTTATTGGTTTTTTCATTTATGACAATAATCGGCAATATACTGAATTTCGAATATCATACTTCTCTGTAATAGACAATAATCCAGCTACTAATCGATTCAATCAATTTCCTAATCTTTCTAGAGAACAACTAGAAAGAGGGCTTAACTTCACTCGTAGGAACCGTGACTTAACAGTTGTAGCTGCATTTGGGCTTTACCTCTTGCAAATGGTAGACGCACATGTAGATGCACACTTACTAGACTTTGACTTGTCTGATGAGCTGGCAATCGATATAAGACCTGGTCTCGTTAGTCCAATAGCAGGAATGATACCGGCCGCAGGTGTTTCGGTAGCTTTAAAATTTAAATAGTAAAATGATTTCAGCCTAAGTCAACTAATAAAGATACTTTATGAGGATGTGTAGGTTGAAAACAAAAAGATAGTAAAAACAAAAAGATAATTTAAAGCAATGAGTCAATTAAGAATTGCGCTAGTTGGGTATGGCAAAATGGGCCAAGAGATTGAAAAAATAGCGATAGAAAGAGGTCATCGAATTAGTGCAAAGATCACCATAGACAATAAGGAGGATATGGATGGCATTACTAAAGAAAGTACTGATGCAGTGATAGAGTTTACTCAACCAGATGCAGCATTTGAAAACATCACCTTCTGCCTGAAAAGAGGGCTCCCAGTAGTTAGCGGTACTACTGGCTGGCTTGACAAAAAATCAGAGGCTGATAAAATCGCCAATGAAAATGAGGCCGCTCTTCTTCAAGCTACTAATTTTAGCTTGGGCGTTAATATTACCTTCATGGTTAATGAGTACTTAGCAACACTGATGAGTAAGCAATTACAGTATCAAGCAAGCATCCACGAGATTCATCATACCGCAAAATTAGATTCGCCCAGCGGTACTGCTATCAGTTTAGCTGAAGGTTTAATTAATATGCACGACTCATATAATCAGTGGCAGGAAACAGACAATGCAAAAGAAAAGACACTAGGAATTACGGCTGCTAGAGAAGACAGTGTGCCTGGAACCCATACGGTGACTTATAATTCATCTATAGATAAAATTGAATTAACTCATATCGCACACAACCGTAAGGGCTTTGCCCTAGGTGCGGTCATGGCGGCTGAGTTTTTACATGATAAAAAAGGAGTTTTTAATATGCGCGACTTCTTAAAAGAGGAATTAGGACTCTAAATTTCAGAATGCTCAATTTTTAATTAATTTGCATGATAGATATAAAATTTTAACTATACGTGCCTAAATGCGATAAAACAGCATGAGTAAAATAAAAGAAAAATTAAAGGCTATCTTCGGAAAGTCAAAAGATAAGAAACCCAAAAGTCCTACAAGAGAGTGGGTAGATGCGATTCTTTTTGCGGTGATAGCGGCTACCATCATCCGGTGGTTGCTTTTAGAAGCTTTTGTGATTCCTACCTCGTCCATGGAAAAATCACTACTGGTTGGTGACTATTTATTTGTGAGTAAAATTCACTATGGTCCTAGAACACCAAAGACACCCCTTCAAATACCATTAACTCATCGCAAGATTTGGGGCACCGAAATTCCTTCTTATGTAGACTGGATTCAACTGCCACAATGGAGGCTGCCTGGGTTTACATCCATCAAAAGAAATGATGTAATCGTTTTTAACTATCCCATGGAGCACCAATATCCTACGGACTTGAGAGAAAACTATATTAAACGATGTATAGGGATGCCAGGAGATGTAGTAGAGCTGAAAAACCTACAGGTGTATATCAACGGCGAAAAAGGTGAAAACCCACCAGAAATGCAATTTCAGTACTTCATCCCCACATCCGAAACCATCAACGAACGCATTTTCCGTCAAAATAATGTATCTGAAGTGATGCGTGTGAATGGCGGTTATGCACTAATGACTTCTGCGGAACGAGCAGCTAGACTTGAAAAACAAAGCTTTATTAATGAGGTAAGGCGGATTGAGAAGGATGATACCCGGGTAAATAACAGGATATTTCCAGACGTGAATCGTTTTCCTTGGAATGAGGATAACTTCGGACCTTTATGGGTTCCTCAGAAAGGCATTACTATTGAAATCACGCCTGATAATTTATCAAAATACGGCTTGGTTATAAAAGAGTATGAAGGCCTAAGATCAGTAGAAATTGTGAGTAATGAGTTATTCATCGACGGGAATAAGGTAGAAAATTATACTTTCAAACAGGATTACTTTTTCGTGATGGGAGACAATCGACACAATTCAGAAGATTCGCGCTTTTGGGGATTTGTGCCTGAGGATCATGTAGTCGGCAAAGCTGCTTTTGTATGGCTATCATTAGACCCTCAGGAAAGCTTCCTGAATAAAATTAGGTGGAATCGAATATTCATGGGGATTAAGTAAATCCTTTTTCAATACTTTTAAAAGCCCGTAAGGATTACATTTTTACGGGCTCTTTTATTCATGAAAACTAATCTTAAGCTAGCAAGCTGAAATGAAATCACCCTTCTTTAAAAATGGTGTTAGAAATTGTTCTGCTTCCTATTCAAATCGACCTCTAAACATTCATTATATCTTGACATAAGTATAGATCTAATTTTTAAGAAAGATTAAAACTCTACTTATAATTACTTTGCTCATAAAAACTTAAAGACTAGCAACTACCCTATCTTACTAGAAACTATAGTCATATGCGCATAAGAATAAGTTATGATCATGATCTGCTCTTAATTAAGCTGCCTTGGATTTATATATACTTTCTGAAAGAAATTCTATTATCCCATCAAAATACTTATTTTTGTATTCTATTCAACACAAAATAAAAAACACATGTCAAAAGCAAATATTCACATTCAGCAAGGAGTTTTAGAGGTGGAGTTCTATGATCAAGATGCACCGAACACAGTAGATAATTTCAAAACCTTATCCAAAAAAGGGTTTTATGATGGACTAACTTTTCACAGAGTAATCCCTAACTTCGTGGTACAAGGAGGCTGTCCAAATGGAAGTGGTGCCGGTGGACCTGGATACCAAATCGATTGTGAGCTAGATGGAGAAAATCAATATCATGATAGAGGAGTACTTTCAATGGCCCATGCAGGTAGAAATACCGGTGGCTCACAATTCTTCATCTGTCATAATAGAGATAATACTCAGCACTTAGATCGTAACCACACCGTATTTGGAAAGGTAGTAAAAAATGTTGACCTTATCGATGGTATCAAGCAAGGAGATAAAATTATAAAGATTGAAGTAATAGAAGACTAAAATCAAAACAGCTTGAATAGATGCATCTTAGCACAACCTGAGGTGCATCTTTTTACAAAAACCTCCTTACTATTTATATAACTTACTTTTAAAGTATCCTTAAAAATGTCTCTTTGCTCTATAAAGAGGTGATTTAACCTATTAGAGATATCAGGCGACTTAAAAGTTTCTTTGATAGGGTTTTCCGAAAGGGATTTTATACTTCACGATTAAATTTAGAGCAGGTATTCTCGCGTCAATACTACGACCATAGCCAGGTATAGAGAACACGTCTACAGGATCAGCAAAACGCGGATAATTAAGCATGATACGGTAGCGAAAGTTAAAGCCTACAAATATATTAGGCAAAAACTCTTGATCTGATCCTATCACAAATTCAATCCATCTAGCTTCTAAATTTTCTCGAAAATAGCTTTCTTCAAAATCCCCCCATAATTCGCTAGCAATTGAGATGGTTCCTCTTTCATTGAATAAATTTTGACCGTACCTAAAGCCTGCCCAAATATTTGCTTTAGGTTGATAATTGCTAAATATGTCAATTCCTACCCGACCATAGTAGCCCTCTGCCTCATATACCAAATTAGTGAATGCTCTAGTCGGAGTAAGCAAGCTGTAGCCACCTTCAGCAACTAGCACAAAATAATTGAGTACTCGAAGCCCAACAAAAGCTTCTGCCTTTGTTTCAAAAGGCAATAAGAAAGTTGCAAGTTTACCATAGTCAAATCCTATTTCGAGGTGATTAATGATGTTGTCATTACTGTTTATATCAAAATAGCTTCTCTTATTCTTTTTCGTAGCTGCTACTGCAGCCTCCTCAGCCTCCATAATATCTTCAAAACTAACGCTATCAGGCATTCGATAACTTTCATCTAAGTATTGCTTCAATATGGGGTCAATATTTGAAAAATCAACTTTCCTGAGAGTTCGACTTGGAGATTCTATCAAAGATGGTTTTCGGATAGAGTCAACTGGAATAGTATCATTAGGTAGGGTATCCGAAACCACGAGATTAAGATTTTCATGAAAATTAATACTTTCAAATGCTCTAGACTCTCTTGGAGGAAGCATTGTTATAACTAAAAACACTACCCATAAACAAAAAAGTAAAGAAATATTTTTTTGATTCATATGGATCGGTACTAAAAGTAAATTTCTAGAAATGCATTTTCAGAGAAGCATTCATCGTCTCCGCATATCAAAACCACCTCCCTAAAATCGGTGTCGATTATATCAATATCAAAAATATCTTTGCGAATTTCTACATCAAAAACACTTGTTGCTCTTTGGTAAGCGATAGTCAAGCGCCCTTCTACATCACTCTTGGCCATACGAACATTAAATTCTGAAATATCCGCATTCATATTTAGAGGAAGTCGATGAACGTCAAGGCTATCGGCAAAAGTGATTCTTTGCCCTCTTGGTAAGGCTTCGATGAATTCAAGTTGTATCCTCCCCTGACGTAAAATGTCAATTTGATTAGAGAAAGCATTTATCGAATCAGAAATCATTAACCTCTCCTCTTGTAAATTAGCTAAATTTTCTTCTAGTTGATCAAGAAGAGTGTTAAGCTGAGCAAGTTCCGTTTGGTTATTAGGGTCTTCTTCATCGATACTAGCAATTTCTTGAATAAGCTCTAAAATTTGAAAGTCAAGATCGTTTATAATCAGATCTAGATTAAAAAGCTGAGGCTGTAAGGTATTAATCTGCTGTTCAAAACCGTCTACGCTATCTTGATTGATAAAGATAGCATTTATAAAAGGCTCTCTTTCAAGAGGACCACAATCGTCACAAGTAAAGCAAGCGCTTAGTGTGCTGATAATTAATAGACTTAAAATAAGATAAATGGGTTCTCTCATAGCTTAAAGCAAAACTATCAATAATTATCAATATTGTGAAAGTGATCTGTTAAATATTCGCAGAAGTGTAACTCTATTCAATTTAATCAAAGATAAATGATTGATTAAATACCTTTTGACCTTTTTACATCCCTAATACTTCCAGCTGGTCTATCCTAATATAGAGAACCAAATCAAGAACTATTTAGGGCTTGCTTAAGAAGTCCCAAGTACTGCAGATTAGAGGCGACACAAGCTTCACTTGTTTTAATTGATGGAAAAAATGATAAATTTCAAGAAACTTATTTTACGCCTTTAATCTTTTTTCAAATAAATACCACTTACGATTTACGAATCACAATTTACGATAATGCTTGTGACTAAGCTACAAAATGCCGATCACAGACATTTTCGTGCAAGCATTTTCACTACTTTTGAATAAAACCTGTGCACTCAAATAAATAAAGTATAGATTTTATGATCTATTTATCAATAATTTAGCTGTTTTTAGGCATGACCTATTAAAACCACCTATCTACATACGAATACATATTTAGAATAGAGCAAAACATATACGCATATATGATCCAAATTGAATATTCGACTCACAAAAAGAAAAGACCTCAATCTTATAATAAGCAGTTAGTTATTGAACTGTCAGATCAAAAAAAAAGCCAATCCTAGGATCGGCTAAAGTGTGCACATGGGGAGATTCGAACTCCCACACCAGTTAAGGCACCACCCCCTCAAGATGGCGTGTCTACCAATTCCACCACATGTGCGTGATTTGGAATTGCAAAAGTAAGATAAGTCGGAAATATTACCAATGAATTTGTCTAATATTCTCAACAAATTTCATCTTTTTTTCCGCTCACTATCCGAACAGCATGAGACTTAGGCTTTACTTTACGCCCCATAGAAAGTGCAAAAGCTTGAGTAAATTCAGCGCCTAAATAAAGGATGAGGCTAGAATAATAAATCCATAAAAGTAATACAATAATAGAACCCGCAGCACCATACAATGAAGTAAGGCTAGATTGCCCCAGATAAAAACTAATACCATAAGTTCCAAACACAAATAAGGCACCAGTGACTAGGGAACCAATAACAGCGTCGTAGTAGGAAATTATAGCATCAGGTAGGACCTTAAAAATAAGACCAAACAACAGAACGATGATAACATAGGTTACAACAAAATTAATAAAGGAAAGATAGGGTACAGATAGATCAGGAAACCAACTCATAATTTCAGTACCTAAAGCTGCAAGAATGGCATTGAGAATAAGGGATACTAAAAGTAGGAAGCTTATGGTCGCCATCATGGATAAAGATATCACTCTATCGATAATCATCTTCAGCCAGCCCTGCTTTGATCGTGCTTCGACACCCCATATCTGATTGATAGAGTCTTGTATTTCCACAAAAACCCTTGTTCCAGCAAATAGAATAACCCCAATACCCAACAATGTGGCAAAAAGACTATCATCGCTAAAACTGATATTTGCAATGATTGTTTCGATCTGCTCGGCTGCATCGTCACCCACATACTCATGAAGTTGATTAAAAATTTTTCCTTTAGCTGCATCCTCTCCTAGAAAAAAACCCGTCAGAGAGATAATCACTAACATAAGACCGGGAATCGCAAAAATAGTGAAATAAGACAAGGCTGCAGCCAGCTTGATCACCTTATCATCAGTAAACATAGTGAATGTCTTCAAACTGATCCGAATAAAGTTACGAATGGCAAAAGGTAGCTTTCGGTAAATTCGAATAAAAGGCGTTACTTTCATAAATAGGGTTTAACTATTGCTTTACGAATAAAGCATCCACAAAAAATCTCTTTTCATCAAAAAAGAGTTTATCTAATAAACAATCGTAATCCAAGGCCATTTGTTGAACTTCTGACAGACTAAATTTTTTGCTTACTTCCATAAATATACTCTCGTAGCTTTCGAAAGTAACTTTTTCATCAATCAGCTTGAATATAACCTCCTGATCTTTAGTTGACAACAAATAACTCTTACATTCTCCACTTTGAGGATTATATATGGGGTAATGAATAAAAGCATCAAGATCAAAATTAGCCCCTAACTCCTTATTCATCCTTTCTAATAAATTCATATTGAAGGACTTTGTAATACCTCTTCTATCATTGTATGCCTCTAGAATAACATGTGGATCTTTTTTAAGATCAATTCCCATGAAAATTGCGTCACCAGGATTGAGATGTTCCGTTAATTGTCGCATAAATTCTGTTCTATCACTCCCATGAAAATTACCAATATTTGATCCTAAGAAAAAAACAATCTTAGCGACCTCAGGCTGTGATTTTAGGTCAGCGAGAGCCGAAAAGTAATCGCCATTCAAAGCTTCAAACTTTAAGTTAGGTAATTGTTTTTTCACATTAGTTTCGCATACCTGTAAGACATTGGCTGAAATATCGACAGGCGAATAGGTAAAGTCTTTATTGTGATGACTCATCTCTTCAAGTAATATCTTTGTCTTTGTACCATCCCCTGCACCTAACTCCACCAACCGCAAGGGACGACCCTCACTCAACTGAAGAAATTCTTTTACAATATCAGACTTATTTAGGTTTAATATTTCAGCCTCTGAATTGGTTAAATAATACTCAGGCATAGCCATAATCTCTTGAAAAAGCTTATCGCCCTTATCATTGTAAAAATACATAGAAGGAAGATGTTTTTCAGAAGCCTTTAGGCCACTCATTACATCTTGTGCGAAGTTTTGATCTATTGCGGATTCACTTAAATTCATATATATTGATTAATTAGTTTTTGCCTCAATACAATCAGCTTAAAGATTAACTACTGTATTGCTCTTAACTCATAAAGCTAATCTTTGAGGTCATTTAGATTTTTTTAGCTATTGAAAATAGGTCTGAACTTTATCTTCTACTGTAGTGCTTACGTAATTCTTTTGCATTAAAGACAAGAGCCTTTTTACAAGAGGTTAGCTTTTTTTTTACGGAATGACAATACCCAAAACACCGTATGCTTAAAAAGGTCTGAATGTTTCACACAACCTTTTCCTTTTTTTGCTGAGTTTAAATCCAATCCGCAAGTCTAAAACATGAAAACTGCCATCTCTTTTCAGGATGAAAAAAGTTTCTGTAAGTAGTACGAATATGATCTATTGGGGTAGCAAAAGATCCGCCTCTGAGTACCATTTGATTGATCATGAATTTACCATTGTATTCACCGAGAGCACCTGGAGGAGCTTTGTAGTAGGGATAGGGAAGATATGCGCTTTGTGTCCATTCCCAGCCTATGCCAAAGAAAAAGGATCTGCTGGAAGACTCATTTTGATTTCGGTTATCATTCCCCAAAAGAAAATCTATTTCTGTTACCTCTTTATCGATTTTAGAAGCAGCAATTTCCCATTCAAATTCTGATGGTAATCTTTTTCCAGCCCAATTTGCATAAGCTTGAGCCTCATAATAACTAATATGCATAACGGCTCGATTGGGCGAAATTGGTCTTTTCCCTTCAGAAAGAGTATAGACACAATATCCATCACCATCATTGCTCCAATAAAGCGGATGTTTAACATGATTGGCCTTGACCCAGTCCCAGCCTTCAGATAGCCATATCAAAGGATTACTATACCCGCCGTCAGATATAAAATCAAGATATTCAGCTTCGTTTACAGGGCGATCGGCAATTTGAAAACTTTCCAAATATTGATGATGCCTTCCTGATTCATTATCATAGATAAAACCATTTTCTGAAGGCTTAGCTCCTATTTCGTAAATACCTTTTTGAACTTGCAAATAATGAATAGCTTGAGGAAGATAGTGCTGTTCAGAAAATATTTTAGAATCATACTTTTTTGATAGTAGAGCACTATGCCGGATATGCTTAATATCCATAAGCAATAATTCTTGATGCTGTTGCTCATGTTGCAAGCCGATTTTTAAGGCCTCCAAACTTGATTCTACGAGTAAGCCTTCACTAATACAAAAGGCCACTTTTTCATCAATATATTTTCGGTAATCATAAATTTCTTCAACAGTGGGACGCGTAATTAAGTGTCTGCTTTCAGACTGAATTCTATCGCCCATGCTATTATAATAGCTATTGAAAAGATAAGGATACTGATCATGATAGAGCGGTTCATGTTTCATTGTCGCCTGTACTACAAACATTTCAAAAAACCATGTCGTATGGCCTAAATGCCATTTAGGTGGGCTTACAAAGGAGGCAGATTGAGCGGCAAACTCTTCCATATCAACAGTCTCACATATTGCCTCGGTAACCGATCTTATTTGCTGATAGTCACTAAGTAAATTATAGTGCACTGATTGAGAAGTATTGTTAAACAAAATGTTATATTTGAAGTTTGAACATTGATTTAATTTAGTTGATAAAACAAAATTGCCCTAATGCTAAAATAGCCCAATATTCTGATTTATCAAAAACATGAAAGTAATACCTTTCGCAATCCAAATGAGCATTTTACTTCATGCATGAATTTGAAAATAAATGACATCATAGCTCATTCAGTCTACCTATTAGCTCGATAATTTTCAGAAGAATGAAACGCCTATAATTTATTTAAAGCTTTTGAAAACTTAACAATGAGGCCAAAGTCTTGTGTGGGAAATATAAGCTAAAAACAAGAAGATCTTTTTTGTGTATACTATCAATAATTTACATGTAAGTTTGTTTGGATAGATTTATTTCCTTGGTAAACAATAATACCAAATTATTTAAAGACATGAAAAAATATGCACTGCTTTTACTAATGACTATTTCAATAGCATTGATAGCCTTTATTTTTTGGCATCAAGAGCTAAAATACCAATTACCCACACCCGTGCCTAAGAACTGGACGGCTAGTCCTCTTAATGAGAAAGTTGATCTTAAAAATATATCCGTTGCTGAGAAACCCTCCATTTTTCACTTTTACAGCACTGATTGTCCATGCTCGAAATTCAATGTAAAACACATTCAATCCTTAGTAAGAAATTATTCAGAGAAGGTAGACTTTAAGGTGGTAGTAAAAGAAGATCAGATGGTGGCGAAAGCTCAAAAAACATTTGGAGAAAAGGTAGAAGTGATTCTTGACAAGGATGAAGCCATAGCAAAAAATCTAGGGGTTTATGCTACACCACAAGCTGTTGTCTTAAAAGAAGACCTTAGTCTATATTTTCGAGGCAACTACAATAAAAGCAGATATTGTACAGACCCTGAAACCTACTACGTGGATACTGCATTAAGATACTTGCTAGCTGGAGAAGATCTACCTGAACTTGATCGATATGCCATGCAAGCATACGGATGCGAACTATTTTAAAAGACTTTATGCTTATCCGCATAATTACATCAATAGATATACGCTTTGAAAAGACAAAAATGCTTAGGTTGTGACACCCTTTCAGGGCTGAATGCATGCTTTCTACTTTTCACAGGGCTTCATTCTATGCTATGCTATATTGCGCCTTCAGCGCTATTAAGGAATAAAAGTACCTTTGAAACTAAAGGTGCAAACAAGCGGATATGCATAAAAGATTTTTATATTATTGGGCAACTACTAAATTAATTTAACAGATGAACCTTACCCATTCTATTTTTAAAAACGGCTATGAGTTAACTGGCACAGAGAAAAAAAAAATCTTTGCACCTATTAATCGAAAATCTGATCAGCTGATAGAGTTTTTCTTAATTAGCTATTATATCATGGGGTTTCTTTTTGCCATGGTATACAATACCTATTTAATAGCATTGACTGTTGGAGGTATTTGCCTAATCAATTATTATGCTGCAAAGTTTTTACTCCCTGACAAAGGTTGGCATCGAATAATTGCCTCTGTCTCCTTAGGCATCTTTATGGCTCAATTTATTTTTCAGATGCACGGTATGTTTGAGATGCACTTTTTTGCATTTATAGGTGCAACCATATTAATCACTTATCAGGACTGGAAACTACAACTGCCGCTTACTGCGGTTGTAGTACTCCATCACGGTACATTTGCTTATCTACAATACATTGGCATTGAAGAGGTATACTTTACGCAATTAGAGTATATGGATTTATTTACATTTGTAGTCCATTCGTTGCTTTTTGTTGCAGTAACGGCAATTTCAGGGCTTTGGGCCTATAAATTATCGCAACGCACCATCCGTGATCACCTTATCCAAAGTGAATTGGAGGAAAATAAAGAAGAGCTTTCTGCAAAGGTTGAAATGATCGATCGCAACAATCGTGAACTCGAAAAGTCAATCAAAAGTAATCAGCAAAGTATGAACTATGGATCTAGAATTCAGGAAGCCTTTTTACCTGATTTGGAGGATATGCGATCCGCTTTTAAAGATTTTTGCCTATGCTTCATCCCTCAAAATACTGTGTCAGGCGACTTTTATTGGTACAAACAAACGCAAGAATATACCTTACTAGCCGCAGTAGACTGTACTGGACATGGTGTACCCGGGGCGTTTATGAGCTTAATTGGCAATAACATTTTAAATGAAATCACGACATTCAAGGGTATTACAGATCCAGCACATATTCTAGAAGAGCTACACTTAGGCGTAAGAAGAGCCTTAAAGCAAGATTCAACAAACAACAGAGACGGAATGGACCTTTCATTAGTTTGCATTGATGAAAAAGAACAGACTATCTATTTTGCTGGGGCTCACAACAACTTAATCCAACTGACAAAAGCTGGGGAAATTATTGACTATTCTGGAGATAACATTGGGATTGGCACTAAAATCAAAAATAAATACTTTAAAACAAAAACAATCCGCTATGATAAAGACGATTTTTTCTTTATTTACAGTGATGGCTACAGAGATCAATTTGGGGGGGCTAAATTTAGAAAATATATGCATAAACCATTTAAAAGGCTACTTCAAAGAAAAGCAGAAATGAGTAGTTGCGAATTTGAAAACCTTCTCTATCAAGAGTTCAATCAGTGGAAAGGGCATAATAAACAAACAGACGATGTGCTCGTAATTGGTTTCCAACCAAAGTAAAAAATACTGCTTTAGCAGAAAAAGCTTAGGTGAGATCCATCTTTTGAATACTTTTAAAGTTGATTGTGGTGGATAGAGGCAGGTATGAGTTATGAGTGTAATTTTAATATTGGCAACATTCAAAAATTGCTTCAGTGAACAATACTTATAGCATCTTAAGATAAGATAATCCTTAAAACATAAGAGAACTCTAGTGTTTTCACGGCAATACAAATATTTGAGTGATTGGTTTTGGACTAGTTTAAACCATAGTCAATTGAGTAATAAATAGTTCTAAATGAGTGCGTTGTGCAATGAAAATGCTTATTGCACAACCACCTCTAGCTGCATACTCTCTGGAACGATAATATCTTGAATACCCGCTGTCTGAACAGTAAATCCAAATTCTATTTCAAAATTCACATTAGGCATATCCCCTATCCACTCTACTCTTCTAACTTCACGATTATTTACTCCTGCCACAAAAATCACAGAATTACTAAAGATAACATCATCAGGGTTTACATTTAATACATCGATTCTGATATTGACATCTTCAACTAAAGTCACGTCAGTATCGTGAGTAAGTATCATTTCTACGGAACTACCATTATTGAGCAAATCAATCGTATTGGGTTCAAAAAACACCTCAAGATTAAGGGGGTCTATAGAGCTAGGTTGGTCATCATCAATACCGCAGGATATAAACAACATTAAAATGATTGGAGTGCACTTTTTCAAATCAAAAAATTTAAATAATAAATTACCTGATACTATAAACGGAATAAAAACAGGAAGAATAAGAATAAGGGAAGGAATGAAAGTGACTCGGCTGGGATTCGAACCCAGGACCCACGCCTTAAAAGGGCGTTGCTCTACCAGCTGAGCTACCGAGTCAATAATAAAAGAGATCAATACATTGATCGTACTGGATGTAAGATAAAATACAGTGACTCGGCTGGGATTCGAACCCAGGACCCACGCCTTAAAAGGGCGTTGCTCTACCAGCTGAGCTACCGAGTCAATAATAAAAGAGATCAATACATTGATCGTACTGGATGTAAGATAAAATACAGTGACTCGGCTGGGATTCGAACCCAGGACCCACGCCTTAAAAGGGCGTTGCTCTACCAGCTGAGCTACCGAGTCAGTAAGTGTCTCTATTCTTTATCCAATAGATAATTAATTAAAATTCTTTGTAGTTTTACAGTCGTTTTCCGTAATTGCGTTGCAAAGGTAAGTACATAATCTGTAAAATCCCAAGAATGAAAACGTATTTTTTTATAAGTTTGCTGTTCATTTCCCTAACCCTACCAAACAATCTATTATCAAACAACCTGCAAAGCCTTATCTATCAAGCCGATTCACTATTTGCAAGTAAAAAGTTCACTCAAGCTATTGACATCTACGAAACTATCTATAATGAGGAAAAAAGTGCTTCTCCTCAAATGCTTTTAAAAATGGCCTACATCAAAGAAGGACTTGGTGATCTACCTTACTCCATCTATTACCTAGGTAGGTACTATCAATTTACCAGAGATCAAGCCGTACTAAAACAAATGAACAAGCTGGCTAACGAACATAATTTCTTAGGCTACGAGTATCAAGATCGAATATTTTTCCTCCACCAGTGGCATGTCAATAAAACTAAGATCCAATTGAGTGCTTTTGTAATTACCCTTTTACTTTTTCTGACAAGTGGATATTTATGGTATACACAATCCTCTCAATTTAAAAGCTTAATGGTTGCTTCTCTTTCAGCTTTATTCTTAAGTGGTGCACTTATAAACGTTGACAAACTATTACCACGTAAGGGTGTAGTTATAGCAAACTCGCCTATTATGACAGAAGCATCTGCAGCATCAGGCTACATTAAACACTCTCAAAAAGGGCATTTAGTTACCGTTAAAGGAAATAAAGATAATTGGTATCGTATAGAACAAAATGGGGTATCAGGTTATATAAGAAAGCACAACCTGAGAAAGTGGTAAAACAAAGCTTACCCATTCAGGAAACTACCAATAGATCAATCAAAAGATCAAAATTACAAGACCTAGACAGGATGTAGATTTATCAAATACTTATTTGTTTTCTTCAGGTTACTCAACCAATTCATCTAAATAATACAAACAGCCCACAGCAATCAATTTTATGCTTATTCCCAAAATTGCGCTGCAAGAATCATTTCCAAAAAGGCTGTAATTAAAGACAGCAAGATACTGCTTCTTTATTCACACCCAGAAGTGCTCATTTAAAGCGTTTGACAAATAAAAACAAAACTTCTGAGCAAATATCAATCTCCAAAAATATAAAACGCGAAAGCAAACTAATAAATTAGTTGTATAACTAAAAGTTTCGTTGTAAGTTGCGTATACACTATAGAAAGAGCGAATCCCATTCACTTTGAAAAATTGAATCATTCAGCAAACGCTACAAGAAATGAATCAGATAAATACACCTCAGCATGGGTCAATCAAAATACAAACAGCTTTTGAAGTTGTGTATTTAAATAGCTAAAAAACAATATGAAACTATTAAAAATACTAGCATTAATTATTTTACTAGCTTCACCTGTATTGGTTTATGGACAACAAGGAGCAATGACCATTCAAGAAGCAAGAATAGCTGGTGTTGAAATGACCTATTTAGACAGTATATTTATTAGTGCAATTCATACAGACACCTCTCAAGCTTTATTCAAAACCGCAAAAGAATGGGATATGGTGGCAAAATCATACCGTAAATTACTGAGAGACTTATCTAAACATCTTAATAAAAACAAATATTATTGGGAACAACCAACTAGAATGTATAGCAGAGCCTACTTCAATTCTGACGGAACAATAGCATATTTTTTATACAATTTTATTGGAAAAACAGCAGAAGAGAAGCCATCGTACGAGCAACAAGAAGCATTTAAAAAACTAGCAAATGATTTTATTGTAGACTATAAATTTAAAATGAAAGCGGACATGAAATTTGCACAGTGTATCACGACAACATTCATGCCTTAGAAATTAAAGCAAAAGGATATAATATCTTCAAATGCTTGGCTACCTATCTACTTAAGTGAAGCTTTAATTCCCCAAAAGAATAAGAAGTTTATTGCCTTAAAAAACCTAGGAATATAAACACATATAGTTATAACACACAAACCAAAAAACATGAAAGAACTAACCAAAGCTGAAGAACAAATCATGCAAATCCTTTGGGATATTGAGAAAGGATTTGTGCGTGATATACTCGAGAAAATTCCTGAGCCAAAACCGGCCTACAATACAGTGTCTACTATCGTGCGCATACTGGTGAAAAAAGGCTTTGTAACCAATGAGAGTTACGGGAAATCTCATCTCTACATTCCAAAAATAAGCAAGGCATCCTACGCCAATCACTCAGTAAAGAGTGTATTAGGATCCTATTTCGGGGGCTCTATGGCTAAAATGGTATCCTTTTTTGCAAAGGAAAACAACCTAAGTCTGAAAGAGATGGATGAAATCATGAAGCATATAGAAAAAAGCGATGTTAACGATAAAAATGAAAGGCCATGATTACTTTTATACAATTTCAAATTATCTTTTTGCTACTATATTTAAACTACGTTTTCTTTTTTAGGAATTCGTCACATTTTAAGTTGAGGCGATTCATACTTTTAACACTGCCATCAATTGCTCTAGTAGCTAGCCTACTACCTAATGCCTTTTCTATCGCGCTAACAAATAAAATAGAAAAAGAAGCCAGTCAAACATTGATTGATATGCCGTTTGTATCGAATGGCGATGCAAGCTCACCGATCGATATATCATCAAACCAAGCCCCTATAGAAGCCAGTCTGTTTAATACAGTACATCCAATTGTATGGATCTACCTTTTGGGGCTGATGGTAACATTTACGGTGTTCTTATGGGGGACTGTACAAATTAGAACCTATATAAGAAAAGGCAATATTAGGTACCTCAGGAAAGAAAAAGCCTATTTAGTAGAACTTCCAGAAAACTTCAGTGGCTTCTCTTTTGGGAATTATATTTTCCTACCTAAAGGATCAAAACAAGACATCATTTTACAGCATGAAATTCATCACTATTACCTAAATCATAGCTATGATATCATCGCTACAAAAGTTTTTCAGTGCTTGCTTTGGTTTAACCCAATCGTATGGCTTTGGGAAAAAGAAATCCGCCTAGTACATGAGTATCAAGTAGATGAAAAAATGCTTGAAAGCACTGATCGCACGACCTACCAAAAGGTACTTTTAAACTGTGTTTTTTTAAATTTCCCATACCCTGAAGCTGCCAATCATTTTAATAAATCTATAACTTTAAATCGTATACTGATGATGAACACTAGTAAAACCAAAAATTTAAGATCACTTCGATGGGCGCTTCCCATCGCGTTTTTAATCTGTCTACTAGGCGCCTGTGGCCTCGATCAAGTTGATGAATTAGATGCTCAAGAGAGCTATTCTATGGAAGAGTTACGTAAAGCCCTTCCTGCTCACATCTACAATACCGCTGAAATCCATTTAAGAAATAATGAAACTGGGAAATATGACTTGGTTTCGATGGAGTTTGAAGAAGTTGGCATTAATAATGAAACACCAATCATTAATGAAAACATAAAACAATTATTTGAACTAAGTCAGTTAGTCATTGTAGATCGAAAAGATGAAAAGATTTACCGCATAGCAGATCTTGATAACAAGGATAAATTACCGACTATTGCTATACTATTATCTAAAGATGGAAAAATTTATGAATCCAAAAGCATTGGCGAGCGAAAAGAAGGTGATGATATCTTCCAAGTAGTGGAAGAACAGCCAGAACCTGAGATAGGCATTAATGCATACTATGAAGAGCTATCAAAGCTTCTAGAATATCCTGCTGAGGCAAAGGAAAAAGGAGTAGAAGGTCGAGTTTTTATCCAATTCGTCGTCAATAAAAACGGTAGTTTATCTGATATTGAGGTAATAAAGGGTATAGGACATGGACTTGACGAAGTAGCACTTTCTGCAATGGAAAACATAAATCAAAAATGGAAACCTGGACGTCAAAAAGGTGAAGATGTTAATGTAAGAATGGTTTTACCTATAACGTTCAAACTATAAACTTGTTACAATCAATAATCTTATGCTGCTGATAAGAAAGCCAAAATTTATAATATTCTTTCACTTCAAGTGAAACTCTCTTTATAATGGGTGTCTTAAATGGTTTAAAGCATGTCTTTTTTAAAGTCATGCTTTTTTACTAAGTAAAATGGTAACTTGATGCAGGGCATATATTCATTAGAAAGTGGTATTGTATATCTTCGAAAAGTCGCTGACGCTGATAAGTATTCAGTTTTTTAAATCCATCGTTGCCATCGACAGAATTTAAAGATAAGATATCTACCGAATCAAGGAAGTGCATATAGAATAATTAATTAATTTTGAATGGTTCATACTTCAAAATCTGAAAACATGCGATTGATAACTCTTCTTGCTATCCTTTTATTTTTAAGCAGCTCCACTGTTAATGCCTCCAACCAACTGTTTTGGCAGATCACTGGCAAAGGAGTAAATGCCAAGGTTTATTTATACGCCACACATCCTTTAGTTGGTTATAGAGAGATGCTGGATGATAAGATGGCAATGCAAATCTTTAACCAATCTGATTTATTTATAGGAGAGCATGACCAAAGTACCTTAGCAATGCAAGCTATTGCCCCTAAACTTATGATGCAGCAAAATGCTTTATCTAATTTTTTAAATACAGCTAATTACAATTTGACAGATCATCTTCTTAAAAAGTATACAGGATTAGGGATTGTTTTTTATAAAAACCTCTACCCAAGAGTAGTTCATGAAATCTTAAGAGCAGCATTTTGGAATGAACTTACCGGCACCAATCTTCCAATGCTCACCGAGTCAATGGATATCCATCTACAAAATGAGGCTCGAAAAATGCAGAAAGAAATTCAATATATTTATGGTATTGACGACTACATCACCACTTTTACTAATAAGCCCTCCTCAGATATACAAGGGGCTCATCTTAACCGCTTCATTGAAGATGTCGAATACAAGAAAACCTTAATTTTGAGAGAGTATGATTGCTGGGAAGATAAGGATGAAGAGTGTCTTACTGAAATGTATTTTGAATCTATGATGATTGAAGAAGATCTTTATCAAATACTAATACCTGAAATCTCAGATTATATCCACCAAAAAATCAAAACCGTTTTTGGTGACAAAAAGGTCATATTTATCGCCTTACCTGTTCATTATATGGGTGGGGATGAGGGTCTAATCAAAGCATTGAGACAAAGGGGATACACAGTAGAAAAGAACTAGAGCACGTGATAATACTTATTGACTTTATGGATTTAAATTAGGGATACTACTTGGTTGCTAGATTAGGGTTTGCTTAAAAAGTCCAAAGTCCTGCAGATTCGAGGCGGCACAAGCTTCACTTGTCTTATTTGATGGAAAAAATGATATATTTCAAAAAGCTTATTTTAAGCTTTTAATCTTTTTTCAAATAAATACCACTTACGATTTACGAAACACTATAATGCTTGGGGCTAAGCTACAAAATGTCGATCTAAGACATTTTCGTGCAAGTATTTCCACTATTTTTGATTAAAACCCGTTTACTCAAATAAATAAAGTATTGACTTTATGATTTATCTATCAACAATTTAGCAGTTTTAAGCATGCCCTATATTAGAAAAAAACTTAAAAAGGTCTACCTTTAATTGAATCAAACAAAAAGGATTTGACAGATAGGAATGACAACGATCTACTCAAAAACGTAATACTGTTGTCATTCCTCGCCAAAAAAAAACAATTATTAGCCCAACTCCTTCACCCGAAGTGTGCTTGAAAAATCGTCTACAACAACAATGTCCGTACCTGCATCCACAAAATTACCTATCGATCGAGCATCATATACCTCACCGTCGATAATCACTTTTCCGCCAGGTCGTAAAACCGTATAGGCCTTTCCAATTTTACCTACCATTGACTGTGTGGTTTCTTTGTTTACGTAACCTAAGTCTCTAGACTGCACAGTCTGAAGTGCTATTCTGCTCGTCACTAAACGCTGCGAAAGTCGATCACCACCAAAAATAAAACCAATCATAAGCAATAACAGCGCAATAAGAGGTGGCACCAAAGCTTCTACCCAATCCTCTGATGCTACAAAAGTGAAGTCAAAGAAATCATTGTTAACAGTAACTACCGTAAGGCTAAAAATCATTAAAATTAAGCCAGTAATACCTGCAACACCAAAACCTGGAAAAACAAAAATCTCAACGGCGAGTAATATCACCCCAACAAAAAAGATCAAAATTTCCCAATTTTCAGCCAATCCAGTAAGATAAAACGGAATAAAATATAAGGTAGCCGCAATGATAGCCGCCGCAATAGGAAAACCTACTCCTGGGGTTTGCAACTCGAAATAAATACCGCCGAGTATAATCAATACCAAGATGCCACTAACCAAAGGGTTTATAAAGAAGGAAATAACCTTTTCTGTACCACTCACCTCATGCCTTATCAAGGTATAATTTTCGTAACCCGAATACTTTAATACTTCATCAATAAACCTAAATTCTTTTTGAGCAAAACCATGTTTGATGGCTTCACTGGTGCTAAATGTAAGCACTCTCCCCTTTTCAGTAATGCCTTCTATCTCGATATTCTCATCTACCATTGCTTCCGCGATTTGAGGGTTTCGACCTTTAGCCTCGGCCGTACTTCGCATAATTCCTCTCATATATGACTGATACTTGTCAGGGGCCGCTTGGCCATCGCCTGTCACTACAGTAGCAGCACCAATACTACCACCGGGCGCCATGAATATACTATCACAGGCCAGAGAAATTAAAGCTCCTGCAGAGGCAGCATCTTTGTTGATAAAGACAATAGAAGGAATATTCAAGTCAAGAATAGCAGTACGTATTTCATCTGCATCGGGCAACGCACCACCGTAGGTATCCATCTCTATTAAAATCACATCTGCTTTTTCCTCCTTAGCTTTCTCTAGTCCAAGTCTAACGTAGCGGTTGCTACGCGGATCTATTTCCGATTTGATTTCTAACAAAAACACTTTTACTGGTTCCTCTTCAGACTGAGCCTGAATGGCAAAGGATGAGAAAAACATAGAGAAAAATAAGAATATAAAACTTTTAAGCTTCATCTTTACGTTGTATTATCGATTGTAACATTTATCAAATATACACTATAATCAGTGCAAAAACCCCAACTCACAGATATAAAAGGCAAAATTTGGAAGATTCTCCCCAACCATGATGCAAGCTTACTATTGATAGAAAGCAGGGATGCAAGCAAGCGTACTTGTTATTTTTCTATCTACGATTGTCTCTCTCACCAAATAGTTAATTCAAATATAGTTCTTAAAGATAAATGGTGGATTACAATCAAAGGGATTGGTAACAAAACATGGATTGCACAAGCCTACCAAGGAAATGAAAATCCGCTCTCGAAAGGAGTATATCTTCTCAACCTGGAAGGAAAGACTTTAGAATACCTGCCCGCATATGGTTACTATGCGAACGATCAGGATAAATTCTATCTCCAGAATACATCCGAGGATCAGCAAACTTTTTTTAGTTGGGATGAGGGGCTAATGGCGTCAATTTCTGAAATACCTCAACTTACTGTACCCTCTTGGAACGATGGTTGGATATTACCTACCAGTTACACGAAAGAGAGTAGTCATTTCTCATCCTGTCAAGAATTTATCCATTGGATTGACGCCTCCGATGCTATTGCAAAAATTGATTATTTAGAATTCAAAAATCACCTTATCTTACAATATTATCGTAAAGCGATCAAAGGCATAGAAGAAAGGCTTATTATTTTTAATCCACAATCTGAAAAATTGGTTTACAGCAAGTCAATCCAAAATTTAGATGGCAAAATCAGTGAGTTTTCTTTCTTTGTATGCAGAGATCGTTTATTTTTGTTTGATGATGAAAGAAAATTAAGTTCTCTTTCAATATTTTAGCATCATTGTTGTTTAATTAATATTTAATGCCCTTTACGACAAATAACCGTTTTTATGAATAGATTCTTCTTTTTACTGATCACTACCCTACTCTACTTCATTTCTCATCATGCTATCGCGATAAAACCTATGGAGCATGCACCTGAGGATAGTATCGGTACCGAGAGAGTAGGTGGTAAGCTATTCATTATTCACAAGGTAGAGCCTAAAGAAACCCTTTATGCAATTTCAAGAAAGTACGGTGTTAGTCCTGAAGACCTTATAAACGCCAATCCAGGCGTTGAAGAAGGTATTAAAATTGATCAAATTATCAAAGTACCTGCCACAGAGCCAAGCTCTAGAAAAGCGCAAAAAAAAGATAAACATACTGTAAAATCAGGTGAAAATCTCTTTGCCATCAGTAAACAATACGGAGTTACCATCCCTGATATTAAAAGATGGAATAAACTCACCAGTGATGACCTGCGCATTGGGCAAGAATTGATTGTAGCCGACCCTAGTGCGGTATCAGCAAGTGCTAGCACCACTGTAAAGATAGATTCATCACCCTCCAATCTCGGTGACGGTGGTCTAGAACACACAGTAATGGCATCAGAAACTCTTTTCAGCATATCCAGAAAGTATGATGTTCACTTTAATGACATCAAAAAGTGGAATAATCTTAGCTCCGATGAAATCGCAATTGGACAAAAACTAAAGATCTTTACTGTTGGCAAGCGCAGCGGGAAAACAGCAGAGGAGTTTAAAGATAAAGCTGTTGCTGAGAAAAAAGCACCCTCCACTTCCAAAACAGTCGGTCAAACCCTCAGTACAGATTATGATACGGGCTTTGAAAAAATCAACGAGTCGGGCCTTGCACAGGTAATTGCTAAAAGCGGAGACTCCAAAAAATACTTAGGCTTGCACCGTACAGCACCCATTGGAACCATCATGCAGGTAAGTAACGAAAGCAATGATAGAAGTGTTTTTGTACGCATCATTGGCAACATACCTGAAGCAGGTGACAATGAGAGGGTCGTCATAAAGATTTCTCAAACAGCCTACGATCGTTTGGGTGCATTTGACGAAAGATTCCCTGTAAAACTATCTTATTGGCCTTAGTATACACCTACTCCTCCTTTTAAAATGAACATTAAGCAAGTAGGTGCAATATTAGACAAGCAATATAAAAAATTTAATAATCCTGCCTTTATCACAAACGACCCTATCCTTATTCCTCATCGGTTTTCAGAAAAGAGAAATATTGAAATAGCGGGATTTTTCGCAGCTATACTTGCTTGGGGTCAACGAAAAACCATTATTAATAAGTCCATAGAGCTTATGAATCTAATGGACAATGAACCTTATGAATTCATACTCCACCATAATGAAAGTGATCTTAAAAGGATGATGCATTTTAAGCATCGTACTTTTACTGCCACTGATTTGCTATACTTTATTGACTTTCTTCAGCGACACTATCGCCAACATGCATCCCTTGAGGCGGCTTTTGTTAAGGGCCAGAATATGAAAGAGCGGCTCACTAATTTCAACCGTTGCTTCTTTGATGTAGAATATGCACCACATAGAACACAGAAGCACATTGCCACTCCTAAAAAAAAATCGGCCTGTAAGCGTTTGAATATGTTTTTACGCTGGATGGTAAGAGACTCTAAAGATGGGGTCGACTTTGGTATCTGGAAAGATATTAAACCATCAGAATTAATGTGCCCTTGCGACGTACATGTCGGAAGAATTGCTAGGAATCTAGGACTTCTACATAGAAAACTTAATGATTGGGAAGCTGTAGAAGAACTAACAGAGAATCTTCGCAGATTAGATCCATACGACCCCGTAAAATACGATTTGGCTTTATTTAGTATAGGGGTAGAAGGAGAATCTACCTTTGGGTGAGTTGTCAACTTAGGACGCTTTCAAAGATACCTAAAACACACATAGTCAAGCTATAACACCCATCTTTTTAATTTAACAGGTGCATAGGATCAAAGCAAGTCTGGTTAAAATTCATCCATCAAAATTTCTCAATCCAAAGTGATGCCCTTTCAGGGCTTAGTTTCTCACAGTGCTTCACACTCTGTACTTTACTTTATAGCACCTTCAGCGATTTTAAAGAATAATACTTCCTTTGGATTTAAGGTGCAAACAAGCGGATAAGCATATTACAGTAAATCGTCGTAGTTGGTATTTACATAAAAAAACATTACCGCTTAAAATTAGCTACTTAAAGCTTATGATGGTTCTATCTATAAAAAAAGCAAAGCTTGTGCCGCTATGCAATCCCGACTCATTAGAAGAGCTTCTTCAGCAATCCCTAACTATCGATATTAAACATAAAAAAAGCGGATAATATTATCCGCTTTTTTTATGTTTTTATCAATTTAAAATGATCTATCTTTTGTTCATTGGTACATAAGGACGCTCGTTTTCACCAGTATAAATCTGACGTGGCCTTCCGATAGGTTCATTATTTTCTCTCATTTCTTTCCACTGAGCAATCCATCCTGGCAATCTACCCATGGCAAACATTACAGTAAACATCTCTGTAGGTATCCCCATGGCTCTGTAGATGATGCCTGAATAGAAATCGACATTAGGATACAGCTTTCTCTCAACGAAATAGTCATCATTAAGCGCAGCTTCCTCTAGACCTTTAGCTATATCCAATATTGGGTCATTTACACCTAGTTTAGCAAGCACATCGTCAGCCGCTTTTTTAATTATCTTTGCTCTAGGATCAAAGTTCTTATATACTCTATGACCAAATCCCATTAGTCGGAATGGATCATTCTTATCTTTAGCTTTATCTAAGAACTTCTTGGTATCTCCACCATCAGCTTTTATTTCTTCTAGCATTTCGATCACTGCTTGGTTAGCACCACCATGAAGTGGTCCCCATAGGGCATTAATACCTGCAGAGATAGAAGCGTAAATACTTGCATGTGAAGAACCTACCACTCGAACTGTAGAAGTAGAGCAGTTCTGCTCATGATCTGCATGAAGAATCAACAATTGATCTAGTGCTTTGGCTACAACCGGATCAACCTCATATTGCTCGGCTGGTAAACCAAACATCATCTTCAAAAACCTAGAAGTATAATCCAAGCTATTATCAGGATAGTTGACAGGATGGCCGATCTTGTGCTTGTAAGACCACGCTGCTAAAGTAGGCAGCTTAGCGAGTAACCTAATGATACTCAAGTCAATCTCACTTTTAGATCGATTAGGATTTAAACTATTTGGATAAAATGCAGTCAAAGAACAAATCAATGATGACAGCACTCCCATAGGATGTGATATAGACGGGAAACCATCAAGGATATTTTTGATATCCTCATGTACCATGGTGTGAGTTGTTACCTCTTGCTGAAATTTATCATATTGCTCTTGCGTAGGCAAAGCACCGTAAATCAACAAATAGGAGACCTCAAGAAAGTTGGAGTTTTCGGCTAGATCAGCAATGTCATAACCTCTGTAGCGTAATATTCCTTCTTCACCATTGAGAAAGGTGATCGAACTCTGTGTAGAACCCGTATTTTTGAAGCCCGGATCCATAGTGATAATACCACTTTGACCCCTCAACTTACTAATATCGATAGCTTTTTCATTTTCTGTGCCTTCTATGATAGGCAATTCGATGGTCTTCCCATCAACTTTAATCTCTGCTGTTTGTGACATTTTGTTTATGTTTTTCAGTGTTCTTTCACCTTAAAATTACGATAGCGAATTTAAGCTTTTTTTTTGACTTTCGGAAGTAAAACAGGAGTTCAGTCCTATGAAACCACCTTGACATATAATAAAAAAGCAAACCGGATAAATTTTCCGATTTGCTGTTATTATAGGATTAGTTTCCTAATATCAGTGGCATTCCGTCATCACCACCTACTACTACTACTTTTGCGTTTGGAGATTCAGCGAGTTTAAGAGTAGCCTCAATTCCTCTTAGCTTTAGCACCCTATCATTTAATCCTTCTGATACAATCATCTGGAACTCACGAATACCCTCAGCTTCGATTTTCTTTCGTTGTGCCTCTTTTTGTTCTTTTTCTAAACGAAATTCATACTCCTGAGATTCTTGCTCCTGCTTTAACTTCTTCTCAATGGCAGTACGGATAGTAGCCGGTAGCTCAATACCTGAAATCAATAAGGCATCCATGGTAAGATACTTTTCATTGATGGTTTCAGCTACTGACTCGAAAACTTCAGTTTGTATCGTTTCCCTTTTTGAAGAATACAATTCCTCAGGATTGTACTTACCAATTATCTTTCTTAAACTCGATCTTATCTCAGGAATAATCACTTTCTCAGCGTAATTTTGTCCAATTTCACGGTGCAAAATACCGATACGATCTATTTGCGGTTTAAATCGATAAGATACATCCATCTTAATAGTAAGTCCGTTTCGAGAGAGGGCTTCCATCACCTGCTTATTTTCTTGGGTACGTACATCGTAAATGTACATGGTGTTCCAAGGGGCAATAATATGAAAACCTTCAGTATAGTGACTGTCTGTTTGAGTACCGCCACCAAACTTTTTATAAAGCACGCCCGCTTGTCCTGACTGAATGGTAATGAAAATACTAGAAGACAAGTATAAAATCAATATTAGGGTAGCGACCCCTCCAATGATGTAAGGTAAAAACTTGGTATTATCCATAGGTTGGTTAGTAAATATTAGATATGATATTTGATAAACTCGTATAATAACGGACTTTTACATCCAAGGTTTATGCTTTTTTGACATAGAGATATTCATTTTTCGGAATCAAAACCTGGATTGTCTAGCTTTTTCCCAAGAAAATTAAATATTTACCAAAATAAGACTGAGGTAAAACCATTTAACCCATTGATATTCAGATGGAAAGGTGTATTTTACCCTTTAAAAGTGAAGCATTAAAAAAGGGCTATGATAGCCCTTTTTTAAATTATTCAAAAGCAGGTATACCTGTAATATCCATACCTAAAATTAGCAAATGGATGTCGTGAGTACCTTCATAAGTGACCACAGACTCTAGATTAGCCATGTGCCTCATGATAGGGTACTCCCCTGTAATACCCATACCACCATGGATCTGCCTTGCTTCTCTCGCTATATTAAGTGCTACTTCAACATTATTTCTTTTAGCAAGACTAATTTGTGCTGTAGTTGCTTTTCCTTCATTCATTAACTTACCTAAACGCCAATTCACTAACTGACCTTTAGTAATTTCAGTAAGCATCTCTGCCAATTTTTTTTGTACCAATTGAAAAGATCCAATCGGTTTACCAAATTGCTTTCGTTCAAGTGCATAGCGTTTGGCGCTATCGTAGCAATCCATGGCTGCACCCAAAGCTCCCCATGCAATACCATAGCGTGCGCTGTCCAAGCAACTTAATGGTGCTCCTAGCCCACTCCTACCTGGCAAAAGATTTTCTTTGGGTACTTTTACATTGTCAAAAACCAACTCACCCGTACAGCTTGCCCTAAGCGACCATTTACCATGTGTAGTCGGTGTACTAAAACCTTCCATACCCCGCTCAACAATTAAGCCATGTATACGACCCTCCTCATTTTTAGCCCAAACAACTGCGATATCTGCTTCCGGCGCATTGGAAATCCACATCTTAGCCCCATTGAGTAGGTAATGATCCCCTTTATCTTTGAAGTTCGTTACCATCCCCCCTGGATTAGAACCATGATCCGGCTCGGTAAGCCCGAAGCAACCAAGCATATCACCATTGGCAAGTGCAGGCAAAAACTTACGTTTTTGCTCTTCAGTACCATATTTGTAGATCGGATACATTACCAGAGAACCTTGAACGGAAGCGGTAGATCGCATGCCTGAATCACCTCGCTCTATCTCTTGCATGATCAAACCATAGGAAATATAGTCTAAACCTCCCCCACCATATTCTTCAGGAACGGTAGGCCCAAAGGCACCCACTTCTCCAAATTTCTTGACAATTTCAGATGGGAAATGATTATTTTGTGCCCAACCTTCTATTGAGGGACTAATTTCTTTCTTGACAAAGTCACGTAAGGAACTACGCACCAGCTTATGCTCCTCTTCCAACAGATCATCGATCGCATAAAAATCTGGCGACTCAAACAAATCCTGTTTTTGACTCTTTCGTACGGCTATTAATTCTTCTTGACTCATAGATAGATTTTTATTTTATGGCGAGCAAAGGTGGTTCAATACTTTTTTAATTGCTTTAAGCTACCGACCTTTGTCGCAATTATTCGTATGACAAGTTTTCCAAATATAAAAAATTATTTCATTGAATGCGTCATCATTGCAAACGAATGCAAATATAAAATCATTCCATACAATCACTTAAAAAAAAGTGCCTGTTTAAGATAAATTATTTTTGTTGGAATGACAACGCAGTATACATTGATAATAAATAGATGGTTCTCAAAGATTTGATTGTGGAGCTCTGTTGTTAGACAATACTATTAAATGTCAAGATTGCGAAAGTATAATAATGTAATAAAAGCATAGATGGAGGAGTAAGTAGCGTTTACCCCCTCATCCCACGCAAAAAATAAAATAATGAGCGAAAAGGATATAAAGCCTGAAATACTGGAAAAAATTAAGGTGCTAGAAGAAAAATATTCAGCTACCGGACAAGACTTAAGTTCATATTTGGACGGATTGATCTATGCTGACTATACGCACTACTGGGATTATATTCACTTAGATACCCTTCTAAGCTTACAAAAGCCGAAGACTTCCTTTCCTGACGAACAAATATTTATTATCTATCATCAGATTACAGAGCTCTATTTTAAGTTGATTTTATCGGAACTCAAGCAGCTAATTGCGGCAAAAGAGGCTAGAGATGAAGTAGTGATGAGACTACAAAGAATAAATCGTTACTTTCAGCACTTAACCGATAGCTTTGATGTGATGCGAGAAGGAATGGATCCTAAGCAGTTTTTGAAGTTTCGCATGTCGCTCCTTCCTGCAAGCGGCTTTCAGTCGGCACAGTACAGAATGATAGAATTTCACTGTGCGCCTACCTCACAACTCCTGCATGAATCCCAAAGAGAGCGAGACTTTAATGCCATTGAGGAGGAATATGACAATATCTATTGGAAACATGGAGCTACTGAGTTGGCAAGTGGCAAGAAAACCTTCACTTTAAAATCTTTTGAAGCTCAATACGACGATCAGTTTATTGAATTAATAAAACAACTCAATGGATTTACGATTCATGATCAGTGGCAACAAACAGCAATAGTTGATGCAGAATTGCGAGTTGAAATGCGAAAACTAGATGCTTTGTCCAATATATTTTGGCCACTGGTACACTACAAATCAGCGGTACGCTATTTGCAACAAGATCCTCAAGAGCTTGCTGCTACGGGGGGCACGAACTGGCAGAAATACTTACCTCCAAGATTTCAACGCATCATTTTCTTTCCAAAACTGTGGAGCGAAGAAGAGCGCAGTCACTGGGGAAAACAGTGGGTGATGGAGGAGGTTTTGAAAAAATAGCCGCCTTGGTAGTTGATAACTCTAAGAATCGCCACCTAGTAATAGAAACTAGCCTAAAACTGAATGAAGAGCTTACGACAGGTTTTATGATAGCCTAAATATTAGGTAGGTTTTGATAAAATTTTCTTTAATATTTTCAGCAAATCAGGTTGATATGAATACTGGGTTTCTTTAGAAATCAACGGAAAAAGGCATCTTCCCTTTTCTTTTTATCTGATTTCCAAATTTGATCAAATACCCAGCTCTATTTGAAAGCGCCACTGTAAATTTTCATTTGGGACACCATGCACCTGAAAGTTGCGTTGCTCATATGTAAGATCGGTTTGTAACTTCACTCGATGTCCTTTAACGTACTTGGTAAGTCCTAAAGTATAATGATAGATTTCAGGCTCTAATGCCTGAATACTCTCTGAAGGTGACATTTGACTGTATCGAAGTGCTAATTCGTAATCATTAAGCCAAACATAGGAAGCCTGAAAATTTTGACCTAGGCCAGCATATACGTATCGAATATCTCCACTGCCATCAGTGGTAATGGGGTCATCGGACTGTCGATATAAGAGCTCAGCTGAAATGGCAAAACCGCTATACTTAAGTAACCAATCAGTAGATAGGGTGGTCATATCTCTTGGTTCGAAGAGCGGCAGACCAATCTGTCCGCCTGTGCGAAGTGTCTGCTGATTAAGGCTGTAGGTAAATCCTGCGGATAATTTCGGCTTACTTTCACGGATGAGGTCACCCTCAAAATAATCACCAAATCGTTCGAATAGGCCAAATGGTAAAACTTCTATCCTCCCAGTATAGGCCAGACCATCGTTTGTGTTGATGATATTTCTTCCATCGCCAGAAGAAATGGCAGAGCGAAAGACTGTATGAAAGTTTTTATATATCTGTTCTGTATAAGCCATGTGGATACCAAAGTCACGGTCAATATTAAGTGTGGCATTGACAATACTTCGATCTACAAATTGTAAATCACCCGAAGAGATCACCCTTTGACGATTGCCAGGTAGCTTTGTTTGTCCGAACCCAACTCTTAACTTTGAATTTACATCATAAAAAACCATAGCATCTCTAACCACATTAGGCACATTGGTATTTTCCCAATCCATATCAGCTCTACTGAATGAGAGCTGCATAACGTAAGAGATCTTAGGGTTGACCACGAAGCCGTCAAAGCGCAACCTAAGCCGCCTTACTCGCGCCTCAATATCTGGAGAGTCCCCTTCTTGAAAAGTGGCTCCCAGCCTATTTTGCATTCTAAAACGTAAATTTAAAGAAAATGAAGAGTCAGTTGGAAAGATCCCTACACCCTGTCCAAAGGTAAAATAGGGCACCTCACTGAAAGCCCCTGGTATCACCTCCATATAGGGTGGTATGCTATCACGAGATTCTTCCTGAAAGGGTAGATCTATTTCCTGAGCATATAGGGCTGATTTATTTCCAAGAAGAGTAGCGCTAATTAATGCGAAAACGCATAAACTTAATATTTTCACCCTTTTGCGTCCACAGTTTTTCATATCTCGTAGTGATAGCATAATGTTCTAATAATAGCTCTGAGCGATATAAATCTCGGGTATAGACGAGATCTTTAATACCACGTTCTTTCGAAAGTAGATCTAAGGTAAAATCAAAAAGCGGTGTATTATCTGTTTTTAAATTAACCCAAGCCCCTTTTCGACAAATATTTCTATAAATATCCAAAAACCTTGGATGAGTTAACCTTCGACGTGCATCTCGAGACTTGGGGCGAGGGTCTGGAAAGACAATCCATATTTCACTAACCTCATTCCTAGCAAAAAAACTTTCTAGGGAGGTAATGTGAGTTCTTAAAAAAACTGCATTGGTGCTACCATTAGCTACAATTTGATCCGCACCTTTCCAGATTCGCTCTCCTTTAATATCAATACCGATAAAATTACGCTCTGGAAAAACTTGTGACAGTCCTACGGTGTATTCTCCCCTTCCGCAGGCTAATTCAAGGGTGATGGGATGATCATTTCCAAAGGCCTTTTTATGCCAATTCCCTTTGATATCCTTGATATTGTCTTTCCCAGGTTCATAAATAAGCGGATTATCAGCATTGCTTTCAAAGCGTATTAATTTTGTTCTCAAATGTAGGTAGCGGTTAAAATGAAATAAAGAACTTAATAGGATAAGGCGACATTAGCATCATTAATTTCGTCGATTTCTGCAACTACGAAGGTACTCCCTCCCACATAGATAAGATCTTGTGTATTGGCTTTGCTCTTAGCGGTAAGGTAAGCATCGGTGACAGAAGGATGAAAGCTGGCATTGAGTTTAAGCTCAGCTGTGATATCGGCAATCTGAGAAATACTCATACCTCTTGGTACCTGAGGGGTGCAAAAGTAGAACCATGCGCCTTCCCTCGGAAAAAGTGCTATCATTTTCTTTACATCCTTATCTGTGACAAAGCCTAATACAAAATGCTTGATTTCTGCCTTAGGAAGATGTGCCATATTGAGTTTGATAGCCTCTTCATTATGACCAGTATCAGCTATGATAGTAGGATGACTGCCTAGTTTTTGCCACCTTCCTCTCAAGCCGCTTAAGACAGCTACGTTTTCGAGCCCATGTTTAAGCCTTTCTAAATTCATAGGAGTAAAAATAGGTTCAGAACAAAGCAATGATAGCGCAGACCGATAGTTTTCAAGCTGGTGTGGCCCCTTCAAATCGGGGGTAAACTTGAATTTAAGTCTATCAGTAGTAAGCTCCCAGCAATCTGAATTACCATCGATAGTGATACAATCTTGAGCCCACTTGATTGGGGCGTTTTTAATTTCAGCTGTAGACCGGAAAACATCCACCGTTTCTTCCTGCAATTTACCGATATATACTGGTCGACTTGGTTTTATAATACCAGCTTTTTCTCTTGCAATTTTCTGTGGAGTATCGCCTAGGAATTGTGCATGGTCAGAGCCAATATTGGTAATAATACAAGCGAGAGGATCAATCACATTGGTGGTATCGAGTCTACCCCCCATTCCCGTTTCTACGACTGCGATATCCACTTGCTCATCTGCAAAATATTGAAAGGCCATAAAGGTGGTCACCTCAAAAAATGAAGCATCCATTTGCTCAATGATTGGCTGAAAATGATTCACATAAGTAAGAACCTTATCTTGACTAATTGGCTGACCATTAATACGCATCCTTTCAGTAAAACTGCGTAAGTGAGGCGAGGTATACAACCCCACTTTCAATCCCAAAGATTGAAGACAAGCTGCCAGAATATGAGAAGTACTTCCTTTGCCGTTAGTGCCGGCTATATGAATGGATTTAAATTTGTTTTGAGGTGCACCTAATGCTTCGGATAGTGCCCAAGCATTTCCTAAGCCGCTTTTATAGGCAGCTCCTCCACTTCTTTGAAACATCGGTAGCCTTTTAAACAGATAGTCAACAGCCTCTTGATAGCTTTTCATTTTGATAAGGGTTTAATCAAAGCAATAAAAATCAATCATCCGGTAGCGGATTGGCATGATTGAGATATAAAATCATCCAAAGATAGTGGTAAAAATGATTTTTAAGAAGAAATCCACAATGGATGTCAATAAGAAAATAGAGAGAAAGCTGTAATACTAACTAAAAGGATAAGCAATAAAGCTTGGAGCTATCAATCCTGCATTAAGGCAAAAGTAAGGATGTTTGCTCCCATTTTTAAGGCTTCCAGCCGGATACTTTCAGGGTTATTATGAATTCGTTGATCCTCCCATCCGTTACCCAAATCTGACTCATAACTATAAAAGAGTACCAAGCGTCCTTCGTGAAGAATGCCAAAGCCTTGGGGTGGTTGTCCGTCATGCTCATGAATTTTAGGTAGACCATTCTCGAACTTAAATTTTTTATGGTAGATAGGATGGTCGAAAGGGAGCTCAACCAGCTCATATTCAGGAAATACTTTTTTTAATTCGACACGAATAAACTGATCAAGTCCGTAGTTATCATCGATATGTAAAAAGCCTCCCGAAAGCAGGTAATTTCTTAAATTTTCTGCCTCTGACCTACTAAAGTTCACATTTCCATGTCCTGTCATATACACATATGGATACATAAATAACTCTCTACTACCAACCTCAACCACCTCGTCAGCGGCTTGAATCTTCATATTAAGCCGCTCATTACAAAAGCGGATCAAATTAGGAAGGGCAGTCTTGTTAGCATACCAATCTCCACCACCACTGTATTTTAACTTCGCAATTTGAAACTCTGTATTTTGGGCTCTTAAGGAAACAGAAACAAGAAGCAAGCTTATTATTAAGACTAAAACATTGATAGGCAGAAAGGTGTTTTTCATTTCTCGCAGGTCTAATTCATCTAAATTTTGCAGATCATTATATCTTGAATTATATCTATTTTAAAAGATTCAAGATCCGCAACAAGATAATCATAATGTATCAACAAACGACTTAGATTATAATTTAATTGTAATAGTAGAACTATATGGTATCAAATACCAGCGTAAACTACACATAAAATCTTAAAGCATTTAAACTAGAATTTTTTTTTAAATATCCTAAACTAAACTCTGATCAGCCCTTCTTCAGGCTTACCATATACTTTGGCTTCTCCTTGCCAATCACGCAAGCCACTAGATAGGGCTAGCAAGGCATCAAATTCATGCCAATTAGTAATCAATGATGGATCAATATTAAGTCGCGTCTGATCAATCAAAAAACTCAAGCAATTTGGTAGAGCGCTTAATTCCTTCTTATAAGACAACTCTTGCAAACTCCACATCCTGGCTAAGTGTCCTGGATATACTTCTTTCACATCGATACCTCTTGTATTTAGCTCTTTAGACAATTTCATGGCTCTAGCAGTAAGCCCTCCTAAAAACATCACTGACATTGCTGAAAGTTCTTGATCGCACTTTCGATAAAAATAATCACTATATCCCTCCAAATCTCTATATACCCCAGGAAGAGACAAGGGCGCATCCAAATAAATCCTATCTGGCATCAATGATTTGGATAAATCCACAAGCATACGGTCAGCATCTTGCTTCTTCTTTGAACTATATACGCTTACCTGCCTATCTTGTGTGGTACAGACCGCCAATACGGTGGTACCGGCAAGCTTGCTTCCATAGTCGACTCCAGCGATAGTTATACTCATCTTTGCTCTACATTAATTTTTTTTCGACTTTGGGAAGCTGCATAATGTACGGCTAGTAAAAATATGCTGAAATCATCTGCCCAACCTACTACTGGAATAAAATCAGGAATAAAATCAATAGGACTTACAATATATAAGACACTCAATAATAATACAAATACACCCTTTTTACTTAGAACGGTCGGGGTTCCATTTTTTAGAGCATTAAGTAAAAACCCTAAATCATTAAATAACAGTTTCAACTTTTCTATCATTTTCAATTTATTTATCAAGATTTTAACCGCTTATTAGCCGTCCTGTTTTATTTATTCTAAAATCCCTACACCTTCTCTCAAAATAACAGGCTCAGATTCGGTGCAATCCACGACAGTAGACGCTACATTTTTACCATACCCCCCATCAATAACAATATCCACCTGATTTTTAAACTTTTCATATATCAATTCAGGGTCAGTAGAATATTCCAGTATTTCATCTTCATCATGGATGGATGTAGTAATGATGGGGTTACCCAGTCTTTCTACTATGGTACGTGGGATGCTATTGTCAGGAACCCGAATACCAACCGTTTTCTTCTTTGCAGTGATCAGCTTTGGCACTTTACTGCTAGCTCTTAAAATAAAAGTGAATGGACCTGGCAGCGCATTTTTCATCAATTTAAAGGTTGCATTGTCAAGTGCTTTGGTGTATTCAGCAATGTGTGACAAATCATGGCAAATAAAAGAAAAATTACTTTTTTGCCGCTTGACACCTTTTATTTGACAAACTCGATCTACAGCACGGGTATCAAAAATATCGCAGCCTAAACCATAAATGGTATCTGTAGGATAAATGATGACTCCTCCTTGACGCAGAACATCAACAATTTTTTTAATCTTTCGCTCATCCGGATTTTCTTCGTATAACTTGATAAACTCAGCTGCCATATTTTTATTTGTTATTTGCTTTTATATTCGTGTAAATCTATAAGCCTCTTTGAAAAAAGGTAACCCATGAAATATTTAGGTAATGGACCAAAAATCGATGTAAATATCGGTATTACACCTAGTTTTAACCCTAGCCTCATTTAAATCAACGCTTTTAAAATCATTTGGTTAGTGAAAGTTCTGAAGTCAACATACCTTAAGGTAGCCTATATCATTGCTTGCTTAAGCCTATTCAATCAAACAAAATAATAGTGTCAATTATTCGGATTTATAAATTCATCGTTTTTTAATATCTAACAATGAGCTAAAATGACGTTAATCGACAAAACCTATAGGTAAGACAATTAGTATTCAACATGTTACCAATAAAAAAAGCGTTTAAGTAAATTACTTAAACGCTTTTTTTAAAGTCTCTAATCAAAATTATCTTTTAACTAAGGCATCAGCTTCTTGAAATAGCTCTAGTGCTCTTTGAAAGACTTCATTGGTTTCATTATAGATAGGATAAAAGCCTTTATTGTCCCATATTGATCGAGCTATTTGTGCCTTTAAATGTAGCTTCATCAAATCTTTTGACTTACTAAATTGCTCCTCTTGGTA
>JAFIEW010000165.1 GCA_020832375.1 Cyclobacteriaceae bacterium
TTGGCTTCAGCTCGAGGTATATTAATACATCTTCGCTTTGCCGCCTCGAATCTGCAGTACTTGGGACTTTTTAAGCAAGCCCTAATTAATATCAAAAAAAAGGTGATCGAAAATATGTTCGATCACCTTTTCTTTTTTAGTGAAATCTCGAATATGAAGATTATTCCATCTTGAGTTTCAAAAGTCCACATCTAAATTCATTTCTCTGGATCAAAATCATCAATGAGTACCATAAGTCGTCAAGCTTGAAAGATCGAAGGCTTACTTTTAAATTTTAGCTGGATAAGGAAAAACCGCCAAAAACCACCTAGAAGGTATGCCTTTACTATTATGATTATATCTTTTCACCGCAAGCCTATAAGCCTTTGCTAGGTCTTTGAGCCTTTGTATTTCTACCTTATCTTCAGGAAGAGCTTCAACTTGATTGATTAATTCATCAACCTCTACTGTTGATGGTAGTTGATTGTCAGGTTTGAAAAAATTAAGCTCGTTGATTTTAGCAATCGCTAAATCTTTTGCCAAATTATCTATCTGTTGTTTTAGTGCTATGATATTGGCAAACTTTACCTTAAAGCTGTTTTTATTCACTAGACCAGCCAAAAATATAAAGCCTAATAATGATAATACAATCGGTATATACCCCATTTTTTATTGATTTTATAAGCCTATAAACCACAATATAGGTCAATAGGTTGCTTAAAATATAGATTTTAATTACGCTATTTCACTACCTTTTGTAGTGTTAGCTTATTTTGTCATCCATTTATGTAATGGATATTTTCCAGCGCTCAAATTTATGAATTTGACAGAATACTTCCTGCATGCTATTCTCAAGTGTGTAAAATTACTTTACGCTAAGCGTACGTGCACCAAATTTAAAGCTTTACTGAAGGAAATCTCAAATAATCAATCACATAATATTTAGGAAGTAGATTATGTTTGAGTAAGTGTGCTTTAAACAAAAAATCCTTTCCTCTATTGAGCATTAAGTTCTCAATAAATAGAAAAGGACTTTAAATGATTCTATGTTTTTATTTTTTAAGCCCTTCTAGCAACTAAAGAAGAGACTAATTCGGATCAAGACATTTAAACACTCAATATATCTACAATTCGAAGTAAATCAGGATTGAGTGGTTTATCTTTAGAAATGGCTTCTTTAAAATCAGTATACTTTAATTTGTTACAAACAATCCCAGCCATCTGATTCTTCCTTCCATTCAGCAAGCCTTCAACTGCAGCTACACCTAATCTACTAGCTAGAATTCGATCTTGAGCACTCGGCGCCCCACCTCTTTGAACGTGACCAAGGTTTGCTACTCTGATATCTTTGTTTTGAAACTTTGCTTTCACCTTCTCAGCCACTGCTACCGCGCCACCTTCATTATCACCTTCAGCAACCACTACAATAGCAGATGTTTTAAACCTGTTCCATCCTGTCTGGAGGGTATCCATTACCGTATCCACTGTAGTCTGAGTTTCAGGAACCATGACCAATTCGGCACCACCACCTATACCTGACTGTATTGCAATATAACCTGAATCTCTACCCATGACCTCAATAAAGAAAACACGATCGTGAGAATCTGCTGTATCTCTGATCTTGTCTATAGCATCTAATGCGGTGTTTACAGCCGTATCAAAGCCTATTGTATTATCAGTTCCATATAAATCATTGTCAATAGTACCAGGAGCACCAATAGTAGGGATTCCATATTCTTCAAAAAATATGTTAGCACCAGTAAAAGTACCATCACCTCCTATAGCAACAAGCCCTTCGATACCATGAGCCTTAAGATTTTCATAGGCTTTTTTACGACCTTCAGCAGTCATAAACTCCTTACTTCTGGCTGATTTAAGAATAGTTCCACCCCTTTGAACAATATTACTAACCGAGTTGGACTTCATTGGAGTAATATCACCGGAAATCATACCATTATATCCGTAGCGTATGCCAAAAACTTCAATATCATTAAATACAGAGGTTCTGACTACAGCTCTTATACAAGCGTTCATACCTGGTGAGTCTCCCCCAGAGGTAAATACAGCAATTTTTTTCATATTTATAAGCTCGTTAATTCTTGGTGGATGCCAATTAGATCATTTTATATTAAACAGATGATTTGCCATTCTAATAAGTACGGCCTTATCTACTTAAAGTATGTAAATTTAAGAAAGATTTACGTAAAAGCTTATTACATTTGAAACTCAAGTGTTTAAATACACGCTATTGTTTACATTTTCACAAGTCGTCAAGGTGCTTATGTTGCTTATTATTGATGTTTCAATCGTTTGAATTCGAATCAGTAATACTCAATTTTAAAAATAGTTCTATCTGTAAAATTTATGACGGATTTTTCAAAGACACGCATTTTAATCATCACCTACTATTGGCCACCTTCTGCGGGAGGAGGAGTACAACGGTGGCTAAAACTAAGCAATTATTTACATGACTTTGGTTACGACCCAGTAATTTTTACACCAGAGAACCCAGATTTTGACCTTAGAGATCACGAATTACTAAATGAGATCCATCCCGATACGGAAACATTAAAATTCCCAATTTGGGAGCCATATGGCATCTTTAAAAAATTGCTACCAAAAAGTAAAGCAAACACTAGTATTCATCAGCAAGGAAGTGTCAATAAAAACAGTGGCATCATCAATAAATTAGCTACATGGATAAGGGGTAACATTTTTTTGCCAGACCCAAGAATTTTTTGGGTACGTCCCTCGAGCCGTTTCTTGAAAGATATTATTCAGGAAAATGAAATCAAAGCGGTGATAAGCACAGGACCACCGCATAGTGTTCACCTGATTGCCAGGAAGTTAAGGGAAGAATATGGTATCCCATGGTTTGCTGATTTCCGTGACCCATGGTCTGAGTGGGACCTATTAGAGAGTTTTAAAACAAGTAAAATAGCTTATAAATATCACAAAAACTTAGAGAAATCTGTAATTGAAAATGCTAGTTTAGTCATCACAGTTAGTGATCATTGGGCGAGGGATTTTAAAAGATTAGGAGCACGTAAAACGATTACCATTCCAAATGGCTATGACCCAATTGACTTTAAGTATTTTCATCCCACGCTAAAAAATGAAAAAAATGTCAAGTTTTTACATGCTGGGCTGCTAAGCGAAATGAGATACCCAAATCACTTTATTGATGCCATTGAAAAATACAATGGTAACCACCAAATAGTAGGTGAATTAATGGGGATGATTGATGAGAAAATCATTGAAAGAATTAGACAGTCCAATAAGTTGAATAAATTAATCAAAATTGATGGCTACATTACTCATCGCAAGCTATTACAACTCTATGAGGAGGTAGACATCTTATTGCTACTTAGCAATAAAGGATTTAATAATGAGGGACATCTGCCGGGTAAATTATTTGAGTATATGGCTACGGGAAAGTTCATTTTGGCTTTCGGCGACCCTAATGGTGATATGGCTGAAATCCTTCATAACTATAAAAACTATGAATTATTTGACTATGAAGATAAAGAAGGAATAAAAGATTTCATAAATAATCTCAACCGAGACAGGTTTAGTCTTAAAGTAGAAAATAAAGAATATATCAATCAATTTAATAGAAAAGAGCAAGCATCGAAAATAGCAAAATTGCTCGACGCCTATATTGGAAAGAGTAATGAGTAGCTTTTTTGGCAATTAACATGAGAATCATCTTGAATAGTTTAGTAGTGGCTAAACGTTATAAAGATGACTGTATCATATAGAGAAGTGGGTAAGCCTATTTAATTTCTTATGTGTTAAGAAGTTGAGCTACAGCTAGTATAAGTCCTTAAATTTCACATTTTCAAATTCTTAACTTCAATCAATATAATTGCACCTTAGATATTATTTCTAAAGTTGAATGATGTGAGAAATTATTAAATCCTAGATTTCAATCTAAATCTTTTCATTTTTTGCCAATGCTAAATATTTTATATATTTGTTGATATACCTAAAAATCCATCCTTAACTGTATCTATGAAGAAATTTTACATCGTTTTTGACCTTAATCACACACTATTATCCATTGAATCTATTAATGATCAATTAATCCAGATTTCCGGCTGGAAAGAATTTACCGCTGTGTGGAAAAGTAAGTTTGAAAGCATTATTCTTACGAAAGCACAGCTCTATCCAGATAAATCATTTAAAGATATCCTTACTGACTCTTTTTTGATGAGCGCTTATGATCTCGGTGGCAACATCAATGATCCACAAGTTGATGATTTAGTCAATGCTTTTACCCTCATGCAACCTCATGCTGACGTGACAGATTCCCTTTCTGAAATGCAAGATGTTGGTATGAGCCTAAATATCTTATCTAATTCAAGTACAGACATACTTCGTAGACAAGTTAAAAATTCCAAAATCGGCAAATATTTTGATAACATCCTATCTGCCGAAACCTACGGTGGCCTTAAGCCAGAAAAAGAAGTTTATAAAAAATCATTAAGATCAGTGGGCATAGTAATCAATAAAAGTGTGTTGATCTCATCGCATCCTTGGGACATAGCCGGTGCGTCGCAGGCTAAACTTAAAACGGTATATTTAGAACGTAACATTAAAAGTCCTTTGCCAGGATATGATGGATTGAAAAAAATCAGCTCGCTATCTTACTGGAAAAAACTTTAATAAGACGATTAATATCTTTTACTCAAACCCATAATTCCGCCCTTGAGAGCGTAAACTTCTTCGAAGCCCATCTCATGCATCAATTTTAAAGCTTTATCAGACCTTGCAGAACTTTTACAAATCAACAAATACTTTTCCCTCTTATCAAGAGAGGCTATTTTATCCTTGAAACTGTTATCGTAATAATTGATATGCAAGGGTTCGCCTACCTTATATTGCTTTAGTTCTTGTTCGGTTCTAACATCAATAAGCACAAAATCACCTGTGGATAACTTTTCCATGAAAGGTTTTTCCGAAATGTTAAGTGCTCGCCAATCTTCTTGCGCACAAGCCAAATGAAATGATGCAAATGCAAGTAAAAACAAAATATTGAAGAAGGAGTGTTTTCTAATTTTAAACATGATATTTTGATTTTAAGAGTTAATAATCAGAAGCAAGAAGCTTTTATGTAACAAAGGTTTTTAAA
>JAFIEW010000166.1 GCA_020832375.1 Cyclobacteriaceae bacterium
GCTTTAGCCCGTGGATTTTGGGAACAGGAATTAGGGATAAGGAACTAGACAGTGAACTGACTGCTCACGAGCTGCAAGATCGCGCTAGAGAAAGAGGACACAGGCGACATGCGTGCGCCAGCGGTGACATAAAAATATAAAAGGAATGCTGTTAGCACCCCTTTTTAAAGATATATTCATCAGCAAAACGAATCAGCTTTAGTTTTGCTCTTCTTCTTTTGCTTCTTGCTCAAGCTCTTTCACAAATTCTTCTGCGGCTTCTTCATCCGCTTCACCACCAGCATAGATGCGATTAAGTGCTCTTACCACCTCACTAGTGATATCAAGGCTATCGTTAGCATAAAGTACACCACTTCCCCTTGAATAAGTCAATACCACTTGAAAGTTTTGACGTTTACCATAGTTTTTAAGGTAATCTGCAACGTTCTCATAAAGCTCATTATTGACCTTCATTTCTTCCATGCTTAGCTCCTGACCAATATTCTGCTGGTATCTTTGCAAGTTTTGTTGCTTTTGCATTAACTCTTCCTCCTTTGCTCTGGCTTGGCTCATGGTCATACCTCCCGCAGTTTGCTGAAAGTTTTGAATTTCACTTTCCAAACCTCTTGCACGATTTTGTAATTCAGTTTCCAATTTACCTCTTCTTTGCTCCAATCTTTGAGCAGCGTCGGTAAAGTAAGTATAGTTAGCAAGTAAGGAATCTATATTAACGTATGCGATAGGAAGGTTTTTGCTTTTACGCTCTACTTCCATTTCGATTTTCTCGTCGATTTCATCTTGCGTAGAACCTCCTCCAGAAAAATGTAGACCATAAAGAATAGCTACTGCAATAAATAAAACAACATTTAGAATAAGAGATAAATTTTTCATCCGTTTTGATTTTGACTAAGTTATTTGATTGGTCAAAAGAAAATAAAAACTAATTTTAGTGATGCTAATCTTTTGACATTTTGGTTGATTTGCGAGCAAATATAATGAATCTCATTCAGCTTCAAAACGTAGATAAAAATCTTTCTTTTGTTATGAGTTAAAAATAATTGCTGTCCTCATGGTTTATTACCTTCATTTCAGTGTGTGGTTAATGGGGAATTAAGAATTAGATAGTGGTCATTCGGTTGTCATACAATTGTACTTGATAGCCTTCGCCTAGATTGCCACATGGATTTAGCCCGTGGATTTTGGGAACAGGAAATAGTGATCATAAACTAGACAGGGGGACTGACTGCTCACGATCTACAAGATCGCGCTAGAGAAAGAGGACACACGCGACACGCGTGCGCCAGCGGTGAATGGTAATTAGTGATTCGTGAGTAGAGATGTAGAATTGTAGAGTGGTCATGCAATTGATGGAGGTAGATAAACGAGCCCTGAAAGGGTGAGATGCAATAGCCTAGGGTGCAGCCCTAGGACTTCGTAGAGACGCACGGCCGTGCGTCTCTACCTATAAAAATCATCACGACACCAATTACGAATCACGACAACCACAGTTTGAAATAAAATCCCGTAGGGATGACATGATTATAGCCAAAAAATGTAAGAAACCAACAGAACCCCATTAGAGGTGACAGTATTTAGGTATCTGTGAATCGTGAATGGTAAATGGTGAGTAGAGAAGTAAAGTGGTAGAGAGAGGGTCATTCGATGGTCATGTAAGTTTACTTGATAGCCTTCGCCTAGATTGCCACGTGGCTTTAGCCCGTGGATTTTGGGAACAGGAAATAGGGATAAGGAACTAGACGGTGGACTGACTGTTCATGAGCTACAAAATCGCGCTAGAGAAAAAGGACACACGCGACACGCGTGCGCCAGCGGGGGACATATCAGCCCCAAGATTTCGTAGACACAAACGGTCGTGCGTCTATCATTCAGTGTCAAGCCAAAAAGTAAAAAATTAACAAAAATCGGCCTATTTTCCCCTCTGCCTAAGTGCTGTTTTCATCCCACGCAAAAAAAAGAGCCTCTTGCTGAGAGACTCCTTCATATAGTAATTAACATTGCTCAGGAAGCCTAAAGGCCGAGATCAGAGCACACTAATAATATTTTTGACTTTAAGTCCAATAGATTATTCATCCATTTTGAGAACCACTTTACCAAACTGCTTATTGTCGGCGAGCATCTCAAAAGCGGTATGTGCTTGATCGAATGCAATAGAAGGCTCAACAATCGGCTTGATACGATGTTTCTTCACGAATTCGATCATAGCCTCAAACTCTTGGTCATTACCCATGGTAGAGCCTTGCAGAGTGGCCTGCGACCAGAACATGCGGTAGAGGTCAATTTTGGAAGGGAGGCCGGTAGTGGCTCCATAAAAAACAATCTTTCCTGCCGGATTAAGCACCTTTAAAAAATCATTGAGCTGATCTCCGCCAGCACTATCAATGACCACATCAATGCCACCACTATCTTTAGCTGCTTGCTTGATCCAGCCATCATCTTTATAATTGTAGGCCTTAGCAGCACCGATGGAGGCAAATTTTTCTACCTTTTCCGCCTGTCCTGAGCTGATATAGGTGGTAGCACCTACGGCACGACTAAAGAGGAAGGCATATTGGGCAACTCCCCCACCCGCGCCAGAAATAAATACTTTTTTGTCAGCATCTACCTGCCCGTGAGTAAAAAGTGCTCGATAGGCGGTGAGACCCGCCAGTGGCAAAGCGGCGGCTTCTTCCACACTGAGATGAGAAGGTTTCTCATGTATTCTATCAACGGGTACAGCAATATACTCAGCAAAGGTACCATTGACGGGCATCCCTAAAATAGTATAATCCGCGGATTGCACTTTGGGGTCATTACCCCAATTGATGTTAGGGTTAATAATGACCTCCTTGCCAACGAAAGCTTGCCCCTGTTCGCTATTGGCCTTTTCTACGATACCGCAGCCATCGGATCCTAAAATAACCCCCGGTCGGATACCTGGGTACTTGCCGATGCTGATCCAATAATCTCGACGATTGAGGGCGGCGGCCTTTAATTTAACGAGTACTGAGTTCGCCGGCATCTCAGGCATGTCGGCATCAACGATTTGTAAAGCTTGTTCTTGTTTGTCAGTGATTTGAAGACTTCGCATATTATTTGTTTTGATAGTTTGGAATGAATAAAGATGGTCAATTATTACCAAATATTAATTGAAACCATTTACTTTTACCTACGCAATCTAATGGATTATGATATTGCACTCAATTGTACAGCATACTAAATTTTATGATTACCATAACACTAGGCTGAAGATATGGAAAACTCTACCTTACTTTTTATTGTAATAGGAGCCTTGGGGCTCTATTTGATTTATACCTACAATCAATTGGTATCCTTAAGAAATCAAATAGAAAACACCTTTGCGTCGATTGATACCATGCTGCAGAAGCGATTTGACCTGATTCCTCAAATCGTGAATACGGTGAAAGGCTATATGCAGCATGAGGCACTATTGTTACAGAAGCTTACCGAATTACGAAGCCAATCTAAAGAGTCTCACCTTTCTGACAATCAAAAGATTAATTTAAGCAACGAGCTGACCCTGGGCTTAAATCAACTCTTTGTACGGGTAGAGGCCTATCCTGATTTGAAAGCCGGAGAAAACTTTTTACACTTGCAGCGAACCATCAATGAGGTAGAAGAACAACTTTCTGCTGCACGGCGCACTTACAACATGGCAGTTACGATTTTTAATACCAAAATTCAATCTTTTCCTGTGAATCTTATCGCATCGGCCATGGGCTTTAAGGCGAGAACACTCTTCCAACTAGATAGTGAATTGCAGGCACAGACCCCTGAAATCAAGCTTTAAAGGATTTTGCAAGCATCTGTTTATCAAGCCAAATAACACCATAATTGCCTTGAACATAAGAGATTTATTCTCTATTAAAAGGGTGAAGCTCATATCGACACCATTGAAAAAGCTTGAGTGAGCTTCTAGATTAAAATTATAGTTGGAACGTTGAACTAAATGGTCATCCCACGCAAAAAACATTTTCATGAAAAATCAAGAACAATTTAAGAGTTTCTATGCCCACCGATTGAAAGAGAGCATTGTGGGCCTAGAAGAAAAACGAAAGCGCTATAAGAATTCCATTTTACAATTTATTGCTGCTGGCGTTTTCTTTCTTTTGGCCATCATCATATATGTCAATACTTCTTTTGACTGGCTCTCCCCTGGCACCATTTTTATCATTGCGGGTATTGGAATGATCGGGATGGGAATTTCTTCCAAAAATAAGTCTTCGGACTATGTCGGTGATTTTAAAGAGAAGGTCATTAAAGAAATAGTCACCTTCATTTCCGAGGACCTGAGCTATGAAAGTCAAGGAAAAATAGATCCGGTAGCATATCATAAAAGCCGCATCTTTCTCAATCGAGTGGATAAATATGAAGGGGATGACCTCGTGAAAGGAAAGATCGATAAGACAGAGATGCGATTTAGCGAAATCAAAACCTCTTACAAGCAAACAACGACCAATGGCAAGCAAACACAAACCCGCTGGGTGAATATCTTTCACGGTCTCTTTTTTGTGGCTGACTTCAATAAGTCATTTGAAGGATCGACCATACTGCTGCCTGCCAGTGGAGGCTTTTTCAATAAAATCACACGTTTCAGCCAAAACATAGAACGCAAAGAAAAGCCTATGAAGCTGGAAAATGCACAGTTCAATAAGCTTTTCAATTGCTTTACCACCGATGAAATCAAGGCACGCTACATCTTGAGCCCCGCCTTGATAGAAAGAATTGTAGACTTCAAGGAAAAACGAAAAGGCACTCCCCTATTCTTTTCCTTTGTCGATGACCACTTATATGTAGGCATAGAACATGGGAAAGATCTTTTTGAACCGCGAGTTTTCAAAAGCCTAGATGACTTCGACTGGATCAACTCCTATTTTTTGGAAATCAAATTGGTCGTCGATATGGTGGAAGACCTCAACTTAAATACTAGAATCTGGAGTAAAGAATAAGGATTTTGAATTGGTAGCTAGAAAATGGGGAAAAAAGAAAAGGATGAGATAAAACCAAAGAATGACTTTTTCTTTAGTTTTGTCTTAATCAGGCCCCTCTTGTTAAATGCTAATATCTTGGTATTCAGTATATAATGATCAGGTT
>JAFIEW010000023.1 GCA_020832375.1 Cyclobacteriaceae bacterium
GTCAAAATATGTCACTCATAAATATTTATGTAATCTTGCGGATAAGCATAAAAAATTTTTAACTTGAACCTCAGAACAAGCTAGAAATTGATGATACGAAAATACCACTTATTATTATTTTTGATTTTATTCGTAAAGACATTAGTTCCGGTTGTTGTTGCACAAGAAGCAGTTCTTGATAGTAGTTTTGAAAATAGTTATTATTTACAAAAAATCAGTATCCATCAGCAGCTACGCATCGGTGAAAAGTCTATTGTTTTTTTAGGGAATAGCCTAACAGATATAGGTGCTTGGACCGAGTGGTTTGCATCTCATCCTGTTAAGAATAGAGGGATATCATCTGATATTACCTATGGAGTGCTCCATCGTTTACCGGATATTTTGAAAGGTAAGCCATCAAAAATATTTTTAATGATTGGAATTAATGATGTTGCAAGGGATATACCAGACGAAATGATACTCCAAAATATCCGTAAGATGATCTTGATGACGGAGAGAAAAAGTCCTCATACCAAACTCTATTTGCACAGTATTTTGCCTACTTATCCCGATATGAGAATTTATAAAAACCACTACCACAAAAATCAGGTTGTTAGGGCTTTAAATATTCAATTAGAGCGCATGTCCCAAGAACTAGGCATAACTTATATAGATTTAGCCAAACTACTAGCAGACGAAAATGGAAATTTAGATCCTAGCTATACTAATGATGGACTTCATTTAACACAGACTGGCTATGAAGTCTGGCTTGACCATTTAAAAGAAAAAAAATATTGTTGTCCGTAGATGTTGAGAAAATTTTCTTTATATAAGAAACTATTCTGGTCTGCTTAAATACAGCTTAAACCTTTATGCGATAAGGTATAAGGGGTATTTAGGGGTATTTAGGGTACATAAAAAGCATCGTATAGATGCAAAAGTGGTTAAAAACCCAAGCATTATCGTGATTGGTAAATCGTGTTTGATATTGCCATGATAAAAGTTTAAAAGCTGAAAAGAATCCCCTTGAAGTTTATCTTTTTTTCATTTATTGAGACAAGCTAAGCTTGTGCCGCTAGGAATTTGTATCAAATGAAGCTTTTTAAGCAAGTTTTACATCAAATGAAAGTAAGAGCTCTATTTCTAGCTATGAGTCCGGCACCTATTATACCAGCTTTATTTTCTAGTGAAGACAAGAGAATTTTGGTATCATTATTCATAAGGCTGAGAGAATATTTATTGACAGCACTTAAAAGAGGGATTTTAAGATAGTCACCTGATCTAGCAAGGCTGCCGCCCAATATGACAAGTTCAGGGTTAAAGATATTAATAAGAGCAGCAATTCCCTTACCAAGTTTTTCACCCAATTCTCCAATGAGCTCAATAGCAAAAACATCATCGTTTAGCGCCGCCTCAATAATTTTAGAAAGGGTAATTTGGTTAATATCTTGATTATTGGCTGATAAAATACTTGACTCTCCCTTTGAGAGCTTTTCTTTCACTTTTTTCAAAAGCGCCCAGCCTGAAGCCTCAGTTTCTAAGCAACCTTTTTTGCCACACTGGCAAATGATGTCGTTTTGAAATAAAGGTATATGTCCAAATTCCCCACTATATCCACTTTTACCATAATAAACCTTTCCATTAGTAATGATGCCAAGACCTATGCCATGGTCAAGGTTGATAAAGAGTACATCTTTTTCATCCTTAACTATGCCTGAGTGATATTCTCCATATGCCATTGCATTAGAATCGTTTTCTAGGAAAACCTTAACTCCTACTTTATTTTCTATTCTTTTACTAAGTGGCTCTTCATCAAAATTAAAAAAACTATAACTGTAGCCGGTAGCATATTTGATTCTACCTGATAGATTAATCCCGATACTGATGACCCTTGATTTTGAGTAAGGACTATCTTCAATGAACTCATGTATAATTTTACACAGCAAATCTAGCGAATGTCGATTATTTTCTAGGTTGTAGGAAATTCTTTCTTGGGTATAAACCAAGTTTTTGGTGAAATCAGTAATTCCTAAGTTCACATGATCATAGCGCACATCTATTCCAACAAAGAATCCGGATTCTGGCATTATGCCATACAAATTAGGCTTTCTACCACCTGTTGATTCTACTTTACCATGATCGATAACTACATTTTCTTCTATTAATTCTTGAACCAAAGAGCTTACTTTTGGTGCACTTAAATTAAAAGTTTTACATAATTCAGAAATGGTTGCATTACCGATGTTGGCGAAATGACTAACAAGTTTCTTTTTGATGTTAGTATTTTTATAAGCGACGCCTGATAATTGATCGCTGTCTAGCTCCTTAAAAAATGAAATGCTCATTTATATTATTACGATATGGGTTTTAACAAAAATACTATTTTTAGTTCAAAATGCTAGTATCGGCACATAGTTCCATAAAAAAACAACTCACACATTCTAACTTAGTAAATTTTTTTATTAAGTTCTTGTAATTATCTTTGTTTTTTCTTTACTTTATGCTGTAGTCAAATTTCGACTAGTAGTTTGGTAGAAAGTTGTTGCAAATACAGTATGGACATACCAAAGACATCTATTCCAAGTACTGATTTATTTTATTAAATATTTAAAAATACAGTTAATTAATATAATATTTATGCTATATAATGTTAGATTGAACGTTTTAAATAGTCGTAATAAAAATAATCAGTTGGCATACCTACGTGTATTTTGGTCGCTTTTATTTCTTATTACGGTTTTATTGTGTCCGTTGTCAGCATTTAGCGAGGAAAAAACCTATGATCTAGTCATAATAGGTGCCAGCACTGGCGGTACATCAGCTGCTATGCAAGCACAATCAAGTGGCTTAAAAACTCTGGTGATAGCACAGGGCGAGTGGTGGGGAGGTATGTTAACCTCCGCTGGCGTTTCTGCCGTCGACGGTAATCATAAGCTTCAGGGTGGAAACTATAAGCTTTTTCGTGATGCATTGATTGATCATTATGGAAGTAATGAGGCGTTGGCCACTGGTTGGGTGAGTCATACCCAATTTGAGCCTGATGTAGGAGCTGCTATTCTGAATAATTTTTTAAGTGGCGAGAGTGCGCCTTCAGTGAGTTTTAATTCACAGTTAGTTTCAGTTAGGAAGCAAAACGGGCTATTTTTAATCACTTATGAAAACTCAAAAGGAGAGACTGTAGAAACTCGTTCATTGTTTTTGATAGATGCTACTCCATTGGGTGATGTAGCTGCCCTGCTTGGGGTTGCATATGATTTAGGCATGGAATCCCATCAAATTACTGGCGAGAAGTTAGCCCCAGAGGAAAGTAATGACATAGTCCAAGACCTTACTTACGTGGCAATATTAGAGAAAAGAGATGATGCAAAATTACTAGAAAAACCAACACAGTATAACCCTGAAAATTTCCGATGCGCCTGTAACCCTGATAAAATACTTGAATCAGGCATTAACGACTGTGAACAAATGCTTAATTATGGCAGGCTTCCAAATAATAAGTTTATGATTAATTGGCCTAATTGCGGTAATGATTATTATCTCAACATGATTAAAAAAACTCCAAAGGAAAGAGCAGAGGCACTGGAAGAAGCAAAGCAGTATACTTTGGCTTTCGTATATTTTTTGCAACACGAGTTAGGTTTTACTAATCTACAAATCGCAGAAAATATGTTTCCAACTAAAGATAATCTCCCCATGGAAGCCTACCATCGTGAGGGAAGAAGAATAGAAGGCTTAACACGCTTGAAAGATTTTCATTTGCAAAGCCCATATGAACACAAACTTTATAGAAGTGGAATTGCCGTTGGGGATTACCCGATAGATCACCATCATAAACAAAACCCAGATGCACCCGAGATAGACCATATTAGTATTCAAATACCTGCCTACTCGGTGCCATTGGGTGCATTGATACCTAAGGGTGGTCCTGAAAACTTTATAGTAGCTGAAAAGAGTGTAAGTGTGAGTAATATAGTCAATGGTACTACCCGCCTGCAACCTGTGATAATGGGGATTGGACAGGCGGCTGGTGCGGTGGTATCCATTGCTATAAATGAGGGTAAAAAATTAAGCGAAGTTTCAGTTAGAGCTGTCCAGCAAAAACTTTTGGACAGGGGTGCTTATATTCAGCCTTTTTGTGATGTACCGCCAGATCATGAACATTTTCAAGTTGTTCAGCGAATTGGAGCTACTGGCATTTTAAAAGGGTTTGGAGTACCCTATTTATGGGCGAATGAAATGTGGTTTTATCCGGAAAGGATGATTAGTGAATATGAATATGTACAAGGCTTGGAGGATTTTTTGGGTGAATCAATCCATTTACCTGCATCAGGAAAACAGATGACTTACGATTTCTTGCTGAAAAGCTTACTTGCTATTAAAGATTTGAGCGTTGTGCAGGAGTTAAAGGAGTTAAATATTCCTCAACCTCAGGAAGATTACTACTTAAATCGACTTGATGTGTCTATTCTATTAGATAAATATTTGAATCCTTTTAGTCGTGAAATATCCCCTAATGGAGATTGGCAAAATAATTAGTTTAAATGAAGGAGAGTGATCTAAAACCTATAGACTGGGAGCTTTTTAAAAAATAACAACCATATGGCATTAAGCATACTTGATATTAGTATCATATTCATCTACGTTGCCGGAGTTATAGCCTTAGGGTTTATGATTTCGCATAAAGCATCGGGAAATATACAAAACTATTTTTTAGGTGGTAATAAGATGAAGTGGTATTATTTAGGCCTAAGCAATGCTTCGGGTATGTTTGATATCAGTGGTACCATGTGGACCGTAAGTATTTTACTAGTTTACGGTTTAAAGAGTGCCTGGCTACCTTGGTTATGGCCAGTGTGGAATCAGGTATTTGTATTTGTTTATTTGGCGATTTGGCTCAGAAGATCAGGCGTAATGACCGGGGCAGAGTGGATCAGCTTTCGTTTTGGAGAGGGAAAAGGATCAAAGTTATCACATATCATCATTGTGATATTCGCAGTAATCAGTGTGGTTGGTTTTATAGCATACTTTTTTGAAGGAATCGGAAAATATTGCACTTCGATATTGCCTTGGGATTTGAGTGTGAATTTGGCAGGCTTTGTATTGAGTTCTGAACGAGCCTATGCCTTGATTATTTGTATATTAACTGCCCTTTATACGGTAAAGGGAGGAATGTATTCTGTAGTAGCGACGGAAGTATTGCAATTTGTCATAATGACTATTTCATGTCTTGCAGTTGGTTTTATTGCTTATCAAATGATCAGTTATGAGCAAGTAGAGTCGGCGATACCGTCTGGTTGGAAAGATTTGTGGTTTTCTTGGAAATTGGATTTGGATTGGTCGGACACAGATCTGCCTGCAATCAACGATAAAATTAATGAAGATGGATTTGAGTGGTTTGGTGTTTTATTTATGCTCATGTTATTTAAAGGTGTTTTTGCAAGCATTGCAGGTCCTGTTCCTTCCTATGATATGCAGCGGATCTTGTCTGCACGCAAGCCGTCAGAAGCAGCTAAAATGAGCTTCACAACTATCTGGGTATTGTATATACCTCGTTATTTAATGATTGCTTCATTCGCCGTTTTGGCGTTGGTATATCTAGGTTCAGAGTTTCAAGCCATGGGGGCAGACATTGATTTCGAGAAAACACTACCAATGGCAATTAATAAATTTATTCCTTCTGGCTTAAAGGGCTTACTCTTAGCAGGGTTCTTAGCTGCTTTTATGGGTACCTTTTCCGCCTTTGTCAATTCTGCACCTGCCTATTTAGTAAATGATATTTACAAAAAATATATCAACCCTCACGCCAGTGATAAGAAATATGTAAAGCTAAGCATCATCTCCTCCATCGTATTAGTTGCTATTGGAATTCTATTTGGTTTTTATGCAGGGTCACTCAATAAGCTCACACTATGGCTTACCTCTGCGCTCTATGGTGGCTACGTAGCTTCAAATTTTCTAAAATGGATATGGTGGCGCTTTACAGGTTATGGCTATTTCTATGGGATGCTGCTTGGCCTGATAGCAGCAACTATCAAACTTTTGTTTTTTGGTGATTATGTAGACATTTATTGGTTTCCTATCATTTTCGGCTTTTCACTTTTAGGGGCCATTGGAGGATCACTATTAAAACCCATAGAAAACCGAGAAGCCGTGAAAGAGTTTTACCGCAAAACTCGACCCTGGGGCTTTTGGGGACCAATAAGGCGAGAAGTAATGCAAGATCGACCTGACTTTAGACCCAACACAAATGGAGGAAAAGACCTATGGAATATTTTGATAGGGATAATATGGCAAATGGCACAAATACTATTTCCTATATACTTGATTATTAAAGAGGATTTTCAAGCAATGGTGTGGGGAGGCGTAATTCTGATTACTTCCTACTTACTCAAAAAATATTGGTGGGACGAATTGCATAAGGTGGATGATGAATACGAAACTTATCAGACCCAAAAAGAAAAAAGTAAAGCGATAAGCAACTAGAAAAAAACTAATCAGAAATAGATGAAAATAACAGGCACTTTTATAGATGAAATTTCGCATGACATCCCTCACCAAAACTGGGGCGAAAGAGAGTGGGATCAAGACTTTCAGCACATGAAAGCCATCGGAATAGATACTGTGATTCTCATAAGGTGTGGTTACCGTAAATTCATTACCTATCCAAGTGCATACCTACAGCAAAATTACGCTTGCTATTCGCCTCCGGTTGATTTGGTAGACCTGTATTTAAAGCTTGCGGATAAGTATGGAATGAAATTTTACTTTGGGCTTTATGACAGTGGAAAGCAATGGGATGGTGGAACACCGGAAGATGAAGTTATACCGAATCGAGAGGTAGTAAAAGAGGTTTGGGAGCGATACGGCCATTATCGAAGTTTCAAAGGATGGTATTTAAGTATGGAAATTAGTAGAAGGGTATTGGGAGCTGCAGAGGCTTTTCGTGACTTAGGGTTGTTGTGTAAAAAGGTTAGCAATGGCTTACCTACCCTAATTTCACCTTGGATGGATGGTAAGAAAGCGGTTTTGGCGAGCTCATCCCAACTGAACAAAGAGGATAGTGTAAGCCTTAAAGAGCATGAATACGAATGGCGAAAGATGTTCCAAATCATGCATGAAGCCATTGATGCTGTAGCTTTTCAAGATGGTCATCTGGATTATGACGAGTTACCTGATTTCTTTAGGTTAAATAAAAAACTTGCAGATGAGTTTGGTCTAGAATGTTGGACAAACGCGGAGACCTTTGATCGGGATATGCCAATCAAATTCATGCCTATCAAATTCGAAAAACTAAAGTTGAAACTCGATGCTGCTAGAGACGCCAATTTTAAAAAGGCGATTACATTCGAGTTTTCACACTTTATGAGCCCACAATCGGCCTATAGGCAGGCAGGCCATTTGTATAATCGATATAAGGAATATGTAAGTGAGTTAGATGTTAGCTAGCCCCAATAGGCCTGTTTATAAAGGTTTTGCCGACGGCGTTTAGTGAAAAGAAAAATAGTTTTAAAAACAGGGAAGATAGATGGAAAAGTATAGTGAAATTTATAGAAAAGAGCTGCTTGAGAATGTGGTTCCTTTTTGGGAAAAATATAGTGTGGATACTGAATATGGTGGTTACTTTAGTTGCCTCAACCAAGATGGTAAAGTCTATGATACTGATAAGTTTGTATGGTTACAAGCAAGAGCAGTATATATGTTTTCGAGCTTATATGATCAAGTTGAAGCAAGACCTAAATGGAAGGATATCGCACAGCACGGAGCCAGCTTTTTAGAGAAACACGCCATAGATGCTCATGGCAATTTTTATTTTTCATTAGATCGGTCAGGCTTGCCACTTGTGCAGCCCTATAATATCTTCAGTGATTGTTTTGCAGCTATGGGTTTTGGAGCCTATCATAAGATAAGTGGTGAGGAAAAGTATGCAGAAATTGCACAGAATACCTTTCAAAATATTTTAAAAAGAGCTCCTAATCCAAAAGGTATTTATAATAAATTGTATCCGGGCACGAGAGATTTAAAAAACTTTTCCTTACCCATGATTCTCTCTAATTTATCTATAGAGCTGGATCATCTAATAGAGGGAGAGTTCGCAAAATCCCTCCATGATCAAGTTATACACGAGGTAATGGAGCTATTTTATGATGAAGGTTCTGGTCTTATTTTGGAAAACATCAATCAGGACGGAACATTTAACGACAGTTTTGAGGGTCGGCTTTTTAATCCCGGTCATGTTTTAGAGGCAATGTGGTTTATCATGGATTTAGCAAAGTTGAGAAATGATGAAGTATTGTTTGACCGAGCTACAGAAATAGCTTATCGCGCTTATGAAAAAGGGAAAGACGTAACTCATGGGGGCGTCTTTTACTTCAAAGATATATTAGGGTATCCTCCTCAACAATTGGAGTGGAGTCAAAAATTATGGTGGGTACATCTAGAAGCAATGGTATGTATGGCCAAAATAGTTGAGCATAGAGGAGATGAAAAAGCTATGGGAATATTTGAGGAGTTGCACAACTATTGTTGGAGACACTTTAGAGATGCTCCATTTGGAGAGTGGTTCGGATATCTGAATCGTGACGGTGGCGTCAACTTGAAGTTAAAAGGAGGTAAGTGGAAAGGCTTCTTTCATGTACCGCGTGCATTGATGAAAATCATGCAATCTTTTGAAGTAGTAGAAAAATCAAAAAATGTAAAAAAACAGAATTCCTAATGATTATGGCTCGGTTAAATTTACTTGAAGAAACTAGATTTGAAAAAGTACCTGTAAAGGTATTTGACAATGAGGAGATAGCCTCAAAAACGGTAGCGAATAGAATAGCAGAGATTATTCGTGAAAAGCAAAAAAAATCTAAAAAAGCCGTATTGGGTCTTGCAACTGGAGCAAGCCCTATCAAGATATATCAAGAATTAGTACGGCTGCATCAGCAGGAGGGCTTAAGCTTCAAAAACGTAATTACATTTAATTTGGATGAATACTACCCGATGCATCCATCTTCCGAACAAAGCTACGTTTATTTTATGAAGCACCACCTGTTTGACCATATCGATATAGATCCAAAAAACATTCATATTCCTGATGGTACATTAGCTAAAGAAGATATACAGGATTACTGCTTAGCCTATGAAAAGAAAATTGAATCTTATGGAGGTTTAGATTTTCAAGTATTAGGAATTGGTAGGACCGGTCATATTGGTTTCAATGAGCCGGGTTCAGCGCCAAATTCTGGGACACAACTAGTGACATTAGATGATCTAACACGTCGAGATGCATCAAGAGACTTTAGAGGCAAAGGGAATGTGCCGTATAAGGCCATAACAATGGGTATTGGAACCATATTCAAAGCGAAAGAGATCGTTTTATTGGCTTGGAATCAAAAAAAAGCACCCATTGTAAAAAAAGCAGTAGAGGGGGAGATCTCAAGTGAAGTTCCGGCAACTTTTCTTCAACTCTCGGATCAGGTAGAGTTTGTACTAGACAGAGATGCAGCCTCAGAGCTCACTCGTTTCGACTATCCATGGTTAGTAAAAGACTGCCAATGGAGTTCATCTTTAATCAAGAAAGCTGTTATTTGGCTTTCGGAAAAGGTGAAGAAACCGGTTTTGAAACTTACTGAGGAGGATTATAATGCGAATGGGATGGCGCAACTCGTGACTGAGGTTGGGTCAGCCTATCAAATCAATATCGATATTTTTAATCAACTACAGCACACTATCACAGGGTGGCCTGGAGGTAAACCTAATGCCGATGATAGTCAACGTCCAGAAAGAGCTCTACCTGATAAAAAGCGAATAGTAATCTTTTCCCCTCATCCCGACGACGATGTAATTTCAATGGGTGGTACTTTCGTTCGTTTAGTAGACCAAGGACATGATGTGCATGTGGCTTACCAAACCTCAGGTAATACTGCTGTGTGGGATTACGATGTACTGCGGTATATGGAGTTTTGTATTGACTTTGCAAAAAGCAGAAATGAAGACACATCTAAACAAGAAAAAACCTATACTGAGATAAGGGACTTTTTTGAAAATAAAGATATCAACCAAGTGGACTTGCCCTTAATCAGACAAATGAAAGCTTTTATTAGAAAAACCGAAGCTATTGCCGCAGCCCGATTCTCGGGTTTGCAAGATGATCACATTCATTTTCAAAATTTACCCTTTTACGAAACTGGTAAGAAAGTGAAGTCCAGTATAGGTAAAGAAGATGTAAAAATGACTGTAGATTTATTGCAAAGTATTAAACCTCACCAAATTTATGCTGCTGGTGATTTCACTGATCCTCATGGAACCCATAAGGTATGCTTTGACATCATCTTGCAAGCTATGGACAAGCTAAGAAAAACCGAAGACTGGACAAAAGATTGCTGGCTTTGGATGTATCGAGGGGCTTGGCATGAATTTGAGACTCACGAAATTGAGATGGCTGTACCGCTTTCTCCAAAAGAGGTATTGAAAAAAAGGCATGCTATCTTTAAACACGAATCTCAAAAAGATATTCCAGTTTTTCCAGGGGATGATGAAAGAGAATTTTGGGTCAGAGCCGAGGAAAGAAATAAAGAAACGGCTTTAAGTTACGATAAATTGGGGTTGGCAGATTATGAGGCTATGGAAGCATTTGTACGCTGGAAATTTGATTAGAACTGAGTAGGCTTAAAATAGTCTGAATTATTGAGGCGTAAGCTACTCAATAATTATAAGCTATTTTTCCAAAGAAGAGATGATACAGGGTAGGAAGGCTTTTGTATTTACACTCACATTTTTGGGTAGTATTGTGATTGGAAGGAAATTAATGCCATTGTAGAAATCAGAAATATGCGTCAAGTATATCAATACTTTAATTCATAGAACCGGGCAATGGTATTTTATAATGAGAAAAACAGAGAAGTTTAATGCCCAAAGATTTGCTAAATAAACATTTTGTTATTGACATAATTTTCACATGGCATAATTCAACTAATTTTAATATGTGCTTTATTTAGGGCCTGCTTAAAAACAGCTAAATTATTGATAAATAAATCATAAAGTCAAAACTTGATTTATTTGAGTGCACGGTTTTTAAGCACAAATAGTAAAAATGCGTGCACCATAATGTCTTAGGTCGACATTTTGTAGCTTAGTCCCAAGCATTATCGTGATTCGTAAATCGTAAGTGGTATTTATTTGAAAAAAGATTAAAAGCTTAAAATAAGTTTTTTGAAATTTATCGTTTTTTCCCAGCAAAGTAAGACAAGCGAAGCTTGTGCCGCCTCGAATCTGCAGTACTTGGTACTTTTTAAGCAGGCTCTACTTAGAAGAAGCTTTTTACTAAAGCTTAAAAATAATTTCGAATGATATGATTATTTCCCTTTTGTTTTTTTCTGCCGCTTTTTTAATAATCGCTTATAAGTGGTATGGGGGGTACATTATGGGTATTTTGAATCCAAGTGATCAACGAATCACCCCTGCCCATGAATCAGAGGACGGGGTTGATTACATCCCTACCAATAGATGGATTGTATTAGGCCATCATTTTTCCAGTATTGCAGGAGCAGGGCCTATAGTAGGACCCATTCTAGCTGTGAGCTTTGGCTGGACTCCTGCCGTGTTATGGATACTGATAGGCGGTGTTTTTTTTGGAGCTGTTCATGACGCAGTTTCACTTTTTGTAAGTATTCGGAGTGATGGTAAATCCATCGGGCATATTATTCAATTAAATATAGGGGAGAAGGGGAAAAAGCTATTTTTAATTTTCAGCTTTGCTACTTTGATTTTAATTATTGCAGTATTTGCAGATATCATCGCCAAAACTTTTATAGCTAACTCTGGAGTTGCATCTGCTTCAGCTCTTTTTATAATTATTGCGCTTATTTTTGGAATGCTGCAAAAGAAATTTTCAGCAAAAAAAGATGCTTTTATCGTCCTATCTGTGGTCGGTGTATTTGCTATGTATGTTGCGGCCTATGTTGGATATAGTATTCCTATAAATTTTTCTTATCCCATTTGGATTGCCCTACTGTTAGGATATGCCTATATAGCTAGTATTACGCCGGTAAACATCTTATTGCAACCAAGAGATTATCTAAGCAGCTTTCTGCTTTATGGTCTTATTTTATTTGGGGTTTTGGGATTTGTGATAGGGAGGCCTGAAGTTAAAATGGGGTTTGAAGTAAAACTTCACGCAGAAAATTTAGGTTACCTATTTCCTGTTCTCTTCGTAACGGTAGCATGTGGGGCAATCAGTGGATTTCACTCCTTAGTTGCTACGGGTACCTCATCTAAACAGTTAAATAAAGAGTCGGATGTGAAAGTGATTGGTTTTGGGGGAATGTTGATAGAATCCTTTTTAGCAATTCTAGCTGTCGCAGCCGTTATTATTCTGGAAAAAGAAAATTATGCTTTGCAACTAAGCGAGGATGGTCCTGTTACTTTATTTGCAGATGGTCTTGGGTTTGTGATATCTCAATTACACATTTCAGAACTTGTTGCCGTAGCATTTGTCGCGCTTACTGTATCTGCATTTGCACTAACCACTTTAGATACTTGCACCAGACTTGCTCGATTTATTATTCATGAGTATTTTGAAAAGACCAATAGCAATAATGCTTCTGAAGCCTTTGCTCGTAATTTAAGCTGGTTCAATAATCGGTTCTTGGTTACATTAATTGTAGTTCTCTTAGCAGCTGCATTGTTGCTTACGGGAGAGTTCGCTTCTTTATGGCCTATATTTGGGTCAGCCAATCAGTTGTTAGCTGCAGTTGCATTGTTAGCTCTATCTACATGGCTTACTCATCAGCAAAAAGCTCGTAACATCGTGCTTATTCCTATGGTATTTATGTATCTTGTTACCACCGCTTCTCTTGTATTATTCATATGGTCGAAAATTCAACTAGGTGAATACGTATTGGCATTGATAGCAATATGTTTACTTGTTTTAGCCTTTGCACTACTCATCCCTGCTTCAAAAAAACTTTTCCCATCCAAAAACCGAGTCTAATTATTCAATATTTAGGCTTCAAAAAATATTTTTAACCTATTCAACAATAGTTAAAATGCTAATCATGTACTTTTATTGTTTGACTTTGTTGAGCGAATAGATCACTTAAAAAGTATTTCAAATTCCTGCAACCAAACTATAAAAAATGACATTTGGTATCTTTTTTTGCTGAATTTTGGAATAGGCAATTTATAATTGGATTTCGACAAAGTCCCATTTAATGAATTATTCTACACTCTTATAAAAATCCAAAGAAGTTTACCTTTTTTTGGGTATTTGTACCATCTAATCTTTGCACCGTTTTTAACATGAAATTGCATTTTGTACTTTCAATGTAAACCCAATTTGACCCCCTGAAATTTAAAATTGATTAAACCTTCCTGATCTGACGGCTATATTCTTCAGTAATGAGTGAATCACTTCTGACTTTTAAATTTTTTTTAAAAAGATCTTGTGTCTTAAATCTTTTTATTATAAATTTAGACAATAGAATGTTTTGAGTTAGAAATTCTGCAATCGGCATCGGAAAAAGTTAGCTGTCAAATAGCCAAATGTTTATATCGATATCCAATTGTTTTGAAACACAGATTATATTTTTAAAATAAGTAATACACTGAAGCATTGATCTACATGAGCAAATTCGACGCAGTATTCAAGTTATTCTTAACAGCCCTATTAGCCTTATTCATTTCTAAGGCTTGGGCACAAGATTCGATCGTTCGAGGTACAGTTACGGATTTTGAGGATAATGAAGGCATGCCTGGGGTTAGTATTTCCATTAAGAATAAAACAACTGGAACCACAACTGACCTAGAAGGGAATTATACCTTAGAGGGTTTAAGTGAAGACGATATCTTAGTTTTCTCTTTTATGGGATATGCAATCGAAGAGGAGCAAGTTGGCAGCCGATCTATTATCGATGTGACCATGATCCCCGACGTTCAGTCTCTTTCTGAAGTTGTTGTAACGGCATTTGGCATAGAGCGAGACAAACGATCACTAGGTTTCGCATCTCAATCCATAGATGCGGCTCCTTTTACTGAGGCTAGGGAAAATAATGTTGTTAACTCTCTGAGCGGGCGAGTTTCAGGGCTTCAAGTGAACCAGGCAGGAACAGGCCCAGGAGGTACTAGTAGGGTGACTATAAGGGGCTCTGCCTCAATTGCGGGAAATAATGCACCACTTTATGTGGTGGATGGTGTTCCCATGAATAACCCCCAAGGCGGAGGAGGCCAATTTGGAGGTGTGGATTATGGAGATGGTATTTCTAATATTAATCCAGATGATATTGAGTCAATTGATGTATTAAAAGGAGCGGCAGGTACTGCCCTGTATGGCTCTAGAGGACAAAATGGGGTTATAATGGTGACCACCAAAAAAGGAAAAGCAAGAGAGGGTATAGGGGTAGAATTTAATTCCAATGCTACCTTCGAAACACCCCTTGTATTACCCAATTTTCAAAACAATTTTGGTCGTGGATCTAATGGTCAATTTGCACTCACCGAAGCTGGAAATATTAATAATCAAATCCGAACAAGTTGGGGGCCTCGCACCTTAGGTCAAGAAGTACTCGACTGGACAGGTGAAGTCAGACCATTTGATCCTCAGCCCAATAATATTTCCGATTTCTTCCAAACAGGTCAGAGCTTCACCAATAGTTTAGCCTTCACTGGTGGTAATGATAAAACACAAGCTCGATTATCTCTAACCCATTTACATAGCAGCAACATTATGCCTAATAGTGATTTAGAGCGTTTTAATGTCAATCTTAATATCAACAGCAAATTAAGTGAGAAACTAAGAGTTGAGGCTAAAATCAATTACATCAGACAAGATGCTTTTAATCGTCCCAATTTGGCTCTTAGCCCTGATAATGTAATGAATAGTTTTATTCAAATGCCGCGCACTATTCGATTGAATGACTTGAGGGATTTCAGACTTCCAAACGGTCGTCCACGAGTTTATACCAACGCCCCAGGTAATGATCAATGGCAAAACCCTTTTTGGGCAACGCAGCTGAATACCAACGAAGATACTCGAGATAGAATAATAGGCTATGCCAAATTAGAATACCAATTTACCGATTGGCTGAAAGGTCATATCCGTTCAGGAACTGACTTTTTTAATGACTTCAGACAAACTCGAAATGCCACTAATACTATTTATAGAACCACCCCCGATGGCAGCTTCTTTAATGAAGTACTTGCAAGGCAAGAGGAACGAAATACTGATATTGTTTTAACTGCCTTCCATTCTATCAATGATGATTGGAATATAAGTGGAAACCTAGGAGCTAATTTTTTACAACAGCGTTTTAGAAGTACATCCACTACTGCATTAGGACTAGAGATTCCTGACTTTTTTGTCATGCAAAACGCCCTTGACTTGCAAACCATGAGTGCTATTTCTCAAAAAGATATTAACTCATTATTTGGTACTGCTCAAGTAGATTATAAAGATTGGGCTTTTCTGGAAGTGACTGCTAGAAATGATTGGTCATCGGCCCTACCTGCTGAAAGTAGAAGCTTCTTTTATCCCTCTATCGCAGGTAGCTGGATCATGACAGATGCCATTGATGCAGAATGGGGCTTTTTAAACTATGCAAAATTTAGAGCCTCATATGCAGAAGTGGGTAATGACACAGGCCCTCATCAGTTAGACTTGCTATATTTTGTAAATGCACTCTCGCATGGAGGTCAGTCATTCGGCCAAATTAGTAGAACTCGACCTCCTGTTAATCTAAGACCTGAGCGTACGTCTACTTATGAAGTCGGAACTGACTTCGGGCTTTTCAATAATAAGCTCACAGGAGATTTTACTTATTATTATGCCGCTACTACAGATCAAATATTACAAGTTCCAATTTCTAATACTTCCGGATTTACCTCTGCCTTCATAAATGCAGGTCAAGTATCCAATCAAGGTTTTGAATTCACATTGAATGCCACTGTAATAGAGAGAGGAAATTTCACTTGGTCAACCTATGCCAATATTACCAGAAATCGGTCTCGTATCGATGAGTTGGCACCCAATATTGATGTGTACCAACTTGGAAGCACCTATGATCAGTTTGGAGTAAGGGTTCAAGCTGAGGTAGGTGGTGAGTTTGGAGATATATATGCCGACCGACCATTTTTATATGATGATGCCGGTAACCGAGTAATAGGTAACAACGGTTTGCCATTACAAGATACAGAGGGCGGAATTCAAAGAATTGGAAATTTCCAGCCAGACTTACTGTATGGTTGGGGTCAAGATTTTAGGTATAAAAATTGGAGCGCTGGCGTTTTGCTCGATGGACGTGTAGGAGGTGATATTTATTCCTTTAGCAACGCCATCGCAGCTGCTAATGGTAATGCAACCTATACTCAAGAAGGAAGACAAGCTTGGTACGCCGGTGCAGGGGGCTATGTGGCCGAAGGTGTAACAGCCAATGGCGAACCCAACACTCGTGCTGTAAACCCTCAAACTTACTGGCAGCATGTCGGTGGTCAAGCATCTTCATTTGCCAAAGAGTTTTTGTATGATGGATCCTTCCTCAAATTAAGAGAGATTAATATCGGATACAATTTCCCTTCATCTGTAACTGATCGACTAAATCTGCAGAGCTTAAGACTCTCTTTTGTAGGTAGAAACTTATTCATTCTTCATAAAAATACACCTGGGTTTGATCCTGAGGCCACTTTTACCTCTGGAAATGACCAAGGCATAGAAGCATTTGCTTTTCCTGCTTTAAGAAGTTATGGTTTTAATTTAAATGTGTCGCTGTAATGAAAAAACTGCAAAATATAATCGCTAAGTTGGGTTTTGGTATTTTCATTGGAATGCTAATAGTATCATCATCTTGTACAGAAAATTTTGATGACTTAAATGTAAGCCCTACCGCGGTGCAGCGCGATAGGATCAACGAAGACATTTTGTTTACTAGAGCATTGGTATATGGTGCTCTTAGGTATACGGAGTTCCAAAGGGCCAAGCATCTTTATGCCAATAAATACATTCAGTATTATGCCGTATCAGTAGACCGATTTGAAACCGATCGTTACATTACCCGAAATGATTGGTTGACCGACTACTGGACAGAGGCATATGCTGATTACTTAATGCAAACTCAGCAGGTAATTGAAATTACCGCTGAGGATCCAAATAAGATCAATAAAAATGCAATGGCTCGTATATGGAAAGTCTTCCTCATGCATCGAGTAACAGACTTCTGGGGAGATGTACCCTACTTTGACGCTTTATCAGGTAATGAAACACCGGCTTATGACGCTCAAGAAGAAATCTACCATGATATGCTCAATGAGCTGGTAGAAGCCGTTGAATCCTTCACTAGTGAGGCATCATCCTCTTTCGGTAGTTCAGATATTCTTTATGGAGGGAGTATTGATCACTGGACTAAATTTGCCAATTCTCTCCGTCTTCGATTGGGCATGAGGTTGAGTAATGTAGACCCTGGAAGAGCTCAAGAACATATATCCGCAGTTATATCATCAGGGGCATTGATCAGCTCTAACAGTGAATCTGCAATCATGCCATATGGCCGTGACTTTGGAAGTGCCGATGAGAATATACAACCCATGTCTATAATTAAAAGCTTTAATGAATATCGAGCAAGCAGAACCTTGGTTGACTTTTTAAGAGAAAATGAGGATCCTAGGCTCACTATCTATCTTGAGCCCAATCAGTCGGGAGAATTTGTGGGGCTACAAAATGGATTAAATCCAGAAGAAGTAAACCAAGTCAGTGAAGATGATTTTGCCCGTGATTCAGACATTATCAGTAACACACATGCTCCGAGCGTTTTGTTATCATTTTCCGAAGTCTTGTTTCTTCAAGCAGAGGCCGCTCATAGGGGCTGGGCAGGAGGTAGCCCTGCCGCCTTATATGAAGATGGCATTCGATACTCAGTCAATTTCTGGCTCGATGTAGTACGAGACTTAGAAAGCAGAACCTCTACCACATTTCCAGACTTTAGCGATGTGCCAACTCAGCTAGAGAGTTATTTACAAAGACCAGGTATTGCTTTTGACGCAGCCAACGCCATAGAACAGATTATTACTCAAAAATGGCTTGCAAGCATCAATCAAGGTTTCGAACCTTATGCAGAATACCGCAGAACAGGGTTTCCAAACCTCAACCCCATACCCAATACAGATGGGCTGAGCGAAACAGGTGGAAGTGATGTCCCTAGAAGAGTGAGATATCCCATAGAGGAACAGGCACTAAATGGAGAAAGCTTAAATGCAGCTATTAATAGACAAGGTCCTGATTTACCCACCACTCGAATTTGGTGGGATGTACAATAAATTTATTCACTAAACTAAAGAGCTATGAACATGAAAAACTTAACAAAATGGATGAGCATGCTTGCTATTGCCGGTATTTTTGCCGTAACAATTACAGCCTGTAGCGATGATGACGAAGGAGACCCTGCACCTATAGAGAGCAATGATACGGATATCCTTTCATTTACCTTTGATGATTTTGGGGTTAACGCCGATATCAGTGGGACAGACATTACAGCTAGCCTTCCTCTCTATACTGATTTGACTGAATTGACCCCTACTATTCAGGTAGCAGAAGGGGCAACTGTAAGTCCTGAATCTGGAGAGGCTCAAGACTTTTCTGAAACGGTAGAATATACCGTTACAGCAGAAGATGGCAGCCAAGAAGTATTTACTGTTAATGCCTCTGCTTTAATGGTAAACATCGAAACTCTTTGGGAAAAGAACTTGAATGCAGGAAATTTGCCGAGTTGGTATACTGCCAATAATGACAGAGATATTGCAGCTTTCGGAGAATATGTTTATGTGCACAATAATAATGATAGAATACGTGTGGTAAGCGCTTCAAATGGTGAAGATGTAGAAGTTGGGGAACTTGGTTACTTGAGTGCTACTCAAAATTTTGGAGGTGGAAACCTCAATTTATTAACATCAGCCACGGATAGTCAGGGAAGAATTATTGGAGGAAATCTAAGAGTAGGCTCTGCAGATGGATTCCCGTGGAATATGTATATATGGGACGATAACGAGGCTGAGCAAGAACTATTATTCTCTTATGCTGTACCAGAGGGTGTTCAATTAGCTGATAACATTAGCTTTAGAGGTGATGCGAGAGGTTCTGCTACCCTATGGGCACCTGCAAGTGGCTTTGCTGCACCTTCAGACCAAATTTATAAATTTAACATAGAGGGAGGAGAACTAAGCGGAGACCCAGAGGTGATTACTCTTGATAGAGTTTTAGGCAACGCTCCCGATGTAGTGCCTATTTCTAATGATGCTAATACCAATTTGATTGTTTTAGGAACAGGTATAGAAAACATAGCTGAGTATGACCAAAATGGTAATTTAGTAGCTGAGTTACCTGAAGAATTGAAAGAAAACGAAGAATTAGCACCATTATTTAATTTTGCATTAGATGCGGAGGTATTTACAGTCGGTGATAGAAGTTTTATTGCTGCTACTGCCACTGAATTTAATGATGCTGTAAATGGATTCGTGTATTTCATAGATTTCACGGATGGATTAGATAATGTAGAGCCTAAGCATATTAGTAGAGTAAGACTTACTGAAGAGTCAGGTATTGATACCAATTTCAATGGTACAGGTGGCGTAGCCGTTCAATCAGAAAACGGTACGGTAACGGTTTATGGTATGTTGACAAACTTTGGATTCGGTGCTTACAGCATTTCCATAGAATAATTGATAAATCTAGAGTGTGTAAACTTGCACACTCTAAATTTTAACTTTTAAACACCTATGCTCATGAAAAGATCTAATATTTTACTTCTACTCTTGGCTATCATGGCTTGGACATTTATATCCTGTAGTGATGATGATGACTTTCAAGATGAGGAGTTCGAAAGTGCATCGGCAGAGATACTGTCTTTTGAGTTTGAAGAACTACAGCCTCCAATCTCCGCTAATATTAACGATAATGAAAGCTTAATCACAGCCACTCTTCCTTTTGGTACTGATTTTACCGATCTAGTACCTACCATTCAAATATCTAATCTGGCGTCAATTTCGCCACCATCCGGAGAGCCTAATGATTTTTCTGAGCCTGTAGTTTATCTGGTGACAGCAGAAGATGGAACTCAAAGAGAATGGACTGTTCAACTTTCTGAGGCCGAGGCTGATGCAGAGCCAAGACTCGTTTTGGGAGATCCAGTGTGGAATCTTACGCCCTCAGGGAATGGTGTCCCCTCTTTTTTCCAAACAGATGGAGAAAGAGGTTTAGCATATCGAGATGGTAGGGTATTAATAACTAATAATAATGACCAAATACTTTTATTGAGTGCCGCAGATGGTTCTAATCAAGGTGAGCTAAATATGGAAGGTGTAGATGGTGGGTCTCCAAAAATCGCTGACGTTGCAGTTAGTACTGATGGGTCTATTTTAGCTTGTAACACGGTGGAATGGACAAGTAATGAAGGAGGCGAAGCTACAACCTTTAAAGTGTATAAGTGGAGTGATGAAAATAGTGCACCTGAAGTGTTTATAAGCTATACTAATACCCAATTTAGAATGGGTGATAGCTTTACTGTGGTTGGAGATATAAGTGGTGAGGCCGAAATTTATACCGCATTCGGTAGAAAATTCCTACCACCTGCTGACAGAGGTAGCAAAATTTTTAAGTGGACAGTAAGTGGAGGTCAAGTAAGTGATGAACCAGAGATTATAGAAGTAACATCAGGTATTCCTACCACTGCCAGATTTGGCTCTAGACCCCATGTGCAACCATTAAATATCGGAGGTGGCAACTTAATTGTGAATGCTAATGATATCGAATTTAGTAAGGTTAGTAGAAATGGGGACTTTATAAATCGTATTCCTAATCAAAGCCGAAACTTATGGGATGGATTTACCTCATACTTTCAGATTTTTGAATTTAATGAAAGAACACTCATCGCTACCGCATTCCCTCGGTCTGACGTAGAGAGTAGATTGATTGTAGTGGATATAACCAATGGTATCGAGAATGTAACACCAGATAATGTGGTATTAAGCGAAAATTTCATGTCAGGTGCTAGCGCAATAGCCAACATTAATGCTAGTGGCGCAGTAGCAGTAAATGCAAGTGGAAATAGCGCTCAAATCTATTGCCTTATTACCAATCAAGGTATAGTCAGGTACGATTTAAGATTAGAATTTGAATAATAAACAATAACTATAGAGGTGGAAGTTCTTTCCCCCTCTTAGTTTTTCACCCTACTATTTAAGTGCTTACATGTTGTGCATTGGGTTGAGCTACTTTTATTGTGGACTGACAACACTACCTTGACATAACCAACCGAATAGGATATTTAATAATTCTAATAAACATGAAATTTGATGATTAAATCTAAGCAATTGATGCTACACTATTTTTTACTTGGTATAGTGATGATAAGCTCATTATGGACATTTAGTTTGCAAAATGAGGCTAGCCTATCCAAACAGGAACACATCCGAGGTGTATGGCTGACTAATGTAGCTAGTGAAGCCTTACTTTCAAAGCAAAATATCATAGAAACAGTAGAAACCTGTTCAAAATTAGGCTTTAACACGATCTATGTGGTTACTTGGAACCGCGGACATACTTTGTACCCTTCTGACATAATGGAGAAACTCACAGGTAATAAAATCCACCCTGTGATTCCTGATGGGTTTGACCCTTTGGATATTTTAATCAAGGAAGCTAAGAAAAAAGATATCAAAGTCCATGCATGGTTTGAATTTGGATTTGCCGCCTCACATCGCGATACCACCGGAGGAATACTCATTGAAAAAATGCCACATTGGGCTTCTCGGGATCGAATCGGTAAAATCACTACAAAAAACGATTTCCAATGGATGAACCCTTTTCATCCTGAAGTTCAGGACTTCATTAGCTCACTAATTTTAGAAGTTGTTCAAAAATATGATGTTGCGGGCATTCAAGGAGATGATCGCCTTCCTGCGCTACCTAGTAATGGTGGTTATGATGATTATACCGTTGAATTATACAAATCTGAACATTCAGGGAAAGCCCCACCTGAGTACGAAAAAGATTATGAATGGGTCAAGTGGCGATCGTCAAAGCTAACAGATTTTTTAATAGAACTGGTAGATACACTAAGATCAGTAGACCCTAATTTAGAAATTTCGATGGCTCCAAGTATTTATCCCTGGGCAGAAGAAAACTATTTGCAAGATTGGCCCTCTTGGGTAAATGCAGGTCTGGTAGATAAGGTGATCCCTCAAATTTATCGATATGATTTCGATGCCTACAAGAAAGAATTTAATCAAATACTTTTGAGACAAATTAGCCAAGATCAACATCACATCTTCGCTCCAGGTGTTTTGCTTCAAGTAGATGATTATGTTGCTTCTGAAAAAATATTGAAAGAAAAAATAAACCTTCATAGAGAGCATGGTATAGATTCAGAGGTATATTTCTTTTATGAAGGAATTAAGAAGCGTGAAGAATTTTTTAAAAAAATTTATAAACGATGAAAGCTATGCAACGCATATTTTTATTAAACTGGGTTTTTGTTTTTCTTATCTTGATTGGTACTTCCTGTCAAGATGATGAACAGGTAGAGAGTGACGAGAGAAGTATTTTATCCTTTGCTTTTCAAGAGTTGGATCCCATTGCAACGGGAATTATTGATGATGAAGAAGCCACTGTACGTATCAGCGTACCGGAAGGAACAGATAAGTCAGAATTGGTTCCTACCATTGAGATTTCACCCGAGGCTACCCTCAACCCCTCTAGCGGTGAGCCACAAGATTTCAGTTCATTTGTGCAATATCAAGTGACATCTGAAAGTGGAAGAACACGAACCTATACGGTAATAGTGAGGGAAGGAGAAAGCAATGAAGCAAAAATTAATAGTCTTGCCTTAGCAAATAAATTTGTAAATGCAGAGGTTGATAATACTGATTTTATCATACGCGCAACTTTACCTTTTGGGAGTGATTTTTCTCAAGTTAGACTTGAAATAGAATTGTCCCGAGAAGGTGCTTTTTCCTCACCAGCCTCTGGTGAGACTGTAGACCTCACATCCCCACTTACCATAGAAGTAACTGCGCCTGATAGTGCAAGTACACAGAGCTATGAGTTAATAGTAGAGGAAGGAGAAGAGGAAATCGGTGTTAGAGGTGTATGGTTAACAAATGTGGATAGTGATGTGCTATTATCTCAAAATCAAATTCAAGAAGCTGTAGCTCTATGCAAGGAGTTAAATATCAACTCCATTTTTGCGGTGACTTATAACAGAGCCATGACCACATATCCATCAGAAGTAATGGAAAACCTTACAGGTGTTAGTATCAATCCCATTTATGGCGGTAGAGACCCTTTAAGAGAGCTTATTGATGCAGCACATGCGGAAGGTATAAAAGTATTTGCCTGGTTTGAATATGGTTTTGCAGCATTTAATGGTGCCGCAGGTCCTATTTTAACAGAAAAGCCTGAATGGGCAGCTATAGATCGTCATGGAGATATCGTTGTCAAAAATGGGTTTTGGTGGCTTAATGCTCTTTTACCTGAAGTACAAGATTTCATGACCGAATTAGTACTTGAAGTAGTGAAAAACTATCCTGATATAGATGGTATTCAGGGCGATGACCGGCTACCTGCTATGCCAAGCGAAGGTGGGTATGACGAATATACTGTCAATCGCTACATGGAGGAACACGAAGGTCAGGAACCCCCACAAGACCGTACGAACCCAGAATGGTTACAATGGCGAGCGGATATCCTGAATGTTTGGGGCGAAGATTTATATAAACAAGTAAAAGTAGAAAACCCTAATTGCCTGGTTGCTATGTCACCAAGTCCATTAAACTTTGGTTTTGTAGAGTATTTGCAAGATTGGCCCGCATGGGTGCAAGGTGGATATTGTGACCTTGTTAGCCCTCAGCTATACCGAAGAGATAATCAGGGTGTAGGGGTATACCGTTCATTACTCAATGAACAAATTAATCGAATGGGCAGCCAACATTTGGATATTTTCTTTCCCGGAATACTATCCTTTTTAGGGGGATATGTTCCTTCAGAGGAGTTCCTAGCACAGATGATTCAAGCTAACAGAGCCGCAGGTGCTAATGGAGAAATTCATTTCTTTTACAATGTTCTACTTGATAGAAGAGAAACCTTTAAAGTACTATATCCTGCGCCAATGGTATTTCCTGATTTTAATTAAGTAATTGAGAAATACATAGACGCAAATCAATTTTATATGAAAGGTTGCTTATTTTAAATAGCTTTACTTAGTGGATAAGCTAATGAATTATAGCACTTTAAGTGGGCCATCTAGTTCATAAATTAAGTATTTACTTTACCTATTGGAGGCAAAATACTTTCGAAAAATCGATATAATCCCTAAAGTAGTAAGAGAATGAAAAAGCTTTATCTTTCCGTATTGTTATTTTTATGGGGAGGGATGCTATGGCCGCAATCCTCATTTGAAATAGAAGAAATCACCGAGGAGTATGATTTTCCAGAGGTGGTAAAAGTTTTTAAAGCAACAAGAGAAAGCCCGAATACAGAGCTATTTTACCTGAAGCTTGATATAAATCAAGATAGCATTGTGTTGAGACCTTACTTATCTTCTTCTAAGTTGCTACCCGCTTTTGTGTCAGAGGTAGGGGCTATTGCGGCGATTAATGGTGGGTATTTTTCTGGAGGTACTTCCTTATCAAGTGTGATCACGCCTGGGCAGCAAGTAGAGGCTCAAAATGTGACCGCAGTAAGTAGATCCGGTCAAAGCTTTCCGGTGATTCGTTCCATGTTAGCTGTGGATGAGGACTTTACCCCTAGTATCGAATGGGTGTATCATTTTGGAAGTGCATTTGATGGCATCCGGGTTTTTGATGCTCCTTTGAGATATGACTTTCAAGCAAGCTCTCCCCTTCTTGCCCCTACTGCCAATGAAGGAGAACCGTTTCCTAATCTATTAATGGGCTTAGGCGGTGCTCCTGTTCTTATCAAGAACGGTCAAATTAATATCACTTACAACGAAGAAATCATGTGGGGTTCTGGTGTAGGATTAGATAACGAAGACCCTAGAACAGCATTTGGCTATACTGCGGATAATCAAGTTATACTGCTTACCGCTGATGGAAGACAGAATCAATCAGCAGGTATTTCACTACCTGATTTAGCGGATTTTATGTTTAATGAACTTGCTTGTGTGGAGGCAATTAACTTGGATGGAGGTGGATCAACTCAAATGGCCACTTCAGAGGGTTATATCAATAGCCCTTCCGAACAAAGAACAGTGCCTACTATTTTAGCCATCACTACAGTTGACAGACTTGGACTTCCCGAAGAGCCGGAAGCATTATTTTTCAACGATACTGAAGACGAAACTACTTCCATAATAGGTGATGGTTGGTCTGAAACCGCAAACCCCGGGTTTTGGGGGGACTCGCCTGCCTTAATAAATGAACCTGGTGATGGTAGTGAACTTGTAAGATATCAATTGGATATTGATCAGGCTGGGTTTTATGAATTAAGTGCCTGGTGGGTGGCCTCCGGAAATCGTGCTGCCGACACACCATTTTTAATTCACCACCTTGGTGGTACAGATACTATTCGTGTAGACCAAAGGGATAACGGAAGTAGTTGGCAGAAACTAGGAAATTACTTCTTGGAGCCTGGCGAACAAGCTCGTATTGAAATCACCAATGGCGCCATACAGGGCAGCTTTGTGGTGGCTGATGGAATTCGTACCCTTTCTTTTGATCTTAATTTCAGTATCGAATCATTGGAACCTGTAGATCAAAGCCTTACAATTAGCTCACTAGAGGGAGCTACTATCGATCTAAGTTCTGGTGGAAATACCTTTGATTTAGGGCATATTACTGCTCGTGCTCTTGAAGATTCAGATCATGGTGATATCCAAATAAGTGGAAGTACTCTTTTCTATCTTCCAAACCCAAATACGGATACCACTGAAGAAATTGATTTTGAATTGTGCTACGGTAGTGAGTTTTTATTTTGTGGTAGAGCGACCTTATTCCTATCAATTAGCACCTCAGAAGAAGAGGAAGAAGAAGAGGATACGGTTTTATTTACCCATCTCTATAAAGAAAAGATTAAACTTTATCCCAACCCTTCTGCGGGAAGAATAAATATATCCGGCTTACAGCAAGGTGATGAGTATGAGTTTGAAGTTTTTAATCTTTCTGGCAGCAGGCTGCTTCATAAGAGAATAATTTCAGAGCAAGGGACACAAGAATTAGACCTTTCTCAGGATAAAGGACTTTATATCATTCAAATAAGTAATCAAAAGGAAACCATTCGTAATAAACTATGGCTCAAGTAAAAATGTCTTTGATGGCGCTAGTTGTTTTATTTTGGAGTTGTGATAGCAAGCCTAATCGCTCTGAATATGAGGCTGAAAAGTTAACAATAGTAGATGTGTTTATTGGAACTGGTGGTCATGGACATACCTACCCAGGTGCTACTTGGCCTTTCGGCATGGTGCAACTCAGCCCCGACAATGGCACTGAGGGTTGGGATTGGTCCTCAGGCTACCACTACTCAGACTCCGTCATTGCTGGGTTTAGTCATACTCATCTTTCAGGTACTGGTATAGGCGATTATGCAGATATTTCTTTTATGCCTTTTGATCGCCAAAGAGAAAACCTGCCATCTCCAGCACCTTTTTTACATGAAAATGAAATTGCGCATCCCGGCTATTATTCTGTTAGGTTAGATAACCAAATTCAAGCTGAGTTGACAACAGGAAAACGAGTAGGTATTCATCGCTATACCTTTCCGCAAGATACTGAATGGGCTATTTCTGTTGATTTGGGATTTAATATTAATTGGGATAAGCCCACTGAAACATATTTGGAAACACCTGAAGCAGGAGTCTTGCAAGGGTATCGGTATTCGACGGGTTGGGCGAAAGATCAAAGAGTTTATTTTTATGCTAAGTTTAATGAAGCTTTTTCATCTGCAGATCTATGGCAAGCTGGAGAGCCCCTTAAATTTGACAGTGTTGCCAAAGGAGATAGTTTGCAGGTGGTGCTGAGTGGGTTTCAACAAGAAGTAAATGAACTCCAAGTCATCGTTGGACTATCGTCTGTTTCAATTGAAAATGCAAAACTAAACCTTGATGCCGAGTTTCAGGGATTTGACTTTGATGGGTATAAGGAAAAGGCCAATAAAGCATGGGAAAACGAATTTACTCGAATTCAATTTGAAGGCATCACACCACAAATAGACACCATTTTTTATACCGCCTTATATCACAGTTTGGTTGCGCCAAATTTACATGCTGATGTAGATGGAAGGTTCAAAGGAGCAGATGGAAAAATTCATGAAACTAAAGAAAGAGATCGCTATACTGTTTTTTCACTCTGGGATACTTTTAGAGCACTTCATCCCTTGTATACGCTAATTCACAAAGAAAAAAACCTAGACTTTTTATATAGCATGCTTGCTTTTTATGAAGAGTATGGGCTATTACCGGTTTGGGATCTCTCTGCCAATGAAACCAATACAATGACCGGATATCATGCTATACCTATTATTGCTGATGCCATCTTAAAGGGGCAATTAAATGAGGATGTCGAAGTATTTTATGAAGCAATGTTAGCAAGTGCCGCACAAGATATTAGAGGTACTGATCTTTATAGAGAATATGGTTATATTCCTGCTGATTTGCACGGCTGGTCGGTTACAAAAACATTGGAATATGCTTTTGATGATTGGTGTATATCCCAAGTAGCTAAAAAGCTAGGAGATGAAAGTAATTTTCAGAAATTTGCCCATCGCTCACAAAATTATCGAAATTTATTTCATCCGGAGTCTGGGTTCATGCGGGCAAAAAATAGTAATGGCGATTGGGTAGAACCATTCGATCCATTTTATAGTGAGCATGGTTTTGAAGGTATGTATGTGGAAGGAACAGCATGGCAGCACACTTGGTTCGTACCTCATGATGTGAAAGGACTAATTGACCTATATGGTGGACAAGATGAATTCATTCAGATGTTAGATTCTACTTTTGAGGTAAGTTCAAAGATGAGAGGTGAAAATGTATCAGCAGATATTTCAGGCATGATTGGTCAGTATGCCCATGGAAATGAACCAAGTCACCATATCCCCTATATGTTTGCGCAAGCTGCTAGACCCGACAGAACACAATATAGAGTGAGGCAAATAATGGATAGCCTTTATACAACAGGACCCAACGGCTTACCCGGTAATGAGGATTGTGGTCAAATGTCAGCATGGTATGTATTAAGTGCCATTGGGATTTATCCGGTTAATCCTGCTTCAGGAATTTATATTATAGGAAGTCCAATTTGTAAAGAGGCAGAGGTAAAACTTTCTAATGGTAATGTTTTACAAATTATAGCAAGAAATAACTCAAAGGATAGATCCTACATAAAAGAGGTCAAGTGGAATGGGGAGATTTTAACTGATTTTCAGATTTCACATCAACAAATAAGTAAAGGCGGAGTGCTAGAGTTTACCATGAGTGAAAAGCCGGTTTTGAAAGACTCATCAATAGATTAAACGAGATGGCTTAGAGCTATTGCAGGAATATTCATTGTAAATTTAATAACAGTATTGAAAGAACAGCGTACAAGAAATCCCGCCATAGATCAATTAAGAGCTATTGCTATATTAGGGATGCTTTTTTCAGGATTAATACCTTTTGGTGTATTACCAGAGTTCATGTATCATGCTCAACTCCCGCCCCCAAAACATGAGTTTTCTCCTCACCTGAGTGGGTATACATGGGTAGACCTAGTTTTTCCACTTTTTATATTTGCAATGGCATATGCAGTGCCTTATAGCGTTAAAATATCCAAATCGACTATTTATCAGATTCCTGCAAGATATTTTGCTTTACTTACTTTTGCTTTTCTTTTTCAGCATTTTAAAGCCCATCAGATTCAAAATCCACCAGAAACCTTGCAATGGGTGTTTTCTCTTTTAGGCTTTGGAATTATACTTGTTCTATATAGTAAAAAGTTTAACCAAATGCTTGGAGACTTTTATAAGCTCATCTTTTGGGCAATATTGCTTTTGAGCTTCTATTGGTTATCGACTCAGTTTGAAATGATCAGTTTACAGAAAAGTGACCCGATAATTAAAGTTTTAGCTCATGTTTACCTCGCCTGTGCTCTCTTGCAAATCCTCGTTTTAAGGTGGGGGAGAAGTTACCCAATTTTAATATTTTCTCTCGTAGTGGCCGGATTTTTTATAAGTCGAGAATTTGGGTTGATAAATCCACCAACTATAAATAGATTAATTCAACCAATTTTTGAATGGGGGTTTTTAGACTATTTGCTCATTGCTTTACCCGCTCTATATCTCGCCAACAAATTGAGTACTAATACAAAAAACTTGTCCTTGCCTGTCGTTTTAAGTTTATTCTCGATTTTATTAATCGGCATTTGGATGTATGAGACTCCCTATTTTCTGTTTTTCACCTATACAATTACTTTTTCTCTTTTGGTAATAAGTTATACAACTCAGTCAAAACCTTTGTTTTTAGCAGCCATCGGGATGTTTTTCGGTTACCTCTGTTACATTGGGGTAGATGGCCAGATAAGCAAAGACCCCACTACTCTTTCGTATTGTTTGCATAGTTTATCACTCGCTATAATTTGTTTGGAGTTTTTTCGGGGAATGAATACACATTTCCATATCCCTACCCTTATTAACCAAACCGGACAAAACCCACTTTTAGCTTATATCCTATTTGCATTATTTCTTTGGCCACTATTGTCCTTATCTGGTTTGGAGGAATGGATCTTATCAGTCACGAACAGTCCCTATTTGGGAATTATGAGAGCCTTAATCTATACCTTATCGGTTGCTTTGATCGTAAAAAAAGCCACCCAAAATAATTGGTTTTTAAAAGCCTAAAATATGGTCAGAATTTTTAATTATGTTAGGAAAATCGGTTGATCTTCGCTGGCTTTGCAGCTTCGAAATACATCAAAAACAGATCCTCATCCAACAGATCGTACAACTAGGGCATTAGTAAGCCTTGAACAAACCGTATACAATACATTTGACGCTCTAGTATCTTAGAAGTTACGGACAATTAACCCGAAAGGCCTTTCCAGACTTTTCCAGTCAAAAAAAGAACCGATTAACAGCAGTTGGTGTGATGGCAAGATAAAGCTAAACCTCATTTTTTAATGAACTTGCAAGAAAATTAAATACAGTCTATCATGGTATTTCTTTGACATGTCTCAATACAAGATTATCGAAAGGATGAGTTATGTACTGCCCGCATTAAAAAATACGCTTAAGAAAATGACCTTTATGCCACAAAGCGGTGAATAATTCAAAAAGACCGATGAAGACAAGCCCTAGTTAGCTATTATGGTGACAATAATCAAACTTTTATTCATTACACTTTAATACATTGGCCGACTGCCATTCATAGAGTTTATGACCAATTTGGATTCGCTAATTTAATTTGTATTTTTGAAAAATATTTCAAATTAAATACTTCTATGAAAAAGCTATTATTTTTATCGTTTTCCCCATTGTTTGCCATCCTACTTTTCACTGCATGCTCTGATGATGATGAGCCAAGCATCATATCAGGTGATATTACCTTCAATCAAGAAGAGGTACTTGGAATCGATTATGCTTACTACCAAGATTATGGCGACGAAAAAGAATTTTTTCTAATGGATCGGCCTATCAATTTAGCATTATTATTTGAAGCCGAGCTAAATGAAGATGAAGAATTGATTGAACAGTATTTGGATGAAATAAGAGGGGCTACGCTTCTTTTAATTAATTTGATCAATCCTACTTCCCTCTCAACTCCTAGTGCCACCTATCAAGTCATGAACTTTGATGAGTCGGAAACAGCTAACTCCCCTAACGCAATGGTTAATTTGACCTTTGGCTTTGACCCAGAAACAGATAGTGGCGATGAAGAGCTAGAAGGAATATCCGGCACATTGACCTATGATTATGACCAAGTCAAAAGCGAACCACAATCTATGATAATCAATATTAGTCTTGAAGGTGGCAACGAGCTTCGAGGAGTTTACGAAGGGGATTTTGTAAACATTGATGCATTCGAACAAAAGTGGATTGAAGAAAATGCACCTGATGCTAGAACATCAACATCGAAAATGAGACTTTCAGAATTGCTGTTAAAAAATCGATAGTCTCAAGGTTAAAATTCAAAGGCATAACCCACTTATCGATCTGGTAGTGGGTTATTTTTTTGCACAATACAGATTTTCAAGCAACTGATGAGCATTTGTAATGCATCATTTAATTTCAATGCCTGTACAGTCATTTTAGAAGTCTTAAATAGCTATTTAAGGCATCGCTATACTAAAATAACAGTTCGGTGATGTTTCAACCCTACCGCAAACTCATTGCTTACAGCCGAGCATCTTACCCCCTCATCCCACAAAAAAAGCTCTCCCAAACGATGAGAGAGCTTTTCCAGCTATGTCAATTGTATATTTTTATCTTTGCGATCTCGCAAATTGATTAGGCATCAATGGTGCTAGGACATACATAATCTGTTTTCTTAGCTTCTGTTGCTTCTAGCGCTTTGAATCCGCCGGCTACATCTACCAAATTGTGGTATCCACGTGCTTTCAAGATGGACATGGCGATCATAGATCGGTAGCCACCGGCACAATGTACAAAGTTGGTTGCTTCCTTGTCAAACTTCTCTAAATGCTCATTGATGAAATCAAGCGGTGCATTCACTGCACTTTCTAGTCGGTGAGAAAGGTATTCGGATGGCTTGCGCACATCTACTACGCGTACATCACCACCAGCCATTTTAGAAGCAAGCTCTTCAGCACTTACCTGCTCTACGCTGTCCACTTCTTTGCCACTTGCTTTCCAAGCTGCAAATCCACCCTTTAAATAGCCAAGGCTGTTGTCATAACCTACCCTTGCAAGTCGGGTAATAGCCTCCTCTTCAAGGCCTTCTTCCGTCACCACTACAATCGGCTGGTGAATATCAGTGATCAAAGCACCTACCCAAGGGGCAAACTGACCGTCAAGACCGATAAAGATTGACTGAGGAATAAAGCCTTTTTTGAACTCGTCTTGATGGCGAGTATCCAATACTAAGGCACCTTCTGCACTTACCACCGCTTCTAATTGGTCAGGCGTTAGGCCTACTAAGCCTTGCTCTTTTACTTTATCGAAACTTTGGTAACCGCTTTTATTCATCGCTACATTAGCACCAAAGTATTGTGGAGGCGCAGTAAGACCAGCCGTTACTTCTTTGATAAATTCTTCTTTGGTCATATCGGCTCTCAAAGCATAGTTATTCGCTTTCTGATTGCCAAGGCTATCAGTAGTTTCTTTACTCATGTTTTTACCACATGCAGAACCTGCACCGTGACCCGGATAAACGATCACATCGTCAGGTAAGGTCATGATCTTATTTCTAAGACTGTCGAAAAGGTGAGCGGCGAGATCATCTTGCGTCAAGTCGCTTTTTACTGCCAAGTCAGGTCTACCTACATCTCCTATGAATAAGGTATCGCCAGAATAGATGCTGTGCTCTTTACCATTATCGTCAAGTAGCAAATAGGTAGTAGACTCCATGGTGTGACCTGGGGTATGTAGCACTTTTATTTTCACATTTCCCAGCTCAAGAATTTCACCATCAGTGGCAATATGAGCATCGTAATTCTCAATTTTAGCATTGGGTCCAAATACAATTTTTGCACCTGTCTTCTCCGCCAAGTCAACGTGACCTGATACGAAGTCAGCATGAAAATGCGTCTCTAAAACATACTTAATCTTTGCTCCGTCGGCTTTTGCTTTTTCAATGTAGGGTGCTGTTTCTCTCAATGGATCTACAATCGCCACCTCACCATTAGACTCGATATAGTAGGCACCTTGTGCCAAACATCCGGTATAAATCTGTTCTACTTTCATCGTTTATATTTTTTGATTATTTGTTACTCTTTAAAAAACTATGATACAAAGGTGGAGAATTCAATTTTCATTTTCCGTGATTTTTATCACCCATGCTCTACTTGATGTTCGCTGGCCCTTGGTTTGTAATTCATGAACGCAATATGCAGCATGATACTGACACTTTCTGTGTGATTGATTACATAAGTAAATGTGTTCTCCTTTTTTTTGCGTGGGATGAGGACAGTAGCTTGCCTTGAGTGATAATATGGAAATCGCTTACTGCATCTCCTCCCTATGCTGGGAAGTTTGAAGCCTTCTTACTATATTGATTACTCATTCAATGAAATTACTCCTCAAAATCACCAAAAATGATCCATATCCTCGATCCAGAGAGCTTTCGTCCATTATTTGCTCAACTGCAAGAAGATACACCTGCCGCATGGGGTATCATGAAAGCGCACCATATGGTAGAACACCTCGCCTTTGCGATCATGGGCTCAAGTGGTAAAATACCTCTTAAGCTCTACATCCCCATAGAAAAGGCAGAAGCGATCAAACAATCAATCATACACGGCGACAAGGAAATTCCTATGGGAGTGAAAGCACCCATGCTGAGCGACAGCTTGCCAAAGCTCGTCACACCCAACCTCAATGCTGCCTTTCAATACCTTGAGCAGGAAATCGACTATTTCCAACAGTATTATCAAAAGCACCCCAACGAAAAGCCTAACCATCCTCTCATGGGACCACTATCTTATGATGAATGGGTGATCTTTCACAACAAACATTTTAAGCATCACCTCAAGCAGTTTGGATTGGTTTGAAGCGGTGAGCGGTGAGCGGTGAGCGGTGAGCGGTGAGCGGTGAGCGGTTAAAATAAATACTCTTGATGTGATATCCGCAAGCATTGCTGAATTTTTTGTAAGTTCTAAGGTTCTATCCATGGTGAGCATGGGGAAAGCCTAAGTCTGAATAGTAAGAACTAAATCAGCAGCCTAACAGGAAATCATCCCTGCAGCCTATTTTTAGCTTTTCAAAGAGCAAAAGTGACCATCTATTTTTTATCGCCTTGCTAAATCGTGTATTTAATTCTCAAGGCTCAGCATTTTGAACAATAAGCTTGCCTTCCATTTTCACCAACCGCATATCAAGTTTTTTATCAAAAATTTGCCGTTTCAATCGATTTCTCGTAGATTAAAACATATTAGGCATGCATACTAAAATTCAAACCATAAAACAAACAATCAATATCATGGACATAGCCAATTTAATGCGTTTAGATGATAAGGTAGCCATCGTAACAGGGGCTTCAAAAGGTATAGGAGAATCAATTGCCGAAGCACTAGCAGCAGCGGGTGCTCGGGTGGTCGTAAGTAGTCGCAAGCAAGAGGCGGTAGACGAAGTAGCGGAAAACATCCGTAAAGCTGGTGGAGAGGCCAAAGCTATTGCTGCCAATGTTGGCAATATGGAGGAAAACAAAAAGCTAGTAGACAAAACCATCGAAGCCTACGGAAAGGTAGATATATTAGTGAACAATGCAGCTGCCAACCCTGTCTTTGGTCCAGCATTGAATACTGATGAAGCGGCTTTTGACAAAATCATGAATGTAAATGTAAAAGCGGCCTTTGAACTATCGAAGCTTGTTTACCCATCGATGAAGGCAAGTGGCGGCGGATCCATTATTAATATCAGCTCTATCGGCGGCATCAGTCCAGAGCCTGGCTTAGGTATTTATAGCGTTAGTAAAGCGGCTTTGATATCATTGAGCAAAGTGCTCGCGAAAGAGCTGGGCGATGACAACATCCGTGTGAATACTATTTGCCCAGGACTTATAAAGACCAAGTTTAGTGAAGCTTTATGGAGTAATGAGAAAATCATGAACCAAATGATGAAGTTGCTTCCGATCAAGCGAGTGGGTAAATCGGAGGAAATAGCTATGATGGCGCTTTTCCTTGCAGCCGATGCCTCAGGCTATACTACCGGAGCAACGCTTACTGCTGACGGAGGCTTTACCATCTAGTCAGCTACAAATAGCCTTAGCGACCCGAAATAGCAGCCTAATGCCTCAATCTTGATTTCCTTCTATTGATCATAGGCCATCTAAGGCTATTCGCTTTTCCATTCTCATGAAAATAAAGTTTTTTTAATGCTTGAAAACAAATAATATGGAATCTAACAGTCAGCGGATTTTTGGGAGCGATGAACTCGATGATTTACTCAGCCGCTATCGAGATTTTCTTAAAGAACACGTTTATCCTGTAGAGCTTTCGGTGGTATCAAAGCCTTTTAGTCACTCCAGTAAACTTTTAAAAGAGCTGCGATCGAAAGCCAAGGAACTCAACTTATGGAACCCTCATCTTTCCATTGCCGATGGTGGCCTTGGCCTTTCATTGCCTGACTTTGCGCAGGTGAGTGAGCTATTGGGCACATCCCCTCTGGGGCACTACCTCTGCAACTGTCATGCGCCAGATATCGGCAATATGGAGTTGATGCATCAGTTTGCGTCCCCTGAACTGCAGGAAAAATACCTTAAGCCACTTTGGGCAGGAGACATTCGCTCTTGCTTCGCCATGACCGAGCCCATGCACGCGGGTTCTAATCCTGTAAATATGTCAACCACTGCAGTGCTCGAAGACGATAAGTGGGTAATCAATGGCCACAAATGGTTTACCACAGGTGCCGACGGCGCTGCCTTCACCATTGTAATGGCACAGACCGACCCTAACAATGAAAATCCTTACCTAAGAGCGAGCATGATTTTAGTACCCTTGGATACGCCAGGATATGAGCTTGTGCGCAACATTCCCATTATGGGCGAAGCAGGCGACGAATATCTCAGCCACGGAGAAGTGAAGTTCAAGGATGTAAGGGTACCCAAATCTAACCTCATTGGTAAGGAAGGGCAAGGGTTTGCTCTGGCACAGGAGCGACTAGGACCGGGTAGGATTCACCACTGTATGCGGTGGATCGGCATCTGTGAGCGTGCCTTTGACCTAATGTGTCAGCGCATGGTGGATCGTGAGCTAGCAGCGGGTAAAACCCTAGCACATCAGCAGTCGCTACACGTATGGGTTGCAGAACTGCGTGCACAAATCAATGCCTCCAGGCTTATGGTGATGCACACGGCCTACGATATGGATAAGAAAGGTGCTAAGGCAGTAAAAGAAGAAATCTCTACTATCAAGTTTTTTGTGGCTGATGTCCTGATGCAGACGCTAGATAAAGCCATCCAAGTACACGGCGCACTTGGCATCACCGACGACACCCTACTTTCTTTCTGGTATCGACACGAAAGAGGGTCTCGCATCTACGATGGTCCTGACGAAGTACACAAAACAGTATTGGCAAGAAAAATCTTAAAAACCTATGGAGCAACAAGATAAAAGTCAGCTAATAGACCATGCGCAGGAGGTACGCACTGGCGAGCTACCCGACTTGCAAGTATTGGGAACTTACCTTGCTAAGCAGGTGGATAGCTTCAGCGACAAAATCAATATTCAGCAATTTCCCGGCGGCTTTTCGAACCTCACCTACCTCATAGAAAGTAGTGGACAGGAGTACGTTCTTCGGCGACCACCCATCGGAGCAAATGTACGCGGCGGCCACGATATGGAGCGAGAATTTAAAGTGCTCAAAGCCTTAGAGGGTCACTTTGACAAAATACCAAAAGCGGTTTTTTATTGTGGAGATGAGGACGTGATCGGAGCACCTTTCTACGTAATGGAACGGGTGAAAGGCGTCATACTGCGCAATAAAGTACCTAAGGGACTTCACATGAGTGCCGACGACTTCAGTAAACTCAGTAGAAAAGCAATCGATCAGCTAGCCGATCTACACAAGGTAGACCTTGATAAAACAGGCCTCAATGCTCTAGGCAAAGGCGAAGGATACACCGAGCGACAAGTGAAAGGATGGATTAAGCGATACTATAATGCCGCTACCGACAAGCTTGCTGACATGGACAATACAGCGAGCTGGCTAGAATCCAACATCCCCGCCGATAGCGATAGTACCTTCATACATAATGACTTTAAATACGACAATTTGGTGCTTAACCCTAGCAATATCCACGAGATACTCGCTGTATTGGATTGGGAAATGGCCACTGTTGGTGATCCGCTGATGGATTTGGGTACTTCTCTCGCCTATTGGACTGAAGAGGGGGATGAGAACGCTCTCAAGCCATTTAACATCTCATGGATGCCTGGCAATATGAGCAGGCAGGAAGTAGCTACATATTATGCCGAGCAATCGGGAAGAAAGCTCACTCACCTCCCTTTTTACTACGCTTTTGGGTGCTTTAAAGTAGGGGTGATCTGCCAGCAAATATATGCGCGATTTGTAGCGGGCAAAACCAAAGACCCCCGCTTTGGCGCATTGATTTATGTGATCAAAGCTTGCGGACGCAATGCACAAAAAGCAATAGCAAGCGGTAAAATTTAAGCAACAAAACCAACGAACAAATGCAAGAAATCAAAAACTTTTTAGTGGTAGGTGCTGGCACTCTAGGCAGTAGAGTGGCACTTCAAGCTGCCATATCAGGGTATCAAGTGACCGTTTATGATGTCACCGAGAAAGCCTTAGAGGCTTCAAAAAAGACGATGGATAAGATCACCAGTCAACTAATAAAATCAGGGCAGCTGGATGAAAGATCCTCATCTCAAGTAAATCAAAACTTATTTTTCACCCTCGACCTCGATGAGGCTTGCAAGCACGCTGACTTCATTAATGAAAGTGTGACTGAGGATGTGGAAATCAAGAAGAAAGTATGGAAGCAGCTCGGTGAGAAGTGCCCAGAGCATACTTTATTTACCACCAACACCAGCTATATGCTGCCGAGTTGGTTTGCCGAGGTAAGCGGCAGGCCTGCGAAGTTTTGTGCATTTCACTTTCACGACGTATTCTACAGCCGTGTAGTGGATGTTATGCCACATGAAGGCACAGATCCCGCTTTTTGTGACTTGCTCATGGAGGTAGGGAGGAAATTGAATCAGGTGCCTGTGTATATTAAGAAAGAATGGCCAGGGTATATTTTCAACACCATGCTACTTGCACTTCTCGGAGCAGCAGGCAGGTTGCTGAGTCATGAAGTGGCATCATTTCAAGATATAGACAGAAGCTGGATGGTCAACTTCCATATGCCGATGGGGCCCTTTGGCATCATGGATAGTATAGGCCTAGATACGGCATACCATGTAGTCAATGCGCGCGAGGACTCAGCTTCGAAGCGCTTTGCGAAGGTGCTCGAAAAATATGTGAAGGAAGGAAAGCTCGGGGAGAAAACTGGCGAAGGGTTTTATAAGTATCCGAAGCCTGAGTATTCACATCCGAATTTTGTAAAACCATAAAAAAAGGCTCAAAAGAGCCTTTTTTTTAAATATACTAGGTGATTATCCTATGCCAACTCGTATCTTAAAGTTCCCGCTATTGCAGCGGAGCCTGGCATCTCTCCATTTTCTAAAATGAACACCTTTCCACCACTTTCTAGGGTTTTACTGACTGCCATATCAATTAAGCAATGATCGATAGAAGTGCCGTTTTCTGTCAACTGAATTTGATGCTTATCGGCATCATAACTTCCACTGATATGATCATGTCCTTCTCTTACGTATAGCGTATCTACCGCGCCTGTAAGAGCCGCCTTAATAAGCGATAAAGGCTCATCTTGCACCGCGAGTCGCTTGGAGAGCTTCAACTGAAAGGCCTCATTGCTTTCAGTTTTATTTCTTTCAAACTGGGTGCGTGCCAAATCCCATACCTCTGCGTGCATCTGACCAATCTGATTCCACTGAAATGCACCAATTACGTGCGTATCAGCTAAGTGCTTATATTTTGAAGCCTGAGTGAAAAGCGGGATGAGATAATCTACACCAATCAAATACAAAGGCAAAGGATTCTTATTGAGTAGCGGCTCAAGCATATTGGTCATGCGGTGAAAATAATTTAGGATGGTCACCTTTTTTTCTTCATCAGCACCATCCCCATGACCATGGTACATAGCACCACCTTTACCCACACCACCCTGAGCTTGAAGGTTCTTTTGGTTTTCGTCGGTCTTTTCCTCTTCAGTAAAAGAAAGTGCTACCTCTTCAGGGTCAAGGGTAACCTCTGAAAAGGTACTTTTGGTACCTTCGAAAAGGCGGATTCTATCTAAATTTAGATGAAGTGCATAATAGTGGCCATTCCCCTGAAGCTCTTGGCTTAGTGGCAATAGATAAGCTTTTGTGCTCACAAAAAATTCAGCTTTGGGGTGATGGATGGGTACGGTGACAGTTTCAAGTTTTCCATCGAAGAAAAATGCAGCTAATAAGTCACTATTATATTTCCAAAATTCGGTATCCTCGAGCAAGTCATAACCCGCTCGTAGGTGAGCTCGGGCGTCTTTAGATTGTAGCTGATGAACGGTTTCTAGCTTTTCTTCCGCTTTTTGTAACATATTTTTAAACAAGGTGCGCTCGGTTTTGTAGGCATCGCTACTGTGCCTTTCGGTGGGTACATAAATGGATACTACATATTTCCCACTTTTATTAGCGAGTTTAAAAAAGTCTTGCTGATCGAATATTTTCATGTTTTAATCAATTTTGGTGAAAATTAATAAAGACCTTTTGTCTTTACATAACCATTATTAAAACGCATACAGACCGCATGAAGTTACTTCGATTTATTTTGCTTTGCGTGGGATGAGGAGGATAATTGAGCCTTATTAAAAAAAAGAGAGAATATATATAAAGCAAAGTCTCAAAATATGGAGATTGCCAATTTGGTATAAAAGCTTTGTGAACAATTAGTAAGTATCCGAGCAATTGTACCTCAGCCCAATAATTAGGGCTGAAAGAGCGTAACAAGTTGTATTTATTCAAGTCGCATCATCTACTCATATAATTATGGAGATAAGCAAATTGTTGATTCACCTCTTTTAATAAAAAGTAATTTATTACTGCACGCTCATCTACCCATTGGATAGCCAATTTGTTTTGAAAAAAATGCTATGCTTAAAAGTGTAAACCATGTCCCTATAACGTACCCATATTGTGCACAACTAAAACATTACGGCAACTGTTACACGACTGTGGTTTATTGAAATGGGTATATTTTAACCCAGAATGATGATTAGTTCAAGTGAAACCTCAATCCAAGATTCAAATTAAATAAAGCAGGCTGAGAGCTGTGTCTATTATTTACATCCGTAACAGGATTAAGTGCGTGCCTGTAAGCTGGTTCAACATTAATAGCCAACATTGGCGTTAAGAAGTAATTGAAAGAAAGCGAACCCAAAGCAGATAAATGAGCTGATCGATAAGCATGCTCACCATCAGGATTTAAGTTGATACCACTATCTGACCTTTGATTGAAATTGGCCAGGAAATCTGCAGCTACCCCAAAAGAAGGAATGATCTGAAGCCTTCCTGATCCCAAAACATAACCCAGCTGCAAGGGCACACTCCAATAGTCAAACTCATTGATTAAACCGAAAGTGTTTTCCTCCACATTTGCTGGATTGATGATTGCATCATTGTCAGCGCTAATAACAAACATCGGATTTATCCTTGTAGTTGTAGTAATTGCCATATCAGTACGGCTTCGCATGTTCATGCGAGAAATTCCTGTCTGCAATATTAATCGATCTGCTAAGGTAAACCCACCCATTACCCCATAGCTGAATGCTACATCTGGAGAGTGACTTTCTTCTACATCCCTAGTAACGACATTAGTAGAAAAAGTCCGGGCAGAGGAGGTGGAGCCATCGGTTTGAGAGGCAGCTATCATCTGTGATGGCAAAACATCAGGACTATTAAGATTCGTTTGCGTTTGCGGATCAAAACTACCTACAGAAGCCATTACACCAGCAAAATTGTGCCGCAGTCTAGTATTCAAGCTAGGTGTTTTTTCTAATGCTGCATAGCTACCACTAATATATTGATCGGCTTTTAAACGCTTTATGCCGCTTGCTTGGTAACTAGCTGGTCTTTCTTGCCATGCATAGGTATTGATAGATTGAGGTGCATCTCTCTTGATTGTCATACTTTCGCGGATCGAAGCTTTTGGAGTGCTTGAAAGTCTTCCTGAGTTAGTCCCTAGATTATTGATTACAGGAGTAGCCGAAGGGAGACGCTTTTTATAAGATTCGTTATCAGCGAGAAGCTCTGCCAATTGAGATTCCCTACTTTTTACTGTGCCCTTGCTCACAGCTAAAGCTTTTGCAAGCTCCTCATTTTCCTCAATTTGAGCTACCAACAGTTCATTTTGAGCACTTATCTCTTTTTTAGCCTCTGTCAACGCTTGTTGAGAGGATTGTACAGACAGTGATAGCGTAAAGGCATACGCTGCCAAAAGGCTGATAAATAAAATTAGCGAGGCGGCAATGATTTTATAGCGGTAGTTTTCTGACTGAAGCCTACCTAATTCATTTTTATCTAACGAGGCACTAATATTGTCCCATAGTGCATCAGAAGTCGATAGCTCTCCTCCTTCGAACTTATTGCGCCAAGCTTTATCTTCCAGGTTATTTTTGTCTATATGCTTCATAAGAATCTCTTTCACTTTCCCTAATCATTTCTCTCAAGAGTGCCTTTGCTCGGTTTAGCTGAGACTTTGAGGTTCCTGTACTTATCTTCAATTTTTTTGCTATTTCTACATGCGTATAACCTTCTATGGTATAAAGGTTAAAAACCAATCGACAGCCTTCTGGTAAGCTTTGTATCATCTTCACCAAATCTTCAAAATAAAAATGCTCTATTGCATTGGTCATTCCAGAGGGCTGATCCTTATCTTGGTGATCATCTACCAAAGGGTACATATGATAATTAGCTCTGATTTTATTGAGTGCTGTATTTACTACAATCTTCTTAAGCCAATGAAATATTGGCGAATCAGATTGATAAGAGTCCAACTTATCATATGCTTTTATAAATGCTTCTTGTAAAATATCTTCAGCGTCTTCTTGGTGATTAGCATATCGCGCAGCAACAAGCATTAGCTGACCAGCATATTTTTTATAAAGTGCAAATTGAGAGGCACGGTCATTTTTCAGACAGCCTTTTATCAGTCGCTCATCTTCGATACTGTTAGGCATGATATGCTTCATTTAATAATGACAACAAAAATGTGCCATGGGTTGGAATATGCAAAAAAATATTTACGCAAACACCAATGACATAAAATTTATGAAGGCAACTTAACCATCTTACAGAAAAAAGTAATGGATGGCTAGGCCCTGTTAATAAAGCAAATTACTCAAAAATTATTCCAAAAACTATAATGCGATTCAAATATAAAAATATCACTTAAAAAAGCTTATCCATCTGAAATCAAAGCATTTAAACAAAACTCTATCCCCTAAAAAATTACAATCAGTTGATAGGGATTGAAAACTCTCAACCAATCGGACGGTATTTTAATGACCGATGTACTAAAGAAATAAAACCCTCACAATTAAAAGACTTAGAATAAATAGCTCCATTTACAGATTGATCACTAAGATCAGATACCTACTTTAAAGGTAATAGTATAGGCATATAATTGGCAAGTGCGTTGAGACGAGTTATACATTTTTAGAGGTGTAAAGATAATTTCTTATATTTGAGTGCAAAATATATCGCTATG